>CAJWKT010000067.1 GCA_913041665.1 uncultured Gammaproteobacteria bacterium | reverse complement strand
AAGCGGTTGATGTAGGCTATAGGAAATGGCTCAAGAAGAACGGGCTAGAACCAGAAGGCTACGGCGGCAAATCTCAAGAGACCCTCAAAGGGAAAAAGTCTTTTTCTTATGGAGACAAAACAAAAAGCTGAATCGGCAGCAAAAACCGACAAAAAGGGAATGGGAGCGTTTCGACTTCCTCAAGAAATCCTTGACAATGTCAAGAGCGTTTCACAGGAGACCGGAATCCCAGCGTCCAGCATTGTTACGCGTTGTCTGTCAAAAGACCGTGTCGTCAATGTTGTTCGAGAACAGCTTGAAGGAGCTTTGAACAAGTTCAACAAGCTAGCAAAGTAAGGGCGGGGGGGAGATATTCTCCCCCCTTTCCTCTTGACAAGAAAACATTCCTGTGCTACTATATTTGAAGTTATGACACTTAATACCCTACTTAAAATTACATTTGAAAACGCCAAGCTGAAAGGCATTTGGCACTACTCACTCCCAAGCGGTCACTCTTGCCCCGGAGCCAAAACCTGCTTCACAAAAGCCGACAGGGTGACGGGAAAGATAACAGACCTGCAAACGCCAGACGCTGATGGTGTTATTTATCGGTGTTATGCGGCAATGGATGAGGCCAGACGTCCAAACGTCAGGGCGGTGCGCTGGGACAATTTCGATTTATTAAAGTCAAAGAAAAGCACAGCGGAAAAAACCAAGTTGATTGTCGAGAGTGTCAAGGCTGTGGGGTTGATTCGTGGCGGGACGTTGCGCGTGCATATCGGCGGCGACTATTATTCGCAAAGCTATTTCAACGCATGGATGAAAGCGGCAAGCTATTTTCCCAATGTCGTTTTTTATTCCTATACGAAAAGCATCAAGTTTTTGTTGGAGTACATTGCAGCCCACGGTGGGTTGCCTAGCAATTTTGTTTTTACCTGTTCAAAGGGTGGAAAGTATGACAATTTAATCCCGCAGACGATGGTCAAGTCGGCCAAGGTTTTCTTTTCTATGGATGAAGCCAACGCGCTTGGTTTAGAGATAGATCACACCGACGATCTGGCAATTTCTGGTTCGGATGATTTCGCCTTGGTTATTCACGGCAGTCAGCCAGCGGGAAGCGAAGCGAGCAAAGCCCTTTCAGCCAATAAGAAAAAAGGCTTTACAGGGTACACCGCAACCACTAATGTCTAACCCGTGGAACATATGTGGCTTGTGGTCGGGCTGGCGTGGGGTATTTTTCTATGGTATGAAGGACAACCAAAAGAATGATAAAGTATGCAATACAATCGGAGGGCGAGGATAAAGTAGCCATCGCAATTATCGGCGACGATATGACCGAGATGACCCAGCACTACTGGGGGTTTTGGAATTACGGCGCAACCTCTGGCAAGGATTTGATTTGGTCAAACGATGTAGTCAAACCTTACTTGGGATATTTTTGGACTGACAAAAAGAGATTGAAGTCGTCAATAGAGTTGGCAGCGTTTTATACAATTTGTAATGAGCATGATAACGATTTGTCAATTTTCAAGGGAAAGCGCGGGGGCGTTCAGTCTTTAGTCATGGAATTAGCAGAGGATAAAATGAGAGAATTAAAACCCATGCGCTTTTTGCACATGAGAACAGGCTTCCATGCTTACAGCATGGGAAAGATAGTAGCGGAGAACCTTTCGGCCAAGATGGGCGGGGATGTTGCAGAAGAGGTAGTACGAGGCCTCGGCAATCTTTCCGGGAAAATTATTCTGGATCCTACAAACCGCATCTCCAGGGATGCGGATGACGGGTTTGCCGATCATGCAGTAGATACATCCAATGGTGAATTGATTCAGGCCATCGTACCGGATGCCTACGTGGTCAAAGCGTTCAATACATTAAACTATAGAACAATGATCGACCCCGGTGGACCGGTCACTATTCCTTTGGCCGGTAATAATGCCGATGCAAAGGCTACTGTGGCTGAATTGGTGTCCGGCATGGGACTTGAGCCACTGGATGTGGGCCCGATTCGTGCCTCTCACGTCCTGGAGGGAATGTTGGAGATTTGGATTAATGCTCGCTCCACGGGGGCGCCCTATGATTACCACTTTCGTAGGTAGAGTCTAGGCAATGAAAGTCGATAAATATTAGAGCTTAGTTTGAGCCCTTCAGGTTTGTAGGTAAGAGGATTCGAAGTTAAGAGTCTAAGCATAAGGCAGGGAATGGTTCTTAGGTGGTACTCACAATGACAGACGCTCAAGCACCAGCGCTTTCTGGATTGGTAGTGATTGATCTTACCCGCGTACGCGCAGGTCCAACCTGTGTCCGGCAGTTTGCGGACTGGGGTGCAGAAGTTGTAAAAGTGGAAATACCTGCAAGTTTGGGGGAGGCCGACTTTTCTACCCGTCACGATCCTGATTTTCAAAATTTACACCGAAATAAACGCAGCATAGGACTCGACCTAAAGAAAAAGGGAGGTCTTCGAGTATTGAAAAAACTCGTTGAAGGCGCTGATATTCTTGTCGAAAATTATCGACCAAATGTTAAAAATAGATTAGGCATTGATTACGAGTCATTAAAACGTATTAATCCAAAATTGATCTATACAAGTATCTCTGGTTTCGGCCAGGATGGTCCGTATCGAGACAGGCCGGGAGTAGACCAGATCGCTCAGGGTATGGGGGGACTCATGTCGGTGACAGGTGAATCTGGTCGAGGCCCGATGCGGGCGGGTACCGCAATTGCTGATCTTTCGGCTGGCTTATTTGGGGCCTTAGGTACTCTCATTGCGCTGATTGAGCGTGAAAGGAGCGGGGAAGGTCAATGGGTGCAAACTTCCTTGCTCGAATCCCAAATTTTTATGTTGGATTTTCAGGCCTCCCGCTACCTGATGGCTGGAGAGCTGCCGAAGCAGGAGGGTAACAACCACCCTACTAGTGCTCCCACCGGGCGATTTAAAACTTCTGATGGATATATTAATATAGCTCCTCCACCCCCGCTATGGGCGCGTTTCTGCGAAGCCATTGATCGAGAGGATTTGCGGGCACAGCCAGAGTTTTCTACCCCAGAGGCACGAAGAGAAAACAGGAACCATCTGAATGATCTCATTGAGGAGATCACAGTCAGGCGCTCAAGCTCAGAATGGATAGAACATTTTAATAGTTATGGTGTGCCCTGCGGACCGATCTATTCCTTGGATCAGACTTTCAGTGATGCACAGGTTCAACATCTCGGTATCGCGCAGACCGTCTCGTCGCCCAAACTAGGAGATATTTGTTTGGTTGGGCAGCCAGTAAGGCTTAGTCGAACACCTAGTAAGTTGGAAATTTCAGCACCTGAGTGTGGTGAGCATACGGAGTCGATACTAACCAGGCTTGGATATTCAGATGAGGGGATCGAACAGCTACGCGCTGAGGGCGCTATTGACTAGCAAGCGAGCACAGAAGTAATTGTGGGTAGAAAAATGGAAACTAATTCAAAGTTTGACAAGATTTTAGCTCATGTGGATGGTGCTATTGGTTGGCTAACAGTGAATCAGCCAGAGAAGCGTAATGCTGTTTCCTTGGCTATGGCTGCTCGTGCAACCGAAGTGATTGAGCAGTTCTCAAGGGATGACGGTGTGAGGGTCATTATCCTGACTGGATCAGGGGATGCTGCATTCGTTTCTGGGGCTGACATCTCGGAATTTGAAGAAAAACGGAATGATGCCAAGGCGGCTGCTGAGTATCACCTGAAGTCTAGCCAGATGTACCGTGCAGTAAAAAAGACAGAAAAACCGACTATAGCGATGATTCGTGGCTACTGTATGGGGGGTGGGGTTGCGTTGGCTGCCAGTTGCGACTTAAGATTTTGCTCTGATGATGCTGTTTTTGCGATACCAGCAGCACGTTTGGGTTTAGGGTACAGGCGCTACATGGTGGAATTGGTATTGAATTTGTTAGGACCAGCTTACACGAAGGAAATGCTTTTTACGGGCAACCGTTTTACGGGAGCTGAGGCAGTACAAATGGGCCTTGTAAATAGAGTCCTAGGGAAGTCTGAATTAGATTCCTTTGTAACTCAGATTGCGACGACCATTGCAACCAATGCACCACTTTCTGTTCGCGCATCTAAGGTCATTGTTGAGGAATTGCTCAAAGATCCTGAAGAGCAAGACTTAGAGCGGTGCGAGCGATTGGTGCAAGGATGCGCAGCCAGCGAAGATTACGCTGAAGGGCGCCGGGCTTTCATGAAAAAAACTAAGCCGGTCTTCATGGGGCGCTAAAAATAATCTAAAAAGAGAAACAGACCCGAAACCCAAGAGTGGTATTTTTCGTACCCTTATTCCTTGCAGGGCGTAGGCTTCCAATCAGAATCGTCATATAGTTTCTTAAAACTTGATGTCGTGATGAATTCTTGAGTGAGGTAAGCAGGGTCATTCACGATTGTGGTAACCGTTAGCCATTCTTCGCTGAAATCATTGTGACGGTCAAAGAATTCGGTTAGTCCAGTTTCCTCACTATAAGGTATTCCGTTACGCCGCAAATAACCGGGCGCTAATTTAGTCGTTCGAACCTCTAGATGGTTAAGCTCTGACCTGACAGTGACAAACTCAAATCGACCACCCGGATTTCCACCCCAACTTGCGCGAGAGTAGCCTTGTAATGTGGATCCGTTATCCCTTTCCTCTGGTTCAAAATATAAAAATCGATTTTGCATACCATGATCGGTGTCAATGCGTAAGGTCCAATCGTTTTCCCAGTAAATGTGGATTCTTATCGGCATACGCATTACGGCTGGCGCACCATAGGCCTTACAGCTGCCCTCATCCCTCTCTGGATCCCACATATTGGCTACATCTTGTCCATGTTTATTCAGTGGGATGCTTGCGTAGTCACCCTTGGGTGGGGTCATCATCCGCCACCTCCAATCCTCTGTTATCACTGACACCCAGTATCCAGTGAGTTCCATTGGAGCGAGGTTTCTTGGCGTGGGAATCTCCACAAATTCTTGTCCCCATGTAGTTTGCCCAAGCAAGCCTAAGGCAAGGGTGGCATAGAAGAGCTGTCGCTTACACATCTGTGAAATACCTTTAGGTTCCACCAAGGTCTCCATAAACAGCTTCGACAAATCGCTCTGTTGTCCAGAACCCATTTTGAGCACCATATTGATCGTCGTAACCAAGGGTTGGCCTGGCAGCGATGACTTCTTCCAATGTCATGCGTTTTTTTATCATATCTTCTATGCGATCCCTGATAATAATGACCATGTCACGATATTCGACTACGTCGGCTTCATCGCAAAGTCTGCCATGCCCAGGAATAATCATTGTGCCACCCTCCTGCATCAGGGCGGGCACCGCCAGATCTATAATGTGACTAAGTGCTTCAATAATGCCTTGAATACTCCCACCTAGTGCTGAATCTATAACTGGATAAAGGTTACTACTAAAAACATCTCCAGTACTGATAACATCAGAACGTCGAAAAAAAACAATGCTATCCCCATCAGTATGAGCTGCGGGTTGGTGAAGAATTTGCACACCCTCTCCATTAAAAAATAATTCCTTTTTATCCCGAAAGAAAGTATCTGTAGGCCACCCGGAGAATAGAATGGGGGGATTTTCTTCTGCGATTCGGAGAAGAACATTTTCATGCGCCAAGATTTTTGCCTGGGATCCCATTTGGGCTCCATCAACGACGCCAGTAACGTTACCGCCGAAAATAGACTGGCCAAATTTAGCGAAATTTGCGTTACCTCCCGTATGGTCTTTGTGAGCATGCGTGTTAATTACAAATTGTATGGGCCTATCGGAAAGTTTTTTTATTTCGGCATGTAACTTATGACTTAATTCAGCATATTGAGTATCTACAATCAGTACTCCTTCCTCACCGATTTGAGCTGTTACATTGCCCCCGGCGCCTACCAGCATATAGACGCTGCCCTGAACCGGTAGCACTTTGATTTCTACTTGTTGAAAATTTTGTGAGGTTTGCGTATAGGCAGAGCTCGCAATAAAAAGGCCAATTAAAAGACTGGCACATGAGTTTTTGATGAGGTTAGGCATTACTCAATGAAGTCAGGATACATTGTTTCTGCCCCCCCCATAGCGGCTTCTATGGGAATGCCGTGCCGGGTCGCATATTCGTTAAGAAAGGGGTTTTGGCCAAACAAGTAGTGAGGGACAGTTCCTTGAGGCCTGTCAACTTCTACGGCAATCTCACATAAGTATGGACCAATCTGTTGGAAGGGCTCTAGCACCCAGTTTTGACTCCGAATAAATGGTTCGGTCAGAAATGCATCATCCTCGATGATACTAATATGAGTTAGGTAATTGCCATGGCGAATGAAATGCTCCCTCAGTATTGCTTTTTCGCTGCGTGGCAAGCCGTTACGCCTCAGCCACCCTTGCTTTAAATGTGTAGTAGTGACCGTGAGCTGATCGCCCTCCCATATGCCGGTGGAGAAACCATGCCAACTATGAGCCCCGTAATCTGGCGGGTGCCTGCGCCCGTCCATCCAAATAGTGCGTTCTGACGCAGACCAGCTGATATGCAATCTAATTGCAGTAACTTGCTGGCTAGCCCGATCCAGTGTTTTCCAAATACGCATGTGAGAGGGGCCCCGAGTGGCATAGTCTGCAGGGTGGGGCTTACATTGGTGCTCGGGTACAGAGAGGATTGAGGGATCCCAACTTTCACCCCGAATGCGAGCGGCTTCATTAATCGGAATTCCGTGAAACTCGCCAATGGAAGGACCCGGAATTCTTTCAGGCAGATCCTCGTGGTATCTTGGCGCCCATTCTCCAGTGAGATCAATTTCAGCATTAATATTCCCCACTGGCGTCGCAATGAGCATAAATAGAAGGTTTTTTAGGAGCTTTTGGCCTAGCATCGTTAAGATCCACCTGTGCTGATCATAGGCAGTCACTAGGTTATCACTGTATGGGGGGCAACTATAGCATTGGATCGTACTGATCGTACTGGAGGCATTTCGGTCACTAGGATATATTGTCGTTACTAATCAGCACCCTTTGGGGCTTGGGCTGCAAGGACCCAAAGGTTTTATACTAGGGAGGGGGAGGTCATGTTGCATCGATTTCTATTGGTAGGTGTACCGATGTGTTTGCTGTCTTTGCTGGTCGCTGCGCATCACTCGATTTCAGTGGAATACGATATGCATACCCAGGACACCATTGAAGGCGTCGTGAGCGAGGTTTGGTTTAAGTCCCCTCATGTCCGGTATTACTTGGCGGTAACAGACGAAGAGGGCAGCCAGGTGACTTGGGATACCCATGGTCATAACCCTATTACTTTGATACGGACAGGTTGGATGCCTGATGTTATCCAGGTTGGAGATCGAATCTCGATCACCGGAGATGTTACTCGCAATGGCTCACCCAAGCTTTTTATCAGGACTGTGGAATTAGCGAATGGGCATGTCATGGTGAGCCATCCTGGTGCCGATAATAGCGTGCAGTAATTGTTAAGGACCAATATCATGAAAAATAAATTAGCGCAGGTTTTTTGGACTATCTTTTTGTGTAATGCGTTGCCTGCACTGGCGGTGTGTGCTGTTAGTGATGAGTTTGTGGGTGATTGGATGATTTGGTTCGACCAGGGGCGTGGCGCGCAACATGGTCTGTTGGAAATCCGAGCAAACCAAGAAGGCCTGGTTGCCCATGTGGAAGGCGGCCCGGTGTCGATTCTCATTGATGATGATCATGGAGTAGAAATTGGTATCGACGACAGAACAGGGGCAGGACAACCCTATATTCGGACTCTTGTGGGAATGTTAAATGGGGATGTTATGGAGGGTGAGTTTGGGCCCGAGGAGCCCAACGAGTTTTGCCGTAGTTTCCCATTGAGTTGTGATAGCCCGAGGGGTGTATGGAGGGCTGAGCGCGTTGTTGTGGCATTGTCTGGGAATCAGCCGGCAAAACCAGTTGATTTTTCTGGCGTTTGGAGCGGTGCCCGCGGTAGAGGCGGGCTTGCAAGATACACCATGGATCTCACTCCCAGTGCTCAGGCATATGTTGATGGGTTTGATCACGAACTCGACTTTCCTGCCCAGCGGTGTATGTCATCGGGACTATTTAGGCGCTTTACGTCAGGAATTGAGATCTGGCGCTATGAGAGCCACTTTGTATTTCTGTATTCTGGCGGTGAATCGAGGCGCATTTATACGGATGGAAGAGCAAGGCCCGACTATATTTATCCATCTCCCCTTGGTCACTCCCTGGGAAGATGGGACGGCGATACTTTAATAGTCGAGACGATTGGACTTCAGCCGATAGTTAGAGGTTATAGGGGTGAGCCGATTTCCGAGAACGCCCGCTTCGTTGAACGTTATACGCTGAGCGAAGATGGTTCGTTGCTGACTGGAGAGCTCGCGTTGCATGACTCAGAGAATTACCGGAAGTCACCACTAAGACGTACGACATGGCGTAAAGGTGATCCGACTGCTGAGCGAGGCCCGTCAGGGTCGTGCGACCCAGACTCATATTATCGGCAGCTCTATGAAGAGGGAAAGATGCAGGAGTACATTGACAGGTCAGATAGGAGGTTGTAATTCCCCCGGGCAACTCAACGCTGTTTCTACAAACAATTGCGTAATAGGATGGTAGCTCTGGTAAAAACAGGGCTTCTTCTAGAGAGTGTTGTGCGCAAGTCATGACCGGATACTAACGGTAAAAATCATAAAAATTTCTCCAGCACAAAGCACTTACCAGATCCGCGAGGATTTTAAGCTCAACACCATGGATATCGTGACGGCGGTGTTGCTAGGCGTCATCCAAGCTGCGGTCGAAATTGTCGGGCTTCTTGGTTTTTTAGAGCGTACCGTCTGGGCAACTGGGCCTCTCGGGTTTGCGATTTATGCCTTCTACAATGGTATGACCTGGATACTTTTCTATGCCGGGGTTTATCTACGAAAAAGAGCGATGCTAGTCATTCTTGCGGTGGGAGTGACAGCTCTTGTCCGGTGGTTTGCCGGGGATCCTGATGGACCAATACTGATGTTCTACGGATTGTTTCCGGCAGCATTTGGTATAGCTATTTTTGTGGTCCTGAGGTGGCGGGGAGAAAAGTTTTTGTTTGGGCTTGCGTTGGCTGTAACTTCTGTCGCGAATCAGTTAGCTATGTTTATCGGACAAGGCGGCTTCCAGTTAGCAAACGGTACGCGATGGGCGCTAGTCTCCATGGCTATCGCTGCGCTTGGTGGGTTCATTTGGGGGGTGGCCGCTTGGTATTTAGGCAGGGGGCTAGAGAATGCTGGCGTCCCTTCCGTCGAAATTCCACCTGCATTTGATGACGGTCAAAGCGGCCACGCGTGAAGACGGATCAAGCCGCTGCATTGCTAGAGAGATACAACTTCTGGTTCAAACCCCAGAGGGGCCAGAAGGAATCTCATGCCGCCTTGGTAGACGTTTCTTTTAAGGTTCAAGTTGGATCTTTTGTTCTTATTTTGGGCCGGAGTGGCTCTGGAAAAAGTACGCTAGCGCTGAATCTTGTCGGGATTTATCCCGATTACTTTGGTGGGCGCAACGACGGGCGAATATTAATAAACCACCCAAAGCTTGGTCTGGTTAACAGGCGTGATATCACGGCGGACCAGCGCTTCCGGATAGTCAACATGTTATTCCAAAATCCTGAAGACCAGATAGTCACGTTAACGGTCGAGGACGAGGTAGGCTTCGCTTTAGAGAATTATCAGTATGAACCGACCGAGATTCGGCGCCGGATTGATCTTGCGCTCGATATGGTTGGGTTGGATGGATTTCAGGGACGCGAAACATTACACCTGTCGGGGGGTGAGAAACAGAGGGTTGCATTGGCCGCTATGCTTGCAATGGAGCCATCTATTTTGATTTTAGATGAACCTACATCCAATCTTGACCCAGCTGGGACTGCAGACGTTCTAGATACCATTGACCGAATACGTAAGCGCCTGAACTTAACGGTACTGGTAATCGAGCATGAAGTAGATGAGGTTTTTGCCCGGGTGGACGCTGTTCTCCTTGTTGAGGACAGGCATGTGATAGGCCCGTTTGAGCCACGCCAGTTTATAGAGGAGCGCGGTTTACAGGTCCGCGATCAAATGGGCCTATGGATACCTCAGGCTTCAGAGGTGGGGTTACTACTTCGAGAGCAGGGGAATAAATTGCCTGGGGGAATACCCCTTAATGGCGCAGAACTGGTTGAGGCTATTGAGTCTTCAGACATGAAAATTTCGCTTCAGAAGCCGCCTGGGAAGGGAGTTGATGCTGATTATTCTAGACCCAGTTCGTCAAATCCGGCGATTGAATTGAGGGAAGTCTCGTTCAATTACGCTGAACAATCGGTGTTAAAAAATCTGAGTTTATTAGCCCATAAAAATGAATTATTAGCGATTGTAGGCCAGAACGGTTCAGGTAAATCCACGCTTGCCTCGCTGTGTAATGGTATTGAGCAACCCGATTCGGGTACGGTGTTTGTTAATGGAATCCCTACAGGTGATTATAGTTTTGAGAAGCTTGTAAGGCGGGTTGCATATATTTTTCAGGTTCCAGAAAAACAATTCGTTTGCGGGACAGTCTATGATGAAATTGCTCATGGACTTCGTGCCCTGGGAATAGAGAAAGATGAGGTAGATCAGCAAACGGTTAAGTTATTGGATACGGTGAGATTACTTGATCGTCGTAACGCAAGTCCCTATGTTTTGAGTCACGGGCAGAAGCGGCGTCTCTCGGTAGCTGCGATGGTAGTCAGCAAACCCAAGGTAGTTATCCTAGATGAGCCTACTTTTGGACAGGACTATCAGCAGGCTCAGAATTTGATGCGAATGCTGCGTGATCTAGCTGACGAAGGTACCTCTGTCATATTTATCACCCACGATATGCGGTTGGTAGCAGAATACGCCGATCGAGCGGCCGTTCTTTGTGATGGAAGGATTATCTTTGATGGGCAGCCGGAGAAACTTTTCGTCGCAGAAGAGATTCTATTGCGGGCGCGGCTAAAGCCCCCCTCTGTAGCCCAGTTTTCGGCTCAACTGCTGGGCCATCCAGTTTTAACAACCCAGGCATTGATAGAGAGGATCCAGGGGGCTAGCGGTGACTAGTGTCAGCCTGTCTTACAAAAAAGGAACGTCTGTTTTTCATCAGATGACGCCATTTTCAAAACTTCTATTGGTTCTGAGCGTTTCTTTTGTAGCAATTTTTAACACCAATATTTATGTAGGAGCAGGTTTATTCTTGTTCTGTTTTTTCTTGGCCGCTTTTTTGACCAGTATTCCGTTACGACAATACTGGGCGTTTGGCAGAATCATAGTGCCTTTTGTCTTACTGCTTGCTGTTGTTTTTCCTTTTTTTTACGGTGGCCAAGCTACCGTCGGCTCAGACGAAGTGGCGATCCAAACGCCAGTTAAGGATTTGACGTGGAGCGCGCTCGGGTTTGGCGCATTACTAGCCTTACGTTTTCTTTCTTTGGCTATAGTGGGCCTGGCCTTTGCTTTTACTACTCACCCGACGGATCTGGTTCAAAATTTATCTAAACGAGGATGGGATTACCGTCTAGTCCACGCTCCAGTTATGGGGCTGATTTTGTTTCCTGCTTTTTTAGAGTTAGGCCGAGAAATTTCAGTTACCCAAAGGATTCGTGATCTCGGCCAGAATACCAACAAGTTGAGGCGGAAGTGGATTCGCATCAAGCACTTGGTTTTTTCGATGCTGGTATTGGGGCTGCGGAACGGCCAGACTCAGGCTATGGCGCTCGATATTCGAGGCTATGGCGCTCACAAGACGCGCACATTTATACGCGAGGTACCCAGATATCAGGTTGGAGAAATCTTTGCGTGGATATTTTTTGTTTTATCAGTAATTTATCTAATTATTCAGTTTAACCCGGCTACTATGCAGTGGAATATTGGATCCTGATCTTTTTTTATTTTTTGGAGATCAAAGTCCAAACCGATTTTTCTTGTTAGTACTAACAGGAATCACTTGTATTTCACTGTTTTTTTGAGATGCGTATATGCATCTTTATCGTCTGGACTCCAAATCGACTGCAACGCGATCTGAAGATGATCGACTGAAAGGCGAGGCCCTTGGGTTCGGATCGCGTCCGAACAC
>CAJWKT010000066.1 GCA_913041665.1 uncultured Gammaproteobacteria bacterium | reverse complement strand
TCACGTTTGCCCTGTTATTTGTGATGCAGCTATTGATTGCCACGGGTCGCGGCGCAATAACTGAGGCCAGGGCGTTCCGGATTGTTGATTTTGTCAGGGTTGAGCGGCAAAGCATCGTCGAAACTAAGAAGGAAAAGCCCGAAAAACCACCAGAGCCTGAACAGGCCCCGGACATGCCCAGCCCCGACACGCTAGATTCCTTTGACAGTTCTATGGCTGTCTCCATGTCAAGTCCGGTGATCAATGCTTCATTAAATATTGGCGGTGTTGGTTTCGGGGTTAGCGATGGGGAATACCTGCCAATTGTTAAGGTAGCTCCGATTTATCCAGCCCGTGCCGCATCAAGGGGTTTGGAGGGTTATGTAATTTTGGAATTCACAGTGACAAGAGCTGGAACTGTTAGAGATGTATTCGTAGTCGAATCGACGAGTTCTATTTTTGAGCGTGCTGCTACTACTGCAGCCTATAAATTCAAATACAAGCCCCGTGTGATTGACGGCGAGCCGGTGGAGGTGCCTGGCGTGCGAAATAAGATCACATTTGTGCTGGAGAAATAAGGGAGAGGTTTAAATGCGCGTTGGTCTATTGTCGGCGATTTTAGGTACAACATTTCTTTGTTCGGCGCTGTTCTCTGGGATCATCCATGCACAGGGTAGGGGCAGTGAACAACAAAGTGAGGCAGCTCAGCAGGAAACCCGCAAGACGCCTGCTATGCGTGAGCGCGTATACAGCAGATTATCAGAAGCCCAAGCCTGCGCAGATGAAGATGATATGCCCTGCGCAAGAGAGTTGTTAGATCGGGTTCGCCAGATGAGCAATCTCAACAGCTATGAGATTGCCCAAATGTGGAACTTCTACGCCTTCATATATTTTAGTCAAGACAATTACCGGGAAGCTATACGGGCATACGAAAATGTTCTGCAACAAGTTGATTTACCGCTCGGCCTTGAAACAACCACAATATTCACGCTTACTCAGCTGTACTTCCAAGAGGAACGGTTTGAGGATTCCCTAGCAATGCTAGATCGATGGTTTGTTTTAACACCTACACCCGCGCCAGACCCCTACGTTCTGAAAGCACAAATTTATTACAGTTTGGAGAGATTTCGCGAAGGTATAGAGCCTGTGAGGACGGCGATTCAAGTCGCTATGGATCAAGAGCGGGAGTTACGAGAGAATTGGTATCGTTTGCTAAACGTTTTTTATTACGAACTAGAAGAATATCCCAACGTGATTGGCGTGCTGACCACAATGATCGAAATGTGGCCAAAAAGGGAATATTTCATTCAGCTGTCTGCAATGTATGGACAGGAAGGTGATGAAGGTCGCCAATTGGGGCTTTTTGAAACAGCCTATGAGGCTGGCTGGTTAGTGCGAAGCTCGGAGATTGTTAATTTATCGCAGCTGCTGCTTCAGGCAGATATCCCGTATAAAGCGGCCAAAATACTAGAAAAAGGCTTGGAAGATGGCATTGTGGAATCCACTGAAAGCAATTGGCGTGTGTTAGCCCAGGCTTGGCAGCTTGCTCAGGAAGATGAGGAAGCGATTCCGGCACTTAGTCGGGCAGCTGGCCTCGCTGATGATGGTGTACTTGATATTCGGTTGGCTCAGTCACATCAGAATTTGGCGCAATGGCAGAGTTGTGTTGATGCGGCACGATCAGGGATGCGTAAAGGTGACCTCCGTCGGCTTGATCAGGCAAATATGATTCTGGGAGCTTGTTTGTTTGAGCTTGGTGAATTTGATGCATCGCGCAATGCGTTTGGAGATGCGGAGAAAGACTCAAGAAGCCGCACGGGCGCACGAAGCTGGATGCGGTATGTGGATGCGGAAGAGGATCGAGAAAGACAGCTCGAGCAGGCCCTAAGGCGCGGATAGGAAAAAACCCTGGTGGGTTTTTCCTAACATCTGGCGTTGTATCTGAGGTTTTCAGGCTTTTTCATTTGGTTTTTATTACGTAGCCTTCTGGGTTTATATACAAAGTCTGGCAGGTCGAATCTAACTATATAAAACAAGAGGAACATAATAATGACGATAAAAGTTGGCGAGTCAATGCCGGAGGGTGAATTTAAGTTTATGGGCGAAGGTGGCCCAGAAGGGCTAAACACAAAAGATCTGTTTGGTAGCAAAAGAGTGGTACTTTTCTCTGTGCCTGGCGCGTTTACTCCTACTTGTTCGGCTCAGCATTTACCGGGTTATATAGATACGTCTGATGCCTTAAGGGAAAAGGGCGTTGATGCTATAGCCTGTATGGCAGTTAATGATGTGTTTGTTATGTCGGCTTGGGGTGAAGCGGCGGGAGCTGGAGAAAAAGTATTGATGTTGGCTGATGGAAATGCTGAGTACGCAAGAGCATTAGGACTAGAGTTAGATGCCAGCGGCTTTGGAATGGGTACTAGAGGACAACGCTTTTCAATCATCGTAGATGATGGTGTAGTTACCGAATTAAACATCGAGGCTCCAGGTGAGTTTAAGGTTAGCTCTGCTGAAGTTGCATTGGAGCAGGTTGCCGCAGGAAAATAATCTGGTAAGTAACAAAACTTCTATGGGAGAGGTGTTTGTCATTGCCAAGTTCCATTTTGATTAGCACTGAAGAGCTGGCAGTTCGGTTAAATGATGATCGTTGGGTAGTGGTCGACTGCCGGTATGACCTAGGGGACTCTAAAGGGGGATCTGTAGCGTATCTAGAGGGGCATATTCCATCTGCCCGTTACGCAGACCTAGGAAAGGATTTAGCTGCTCCACCAAAGGACCACGGGGGGCGTCACCCGCTACCAGAGCCACATTTATTAGCTGCGAAGCTCAGTGGATGGGGTATCAGCAACCATACCCGTATCGCGGTCTATGATGATCAGGATGGCGTATTTGCTGCTCGTTTGTGGTGGATGCTTCGTTGGATTGGCCATGAAGCTGTTTGGGTGCTCGATGGTGGACTAGGGGCATGGAAGGCATTTGGTGGATCATTAGAGAGGGGACTACCGGATTGGACGCCAGCCGACTTTAGCTTCCATCAAGCACATCATGAATGGGTTGTGACAGTTCAAGAAATTCCTGCGTTACTAGAAAGGGGATCGGTATTGCTCGATGCACGACTTGAGGATCGCTATCATGGAGTTAGTGAACCGATCGATCATGCAGCAGGACATATACCCGGAGCAATCAATTATCCATTTATTTTAAATCTAAAAAGCAATGGACAATTCTATGAGCCGAGTGTGCTTAAGGAAAAATTTGTTAGGGGTCTTGGCGGGAAAAATCATGACCTAATTGCTATGTGCGGCTCGGGCGTAACTGCATGCCAGCTTCTCCTTGCCTTAAAGATTGCGGACTTTGCTGATGGACGACTGTTTGTCGGCTCATGGAGTGAGTGGATTCGAGATCCAAATCGACCTATTAAGGTTGGCCCGGATCCCTAGAGTTCCTCGGGTAGCATTAAGGTTAATTTTTTCATTTTATTTTTTGTACCGCGGTAGGGTTTCGCGTACAACTTTATGAAGGCACAATACCCCGCGTTTATTCGGTGACCATTTGTGTCTAATCTATCTAACATTATTCCCAGTAGGCAACTTCAAGGCGTCCGGTATGAGATACGTGGGCGATTGGGTCATCGTGCCCACGAGATGGAGCTTGAGGGGCATGAGATCTTATCCCTGAACATTGGTAACCCAGGTTTGTTTGGGCTGCGGACCCCAGAATCTATGCGCTTGGCCATGATTGAGAACCTTGAGGCTAGTGAAGCCTACTGTCCTCAGAGGGGCGTATTTCCTGCGCGTGAAGCCGTAGTGATGCAACAACAAGAACGCGGAATTATGGATGCAAGAGCCGAAAATGTCTTTATAGGCAATGGGGTTAGTGAGCTTATAGACCTTAGCTTGCGGGCTTTGCTGAATCCGGGGGATGAAGTTCTCATTCCCAGCCCAGACTATCCATTATGGACCGCAGCTACCCTTCTTAACGGAGGGAAGGCTATTCATTATCCATGCCCAGAGAAAAATAACTTTGCACCTGATATTTCTGAGCTAGAGAGGCTTATCACCAAAAAAACGCGGGCTTTGGTTGTGATAAATCCTAATAATCCAACGGGCGCAGTTTATAGTCAGGAATGCCTAGCGGGCCTAGCTAAATTAGCCGAAAAATATGGACTCATTCTTTTTTCGGACGAGATTTACGATCAGATGGTCTACGATGATGCTCAATTTATACCTTTGGCCACGCTTTGCGGGGACAATCTGTGCGCCACGTTTAGTGGTCTCTCAAAAGTATATCGTGCCTGCGGGTATCGAGTTGGCTGGGTTTCCTTTAGCGGCGCCCTTGAGCAATCTAAGGATTATCTAGCCGCACTCGATTTGCTCGCTGCTCTGAGGCTGTGTAGCAATGTCCCGGGACAATGGGCGGTTCAAGCGGCCTTGGGTGGGTATCAGAGCATTAAGCAGCTCTGTGGGCCAGGCGGAAGACTGTATGAATCCCGTAGTACCATAATGGAGGCGGTAAAAAAAAGCCCATATTTATACCTAAAGGAGCCACGCGGAGCGATGTACGCCTTCCTTGGCGTGAATACCAAGCTTCTAAAGGGGTTCGATGACGAGGCGTTTGCCCTTGATTTTTTAGAGCGAGAACACGTGCTTGTTGCTCCTGGCTCCAGTTTTAATACCCAATACCGAGACCATTTCCGCATTACAATTTTGCCTGATGTAGAAACTCTGATAGAAGTTTTTAAGCGGATGGAACGCATTTTAGAGAGCATGGCTACCAAATAGAAACTATAATATACATTAGTAAAATATTATATATTATTGATTATAATTGATAAATAATCTGGATATAGCACTTGGAAATGGTGCGACCATAGTGGTTGCTCATAGCCTGCTGGCCGCTCAATATGAAGCCTATCTGTGGTCAGGGGCAGATAAACAACGTGTCACAGCTTACCCTGGAGCCCCCGTACTAACCTACCAGGCTTGGGTACGAAAACTTTGGTCAACCCTGGATGGAGTTGACACGCCGAATCTTCTGACTGCTCGACAAGAAGAGGCCATATGGAGGCAGGTGGTTCAAGAAACGGAGATACCCTCAGTTCCCGTTACAAACCTAACTAGTGTGTCCCGCTGGGCCGCAGATGCGTGGAGATTAATCCAACAATGGAATTTAGGGCCGCTGGAGGAGATGGGCCTACTTCCGGGTGAGGAGTCGCAGGCCTTGATTTTGTGGCACAAACGTTTTGATGCCACTCTGAGAAAGCGGGGTTGGATCGATTCGTCCCAGTTGGAGGATTTCTTAGTACGCTATTTATCCGGGTTTTCCGAAGCCCCAGTGATCTGGGCCCAGTTTTTTGAGGAGACTCCTGCTCAAAAAAATCTTTTTGATCATTTATTGGGCTGTGGTTGGAAGATGTTCCGTTGGGCAGATCAGAAAGGAACGTCAAAACCACGTCGAATTTCCGTATCCGATGAGGATGGAGAAATAAAGGCAGCCGCTCGTTGGGCAGCTAGTCAGCTAGAAAATGCGGATACTTCTAGGATAGCTGTAGTTGTGCCCGATCTAGATAGGCGAAGGTCGCAAGTTCATCGGGTTTTTAATGACACTTTAAGCTCTGAGGGCGTACTACTAGGCCCAAAGGTTAAAACGAATTGCTGGCAAGACGGGTCTGAAGAATTGAGAGGTTTACCCGCGCTTGCAGCTGCGCTAACGGCTTTGGAGCTGTTTTCTTCATCAGGAAGTGCCTCTACTTTTAGCCGGTGGCTTAGAAGCCCTTTTTTTAGCGATAAATTTGGGTCAGCGGATGAGCGAGCCTTCCTTGAAGCGGACCTAAGAGATCAACTGTTTTCCCAGCTTTGCTTTAGGGATGCTATCAGCACCGGTGGTTTAAGTAGCTACTTAAATCATCATGCGCCAATCATCGGTATGGTAATAAAAGATTTAGCAGCACTAGTAAATTCCGTTCCTCATCGCCGTACGCCAACGCAATGGATCCTGGTATGGCAGAAAGTCCTAAGCGACATGGAATGGCTGTCAGGACTAGAAGTAGACCAGTCCAATGAAATTAACCAGCTTTGGGAGTCCGCGCTATGTGATTTTGCATCTCTAACCTCTGTAGTTGGATCTATTTCGATGGACGCCGCTCTAGGGGAGATCCGGAAAATCCTACAGGGACGTAAGTCCATCCTACCGATTCCACTTCGTGGGGTTTACTTGTTAGGACGCATTGAAGATGTGGGTCCTGGCTATGATGGCGTCTGGGTGACCGGCATGACAGATGATCGGTGGCCCGAAGTGCGAGACCTCAATCCACTGCTTCCAAGGTCGTTATTGCTTTCCCATGATGTGCCAGATTCATCCCCACACAAATCTTTAGAACGAAGTCAAACCCTGACTACACAATTGTTGTCGAGTTCGCCTGCCGTTATTTTTAGTTGGCCGGAGACGATCCGTGATTATCCAGTAAACCCCAGTCCCCTTATCTTAGAAGCAACACCATGTCAGCTTGATGATGTTGTCGATGGGGCAGAATTACGCCTTTCCCGCCAACTATTTGGAACTCTGCCTAAGGAAAATTTAGAGGATAAGGCACCACCTTTATCCCGTAATTTCATCAGTGGGGGCGTTAGTACCCTAAACACCCAGGCCGTGTGTCCATTGGTAGCTTTTTGCGAACAGCGTCTTGGGGCTAAGCCCTTAGAGAAAGTAAGAAGAGGACTTGGCTACAGGCGGCGGGGGGTGATAACTCACCGTGCCATGGAATTAGCCTGGCAACGGTTCAATAACCAAGAAACTATTAACAATATGAGTAAAGCCGAGCGGGACAAATGGTTCAAGACCTGCGCTGGACAGGCATTACATGAGGCATTTGGTTCGCTGAGAAACCAACTGCGGGTTTTGTATGACCTTGAGTTGACTCGTCTTCAGGCACTCTTGGCAGCATTAGCAGATTGCGATGTTCAGCGATCCGGTTTTGAGGTGGAAGCCCTAGAAAAAAAAATCACCATTAAACTTAATGGATTTGTTTTGGTTAGTCGCATTGACCGAGTTGACCGACTAGAAGGCGGGGGTCTTGCAATCATAGATTACAAGACAGGCTCACAAGCAAGACCTGCTGATTGGCTTAAATCCCGCTTGATTGACGTTCAGATTCCGCTTTACACATTAGCCGCAGAAGAACCAGTTACGGCAGCAGTAATCGGCATACTTCGTCCGGCAGGGACCCGTTACAGGGGTATTTGGGAACCATCGGATGTTTTTCCGGGCTCTCCAGAAAACCTTGACCGGTATCAGGGGGACTGGATAAGCCAACAGAAGATGTGGAGGCAACGGCTCGAAAGCCTCCTTAAGGAATTTTCACGGGGCGATGTCCGTCTATCAATGTCAGAGTTAGATCGGGCAGAGGGAATTTTTGCACCCCTAACCCGCGTGTATGAGCAGGTAGTTCTAGCGCGAAGCAAATGCTCACCTCAAGATGTCTATGAACGATAACGTTGCCCGAAGAGCGGCCCTCGATACTAACCGGTCCTTTGTCGTACAGGCTCCTGCGGGCTCGGGTAAAACAGAACTGCTCATCCAGCGTTATCTGGCGCTTCTAGCTAAAGTAGATCTCCCTGAACAAATTATTGCCATTACCTATACCCGCAAGGCAGCTTTAGAGATGCGAAGTCGAATTTTGGCTTCTTTAGACAAAGCGAAAAAGAAAAAGCCTGCTCAGGGTAGTCATGAGAGGCAGACCCGAAATCTTGCATTAGCGGTACTGGCTCGTGATCAGAAACTCAGCTGGGATATTCAAAATCAACCCAAAAGACTGAGGGTCGATACTGTAGATGCTTTAAATGCCTGGCTCGCGCAACGGTTACCAATTTTGTCTGGCGGGGTTGCCGGAGCACAAGTTAAAGAGAATGTAGATGGAGAATATCGCGAAGCTACCGAACGAACAGTAAATCAGCTTTCAGATCTGGGGGAGCTAGGAAAAAGCCTAGGCATTCTTTTACATCGATTAGACAACAGACTATCCCAGCTTGAGCTTCTGTTGGTGCAAATGCTGCCAAGAAGGGACCAGTGGTTGCGTTACTTGGCTGTCCCTAGCTCAGTAGAACTCCGAAAAGTTTTAGAGAAAACGCTTCAAGAAATTATTCTGGAGAAGGTCACATCACTCGCAAAAACATTGTCAGGCGAACTTTCCTTAAAGTTACTGCCCCTTTTGTCCCACTCTGCCCGGTTTGCTGGTGATTCGGTTTTGCGAGCGAAATTAGAACCCTGGAAAGACCGCAAAAAATTCCCGGCAGCCACGCCCGAATGTCTGGATTTGTGGCAGGGAATTAGTCATCTCTTTCTCACAAAAGCGGGTAATTGGCGCAAGCGATTAACCGTAAGAGAAGGCTTTGGTCCCAAGCAGGCAGAAGACCGCGGGAAGCTCAGAGAGGTCATGAAAGATCTAAAAAAAGATGACGAATGTCGGGAGCAATTATGCATCGTTCGGGATCTACCAAAGCCTCAGTATGACGAATCCCAATGGGAGGCCCTGTCTGCTCTCAGGGTAGTTTTGCGCCATTTGGCTGCAGAACTGCAAGTGGTCTTTGATGAAAGAAATGTGGTGGATTTTGTTGAAATTGCTATGGCAGCCCAGCGTGCACTAGGCCAAGTAGACAATCCATCTGATCTATTACTTGCATTAGATCAGCGTGTTCAGCACCTGCTGGTCGATGAGTTCCAAGATACGTCCCACAGCCAACATCATTTGCTTGAATTACTTACAGCGGGGTGGGAGCCTGAGGATGGCCGGACTCTTTTCCTTGTTGGTGATCCTATGCAGTCAATTTACCGTTTTAGAGATGCCGATCCCTCTTTATTTTTAAAAACAATGCATAGGTCTCTTGGTAGTGTAACCTTGAAAAGCCTAGAGCTAGCAAAGAATTTTCGAAGTTCTCCAGAAGTTGTTGATTGGGTGAATAGGGCATTCCAAAATATATTTCCCCCTGAAGATAATCTCATTGCTGGAATGGGACGCTTTCATGCCTCTTTGCCTGACCCTGAAAATAAGGCTGTAGGTAAAGTAAGCGTTCACGCCCTGAGGGGAGACGATCCCAATGACGAACTAAGCGAAGTGATGGAGATCCTTGGGGACGAACTTAATAAAAACGAACATTGTTCAGTTGGTATTTTGGTTCGAAGTAGGAGCCATCTGCGTGGATTGCATGACCAGCTTCGCAGCCGTGGTTTTGATGTTCATGCTGTCGAGATTGATGCGCCGAATCAGACGCAGGTCGTACAGGACTTAATCGGCCTCACGCGTGCATTGACTCATCTAGGTGATCGAATCGCTTGGCTGGGTATCCTTCGAGCACCTTGGTGTGGATTGTCTTGGCAGGACCTTCATACGCTAGCCTTTGGGAACGACAGAAAAACCGTTTGGCAAATCATAAACGATGAAGGTCAGGTCGAAAAACTTTCTAGCGACGGGCAACAGAGACTCACCCAGACCCGCGGTATTCTACAGCTAGCTTTCAGGTTAAGAGCTGAGCAATCTTTAGCCCGTTGGGTGGAGCGTACTTGGGTAAGTTTGGGGGGGCCTGCATGCCTGGATTTTACGGGTGAATTAGATCAGTCAGATCGTTTTTTTCAGTTACTGGATGAGTTTTCTGTTAACGGTGACTTAGATGACCCCCTAGAGTTGGATAGCCTTTTGTCTGAACCATGGGGACAGGGAGAACCCCCCCGTCAAACAGGCATAGAAGTCATGACAATTCATCGCGCCAAGGGACTCGAATTTGATACGGTGATTCTTTTGGGCCTTGGGAGAAGACCGCGTCCACCGGACCCAAAGGCACTTTATTGGATGGAGCGCATCGGTACTGAAGAAACACATGGATTGCTAATGGCTCCACTGATGAAAAGCCCCGAGGGCAAAGATCCATTGATAGAATTCGTTAGGCGTGAGGAGCGGACTCGTGATGCGTCAGAGCGAGCACGACTTTTGTATGTAGCTACAACCCGCGCCAGAAACGATCTGCATCTAATAGTTCAGCTAAGAATCAATAAAAAAGAGCCTCCTAAGGGAAGCCTTGCAGCACTGGTGTGGGTTTTGCTGATGCCGAATTTCGAATTGGAAGACTTGGAGATACAGGATAGTCAGGATATAGAAACTATGATCCAACCGAAGCTCAGAAGACTTGCCAAAATTTATTCACCGGACTTAAATTTTGATCCATTGGAAAATATGTTAATAGCAAGTCGCCCGGATTATCAATGGGCTGGCCAGTCAGCTATTCATGTTGGTACGGTAGTACATGCTTGGTTGCAACGTATTTCAGATCAGGGACTAGAGGGATGGACTACCAATCGTATTCTGGGCCTTAAGCCAAGATTTAATCAAGAATTAGAGCTTATGGGTGTAGATTCTGAGGATCTTGATCAATCTACAGCGCGCGTTGTTCGCGCATTATTGGGAGTACTCGAAGATCCCCGAGGGAGGTGGGTCTTAGGCGATCATTTAGAGGCGAGTTCTGAACTCTCGGTTACTTACTTGGGGATAGACGGCCTGGGGCGTTTGAGGATAGACCGGACTTTCGTTGACGAGGGCACTCGCTGGATAATTGATTTTAAGACTAGCTATCATGAAGGTGGGTCTCTAGAAAATTTCTTGGACTCGGAGGTTGCGCGTTACCGTTCCCAGCTCACTCGGTACGCTGAAGTATTGTCGAAACTTGACAGTCGTCCGATTCGAATGGCCCTCTATTTTCCTATATTTAAGGCTTTTCGTGATTGGGAAAATAAGGAGGCTGTAATTAATAACTAATAATTTCTAACTATCAAAAAAGAACTCGATACTTTTTCTAAATAAGGGGTGGAGGTCGTACGTTGAAATATATGTTCCTCGTGTTTATTTTCTGGGATCTATCCCTACAAACTACCTGTCAAATTGAAGGCCCGAAACCCTAGATTGTTTGGTTCGCCAGTCATAAGCTCAAGCCCTTGAAGCAGTTCTTGCGAGGCATCGGGCAGCGCTTTAACAAATATTTTGATATCGTAGACTCGATTTGACCTTAGCTCGATGTTCCCGCTTGTCTCCAAAGGGCCATTTAGGTGTTCAATAGTTCCTCCAAGCTTTGAATTATCTAAAAAGGCTAACCGAAAGCTTCCAATTGGGATCAAGACAGCACCACTTGGAACGAATGGCGCAACCATGAGTTCCATAAGGCGCAATTCTCCGATTATCTTGATAGGCCAGCCTTTCTCGATAACCAAATGCTCTATTTGCGCGAACACTTTACCCTGGGTAGCACCAATAGGAATAAAATTTTCTAAAACTTGAAGATCAAATGTAGCTCGTAACTCTTGTAAAGTAAGACTGTTAAAAGTTGCGCTAGCCTTTGTGTCCACGAAACCATCACCCAACAACATGTTTACTTTCCCAGTTATACGTCCCACAAACAAATCAAGGGGTACAAATTCCCAGTGAATGTTTTTGACCTCCATATCTCCTAGAAATCCAGTAGTTGCTCCTCCAGACCAGAGCCTTCCTTGCACGCCTGAAAGCTCAATTGAGTTCGGCGCCAGCCATTTATAAGCTATCGACGCTGGAAAGAGTGCGATCATAAATATCGCGTACATGATTGCGCCGGCAACCAACGATAATAGCTTAATGTTCATTTTTTTATGTTCGTCGGAGAACTAAGGTGGCTGTCACAAGGCCAGTTTGGCTTGTTTTATTAATAGCGGCAGACTCGACATGAATCCCATAGTTGGCTTCGAGTCCAATGAGCCAGCTTAATAATGCATCAAATGGGGTCGCCTGAAAATTTACCCGGATACCATCCGTTCCATCGGGTTGGTTTCGGGTTAATTTGCCCGCTAGACCAAATTGTCGATGAGTTTGATCGATGACGACTATTAGGGATTGAGCAGACAGAAGGGCAGATTCAGGATTCTCTAATACCATTGATTGTGCCACTCGAAGATTGCTGAGTAGCAGTTGTTTAGCAATCAGGGACTGGCTCAAAGAGTTAATGCCACGATGCGGAGGGTTCCATAGCAGCACCCAACCCAGCACAATTACAGCAAATACAGCTCCTACAACAAGGGATAGCCTTTCTCGGCGCTGCAATGTATTAAACCAATCTATCATCAGTTTGAACCAATTACATGTACGCGGCCCTCAACCCTATTTTCCACAATATT
>CAJWKT010000065.1 GCA_913041665.1 uncultured Gammaproteobacteria bacterium | reverse complement strand
GCCATTCACAATAAAATTCACGGCAACACTGAGACCTGGTTGGGAACTGATGGAATATATCTGCAATGAGAATAATCAGGATGTTGAGCATCTTTTGGGTCCCGCGGGTAATTTTCCAGGGGGAATCCAGTAGCGAGAGCTAATACGCCATAGCATAGCAATCGCGTCTTGCGTCTGCGCCGGCCATCCGGTTCCCGGTGGCCGGATCAATCAGAACGACGGTAGCGCACCCCGAGATAGCAAATGGCGGAACTTTGTTCATGTTATGTCCCTTGGTCTCTAGTTCTCGGATCACGTCAGGCGGCATGGTGATTTCTATGTTTGCACGGTTGAATCCGGTCGCGTGCGGCCAAAAGGAATCGTGGTAGTGTAGCGTCTGAAAGCGTGGCCATTGGATGGCGGCATGAAGGTTCGGATACCAGTCCGGCCAGAACTCCAAAATATTCAAAAGTGTTTGCAGTATCGTCTGCTCCTGATTGTCCCCGCCAGGCGTTCCGATAGCGATAAAGGGTTCCCCGTCACGTAGCACGATAGTCGGTGTTAAGGTATATCGGGGCCGAGAGCGTGGGCGCAGCTGAGCGGCTTTTGTTTTATCCAGCCAGAATTGCTCGCCACGCACACTCATAGCAATGCCTGTATCACCAAGAATAACGGCACCACCTATCCATCCACCGCTAGGAGTGCTATCAAAGATATTGCCTTCTTCGTCGATGATGGCTATGTGCGTAGTGTCCTTGAGATGACCACCACCGTTTGCCGCTGTTAGTAATGGCTGGTCGCTAGCATCTCCAGAGTTAGCAATCCAAAAGTTCCAGTCCTTGACCGTAGAGTCAAATTCCAGTGGATTACCTGCCCGGAATTCCTCGGATGCTTGGGATGGGTCAATTTTCTGAGCACGCCTTTTTGCGTATGCTTTTGAAAGCAAACCTTCTGCGGGTATGCTGACAAAATCTGGATCAGCGTAGTAACTATCACGATCAGCAAAGGCCAGTTTCATAGCTTCGATTACTGTGTGAACGTAGTCAGCACTATTTTGGCCCATACCTACTAGATTGAAGTTTTCAAGAATATTGAGTGTTTGCAACAGCATGGGGCCCTGGCTGTTGAATGATTGTTTATAGATGGTATAACCCCTGTAGGTCGTGCTTGTTGGCGTTTCGATTCTTGAGTAGAACTCTGCAAAATCGCTTTCATCGAAGGGCGCGTTATTCTGCTGTAAAAATTTGACCATCTCTTGTGCAATGTCGCCTCTGTAAAATCGATCACGGGCGGCTGCTATACCAATTTCGCGGCCAAGTGATTTGTTTTTTTGTTCTGCTTCCACCATTTTCTTCAACGTATTTGCGAGTGTTGGAAACTTGATCGTTTCGCCTGCTAGGTAGTGAGACCCGCCAGGCTTCAACCAGTACTGTCGGTTGTGCGGCCATTGAGATATAAATTGTTTCTCTCTCCGAATCGACTGGGCTGTACGCGGGCGAAGAGGGAATCCTTCTCTGGCATAGCTAATAGCCCGTGCCGCAACCGATTCGAAACTCATTGTGCCCCAGCGCTCAAGTACGGTCAGTGCAGCATGAAGTGCTCCCGGCACAACTGCTGGATTGAGGCCGGCCCCGTTTAGGTTTTTGCCGTCTCTAGTATAGGCATCGATAGTAGCCGCCCTGGGCGCCCATCCCTGCCCGACGATGGAGGTCACTTTGCCTTCGCTCTGCGGATAGACGAGTATCAGGGCCTCACCTCCAAGGCTGTATAGGTCTTGTTCTACTACTCCCCCTACCAGTAATGCCGCGACACCTGCATCAAAGGCATTTCCCCCGCTTACCAGGATCTCAAAAGCAGCGGCAGTCGTTAGTGGGTGTCCCGCCGATACCCCCGCTTTTTGCCCCATGACTGGGGGTCGCATCGTGGGTATGTGTGTCGGGGGTTCAATGGTAATTGGCGGCGCACAACCAACCAGAAGGAGAAATATACCAAGTAGCGCTGAGCAAAATTTACCCTTCACTTCGAATTTCCCATGGGCTATTTGATTCGTTAAATTTAGTTTCAGGAGAGTAGATTCGGGTTTTCTGGATCCGACGACGTAGATTGAGCGTACGAAAAAAGATCTTCTGTTGCTTCAACGTCAGAGTTATATGGCCCGTACCAGGTATAGCTATAGTCATGCCAGTACCATCCAGCGGGCCAAGGTTCCTTGGCAAATTTTGATGTATACCACGATGACTCGAAGTACCTGGGGTTACGCTGTTGCGACATATTTTCTCCTGCCTAACCTCGTCTTTTGTTCTGTCGGATAATGGCTCCGCCTGTTTTTAAGGTTATCAGAATCGGAGGTTGGTCATATTATTTGTCGACATTTCTAATGACAGCGTAGTTAATATTTCCTGAAAGTCTAGAGGTTAGTTCTTTTTTCAGGGCATTTTTGATCGGGGGCGAGTGAATAGACTTACACCGAATGTGGCTGCAAAGCCTGCGATAAAGCCGGGGATCATCTCATACAGATCATAAAAGCGGCTTTTGAAAACAAGAACCCAGAGTATTACGGTTATAAAGCCAGTCGCCATTCCGGCGATTGCACCTGTTTTTGTGGTACCTCTCCAAAAGAGAGCGCACAGTACGACAGGTGTGAAGGCAGAAGCCAGTCCGGACCAAGCAAAAAGAACAAACCAGAAAATGACCCTGATTTCAGGGAGTGCGAATGCTAGCGCGCAGGCCCCAATGACTAGAGTGGTGATTTTACCGCAACCCGATAACAGTGACTCACTCCACTCAAGGTTCAGGGTTTTTTGTATAACATCCCTAACCACGGCAGAAGAAGCAAGAAGCAGAAGTGAATCTGCGGTGGACATGATTGCTGCTAGCACTATTACAAGAAAGATGCCGGTAAATATTTCAGGGAACAACTCTGCTCCCATAATTGGGTAAATGGTTTCTGGGTCTTCCAGCCCGGGAAAAAGGGCTCTTCCGGCTATGCCAGAAAAAACGGCACCAAGCTGAAAGACAATCATGCATGGAACTGCAATCAGGCTGCCGGTAACGATGCTGTCCTCGTCTTTTGCAGAGATAAAGCGTGTTAATAAATGTGGTGCCCCGAGAAAAGCCAGCCCGATCCCCAAGAAACCAAGGGCACTGGCAATGCCAGCTGGTGAGAAACCAAAGCTACCAAAAGGCTCCAGCAGCGTTGGGTCTTGGGAAAGCAATGTGTCCAGCATGCTTGACCATCCGCCCGCAGCCTTAATTCCAATTATGGGCAGAGCGATCAGGCACAAAACCATCAGAATACCTTGTAGGAGGTCACTATAAGCGACTGCCCTGAGGCCGCCTACGGTAGTGTAATAAAGAACGATAGCCGCACCGATTAGTACACCGGCCTCGTAGCTTATACCTAAAAACGACTCAAAGGCCTTGCCTGAGGCCGTAAGCTGGGCAGCTATATAAAAGGCGGCCATACTGAAGATGATAATCACACTCAAGATCCGAAGAACATGAGCGCGATCTTCAAACCGATCTTCTAGATAATCCGGTATGGTTATCGAGGCAAAACGGTCTGTTTCTTTCTTGAAAGGCCGTGCCACTACTGCCCAGGCGAGCGCTACACCGAGTACCTCCCCCATGACGATCCATAGAGCATGAAAACCCACGAGGTAGCTCATGCCCGTGAGTCCTAGTAGTAGCCAGGCACTTTCGCCGGTCGCATTGGAGCTAAACGCGATGACATAAGCCGGTAATTGCTTTCCGGCAACATAGTAACCCTCAATATCTTTAGAGCCTTTCCTCCCCCAGAGGCCGATGATGAGCAGCAAGAGAATATAGATTGAGACGATAGTAATTATTGTTGGGGAGCTGGAGATCATCACTATTTCTGTTTTTTAGTCTCGGGCTCAAGGTGTTGGCGCTGGGTTTTACGCTGCGAGACAAAAAAGAAAATTTCTATTCCTAGCCCAATTCCAATGGCAAGGATAAGTAAGAGCCAGGACTCAACAGGTAAGTTCGCGATCATAAGCTTTCCACTGTCGGCAATAGCCAGCGCTTTTGATTTTTAGGCGCTAACCGAGAGTATGGGATGTGTCGTTCACGGGCAGTCACTACCCGAAACAACCACCTACCGGTTGGCGAGGAACAGTTCTGTTGTCCACATGAGCAATTAGCTCGTATAGCGTTGCCTAGCCGTTGTCCCAACCCCGGTTCCCGTGGGGTACCGTCCATCGCTGGATCGGGCGCGGCTCTAACACAGGCGCACCTAACGCAGGACATGAAAGACAGTAGGTGCCAGCGTGGGTGCCGACCCAAATTAAATTCCGATCCCATTCGATGAAAACGGTTTCCGTGTCTCCGCGCCGCCAACTGTGGTATTCCTCAATTTCTCCACCTCGTGGCGGCAAATACCAGGCAACTTCCTGTGGTTTCGTCGGATCAGAAATATCAGTGATCCGTATACCCGCATTAAAGTGTGTTGTTGCGACGAGGTTCGGATTAGATCTGCCGGGCTGTATGAAGCAGTGGGTATTATGGGTACCAAATCTTCCGCGGGACAAGCAAAAATCACCGTACGGTGCATCTTCAGGCGCATCCGGTCTGGGGAAAAGTCCTATGATTTCTGGATTAGCCGGATCACTCGCATCGATAACCTGTACAGGCTTAAATGGCTCGCGGCAATCTGGTTCAATTGCCTCCGGTAGTCCGATGATGATGTTATTAAACTGCCCGTTGGAATCGATTATAGGTAGTACCGTATGGTAGGGGATGCCACCGATGGTCTCAAAGTCCCACAGCAGGCTGCTGACAGGTTTTGGGTTGGCAATGTCGCTGAAATCAAAGGTGATCATGCCAAAGTGTCCGAAACCACCATAGCCATATCTTCCACCTTCCTCAATGCGTACCGGTACACTCGGTGCGCCGTGGGAGGCGGTCCAGGCCGCATGATCACCGGCGAACCAGTATTTGTGGTACTCGGTTTCTTCACCATACAGTTGGCCGGGTACATGCCAGCGAGCCACCTCTTTAACGTTTTCGGGGTCAGACATGTCTACAATCATGAGTCCGTTGCCATTCGGCCTTTGTGCGTTTTCCATGCGGAATTGAGAGGACCAGCCCGCGTCCAGATACGCATAGCGGCCACCATCGTAGAAATTGTGGTGGCTACCACTGCCCGTCTCGCCGGTACTGAACTCGTTCAGTAATTTAGGGTCGCTTGGATCAGTAATGTCATAGGTACTGATGCCCCGAAGGCCTTCATAGCTGACCGATTGACGGAACTTTTCCTCATGGTAGCGCCCATGTGGAAAGCCTGGTTCTGCCCCAGAAAGTGGTTGCCCGTGAGTCCTCATGAAAATCCATTTTCCAGTAGATTCCTGAAAGGACACTGTTCCGTTCATGCCCATGCCGAGGTCGATGTATTCTGGGTTTCGCGGATTTGTCACATCAAGCCAGCCTCTGCCAGCCATAATCATTCTTTGTGCTCCTCGCGCCCACATAGCCATCAAGGGTTCCCCACTTCTAAGTTGCGGGCCTTCGATATAGGAGATGATCTCCATATTGTGAATATATTCATTCCTATCTAGATAGTTGAGCGCTCCCAGTGGAAGCCTGAACGGTACACCCAGGCCATCTTCCATGATTCCAGAAAACTGTGCACGAGCGCTCATTGGACTGGCGAGACCTGCTACCGCGATGCCCGCGGCACCCGCTAAAATCTCGCGCCTTTTGATAGTTCTAGGCGCCTCTTCCGTAAGGTTTTTTCTTTGTTTACGTGAATCTGTATTTTTATTTTTTTGGGACATGACTACCTCGTTGCATTACATTGCAGGAACCGTTGGTTTGGTGCCGCTTCATTCATAAACGATTTCAGTGCACGCTGTTCAGACGATGATATCCGCTATGGCCGCGCCGTGCTAGCCCTGTATTTTTGGCTAAAACAAAGTTCAGAGTGTAGAGTGCTGGTAATAACTTGAGGAACCACATGAGTTCTATTTCACGACGGAAATTTATAAAAGGCGCAACCCTGACGCCCTTGACTCTTACTGCCATGGCGCAGCAGAACTCTAACTTTAGGTCCGAGAGTCAGTTTGATTTTGTTATTGCCGGCGCTGGACATAACAGTCTTTTGTCTGCCGCCTATTTGGCAAAAGCAGGTTTTTCTGTAGTTGTCCTAGAAGGGCGCGCAATGATTGGCGGTGGAGCCAAGACCGCGGAAGTATTATTACCGGGTTTCAAACAGGATTTATGCTCGACAGTCCACAGTGGTTTTGCTGCTAACCCAGCGTATCGTAACAATGAAATCAATTTACGCGATTTTGGGTATGAACTCATGGATCCTGAAATAGTCGTGCATATACCATTTTTAGATGGTGCCTCATTGACGGTTTTCCGAGGAGATGTAGATCGTACAGCTGAAACTATTGCCCAGGTTTCAAAGAAGGACGCAGACACCTTTAGGCATCTAGCACCGTCGCGGGCGAAATTTTTGAGTGCACCGCAATCTGAGCGCGGAATGTCGCGTGATGGTGTTTTTTGGCAGCGGCTCGGAGAGCTTTCGGGTTACGACGCTGGCCGGCAGATTTGGGAAAGCCCTTATATGCAGGCAGCCAATCTCACAACAGGCCACTTCAGCGGTGTTCCAGGCAGCGATCTTGGAACTGGCAGCCAAGCGGTCACGATGCTCTCCCACTTACGTGGACGCCCGATTCCTCGAGGTGGATCCGGTATGTTAACGGTTGCGTTGGGACGTTTTATTGAAGCACACGAAGGCGTTGTATTGACCAGTAAGCCAGTTGAGCAACTCATCATTGAAAGAGGTCGTTGCGTTGGGGTCGAGTGTCTTGATGGTAGTCAGTTCCGTGCTCGAAGGGGTGTAATATCTACAATACATATCAAGCACCTTCTTCAGATGGCGCCTCGTGAGCTTTGGGGAGAAGAGCTACTTGATATCGTGGACATATGGCAGCAGGAACACGCTATGTTCGCATTTAATTTCGCACTATCGGAGTCACCAAGGTATGCATTTTCAGAGGGTGGGACAATTGCGCCTTGTGAGGCCGCAATCCTTCAGCGCCCTGAGAGCATTTTTATGTTGAACTCCGATCAAGCGACCGGTGAACTTAACATCGAGGACTATCCGTTACAGATTGTGCACGCCTCAAACGTTGATCCTACCCGGGTACCGGCAGGTTTCGGCGCAGTGAAGATTGAAGGGACAATGCCGTATGCCTTGAAGCAGGGAAAGGAGCATTGGGATGTGATTAAGGAGCACGTTGCGGATCAGCTGTTTGAGTATTATGCGCGACACACCACTAATCTGACCAAAGAAAACGTTCTTGCAAAAGTGTTGATGAGTCCGGTGGATATTGAGCGAATGAATCCGGCCATGTGGCGAGGGAGCGTACACCAACGTCTTAGGACATTTGATAATTATTCTCCTTATCGACTACCGATTCCGGGACTCTATCAAACTGGTGGGTGTACCGAGGGTGGCGGTTCAATTACTGGTCGTCCGGGCCGGGCTGCTGCGGCCATCGTTTTACAAGACAATGGCAAGACACTTGAAGAAGTAGTTGCCTAGAAAACAGTTCGTAGATGACTGATCGGTTAAGAGACAAATTAGTATTGTCCACTAAGAAGAAAAATAGGAGAAAATTTTAGGTATGTACCGCAACCCACTAGGCAGGCAGGTTATGTTTTTGACGACGCTGATCGTTGCGTTTCTGTCCCATGGTACCCAGGCTCAGCAGGTAGCAGCAGCTCAAGAGGTTCCAAACAATTTTGCGATGCATCTACCACCGATACAACCCGTTCCATATAGCCACAAAACCCACCTCGCACTTGGTTTGGTTTGCGAGGCATGCCATATAAATGCAGAACAAAGTGTGCATATGGGATTTCCTGAGATCAGTACCTGTATGCGTTGTCACAACTCGATTGCCACAAACCAACCTGGGGTTGCCGAGCTAACCAGGATCTCAGCTTCCGGCGGGCAAATTCCCTGGGTACGAGTCTACCAAGTCCTCCCCGGTGTCACTTGGGCACACCAACCGCATGTTGAAGCAGGTGTGCAGTGTGAGGCGTGCCATGGTGATGTTGCTCAGCTGGAAATAATGGCAATGACTACGAGCGTAACGTCGATGGCAAGTTGTATTAGTTGCCATCAGGCGCACGAAGCCAATATCACGTGTCAGACGTGCCATGCGTGGCCAACGGAATAATTCTTCCGGCGTTTATACCCTCTTAGTACGTGCTCTTGGGTAGTATTGGTTAGGATGTGCGTAATCGGTTTGCGAAAGCAATTATCTAAGAAAATTAACAGGCAAAAGTGTCTCGCTACTGGATGAAGGAGGAAAAATCATGATGTTCCGGTTTGTTTTTTGTATTGGGCTGTTTGTAATTAGTTGTGTTGCAATTGCTCAGAATTCCTCTACTGACAGCACCCCTGAGCTAACAGGCCTCAAGGCTGAAGCGGCAGATCAGATCGACACCATGCACAAGTTGACCCAAGAGATAGTCGATAGCCTTTTTTCTTTCTCGGAGCTTGGATTTCAGGAGTTCGAGACACAGAGGTACTTGACAGAGATTCTGGAGCAAAATGGATTCACTGTGGAGCATGGTGTGTCCGGCATTCCCTCTGCTTGGTGGGCAACCTGGGGACAAGGCAGGCCAGTGATTGCATTGGGATCGGATGTGGATGGAATTCCGAAGTCTTCCCAGGTGCCGGGTGTGGCATATCGTCAGCCTATGATAGCGGGGGCACCTGGGCATGGTGAAGGACATAACTCAGGTCAGGCCGTGAACATCACGGCGGCATTAGCAGTCAAGGAGATAATGGCACGCGAACGAATTCCGGGAACGATTGTACTTTGGCCAGGGATTGCTGAGGAATTACTAGCAACCAAAGCCTGGTTTGCTCGGGATGGGCTTTACGATGACGTTGATGTGGTTTTGTTTACCCATGTCAGTAGCAACATGAGTGTAAGTTGGGGTGTTCCACGCGGCACAGGGCTGATATCGGTTGAGTATTCCTTTGAGGGGGTCGCTGCACATGGGGCAGGGGATCCTTGGCGGGGGCGCAGCGCACTTGATGCTGTTGAATTGATGAATATAGCCTGGAATTTTCGAAGAGAGCATTTACGTCCGTTGCAGCGCTCCCACTATGTGATTGTTGATGGGGGCGATCAGCCTAACGTAGTACCATCGGCCGCGACCGTTTGGTATTTCATACGCGAAATTACAGCGGATGGCATCAATCAAAATTTCAGTACGCTGCATCGCATTGCCGAGGCTGCGGCAATGATGACAGATACTACAACGACCAGGCGCATTGTTGGGGCTGCTTGGCCGCGGCACTACAATAAGCCGGTTGCCCTTGCTATGGATGCAAATATTAGCGCGGTTGGTTTGCCCCAGTGGTCAGGCGCTGACCAAGAGTTTGCTTTGGCCTTACAAGAGCTGATGAATTCGGATGAGAAGGGTGGCTTAGCGACAGAGCTTGAAGGTTTGCAGGATCCCCCAGAGGATCCTATCTCAGGGGGATCGGATGATATCGGTGACGTGTCCTGGGTGGCTCCGACCGTGACACTGCGGTTTCCTTCCAATGTTCGGGGTTTGCAGGGCCATCACTGGTCAAGTGCAATGGCAATGGCAACCCCGATTGCACACAAGGGCGCAACAGCTGGGGCCAAGGTCATTGCTGCCACCATGCTTGATCTGTATCAGGACAAGACATTGCTAGAGGATGCTCAGCGTTATTTTCAAGAGGAGCAGTCCGCAGATGTCCAGTATGAGCCATTTATCGGGCCGGATGACCTACCCGCCATTGAAAAAAACAAAGCAACTATGGATGAGTTTAGGGGCAGGCTAGAGGCACTGTATTATGATCCTACGCGCTTTCGCACTTATCTTGAGCAACTTGGTATCGACTACCCTCAGTTAGAAAAGCCTGCCCCTTAAGGACTCCGAGGTGTGAATCTTGAACTGCAAGTGTTTTTTTTCAGCAGGGCCATTTACCTTTTTAGTTTGCAGCATGTCTGTGATTTCGTGTGCATGGGGACAGCCATTGGAAGGGAGCACTTCTGTTGACCGCATTCCGGATACCGTGGGACTACCAAACCCGTGTAACAATCCGACCACTCGGATGTGGGGCCCTTCGGACGAGCTAGGTAATTTAAATTACTTGACGCCAGAGCGCGTGAGAGAAAACTTGGCACTAATCCGGACAGGAAGGATTTACAATCTTGCGCACATCTTAGAACCCGGCCAGATGGGGTTTTCGGCTTTCTTTGACTTTAAAAGCAACCTTGGTGAGTGGCCAGGAGAGGGTGCCAGTAACACCATTTCCAATAACGAAGAAACACTAGGAGAGAGCACCTACAACCCGGACCGCAAAGGTGTCCTGCAGTTCGAGATTGGCACACAGTTAGATGGATTCAATCATTTTACGCAGGGCGGTTTAACTTACAATTGTTTTGACACCCGTGATCCTGCAGGTCACTTCCTTCCAGAGGGAGACCCTGGGAGTCTACCAAAAGGCAATCCTGGTGAGGATTATGTTTTCCGGGGGCACAAAAAAAATGGCATAGAGAAAGTAGGTACGATTATTGCACGTGCCATATTGATAGATGTGGGTCAAATGCTACGCGAAAAGGAAGTTGCCGCTGGACGCGATCCGGAAAACTTTCCGCCTCCAGACTATGAATTCAGTTCTGAGCAGCTAGAGCGAGCCCTAGTTCGCCAAGGTATTACGCTCGAAGACATCCATCCAGGTGATGCTCTTTTGGTGCGCACTGGCTGGGCAGCTCGTTTTTGGACTTCCAACCCGGCTGATCCTAGAAATGAGCGCCTTAAGTACTTAAATACAGGCCAAGACGCTAAATTCTTGCCTGGTGGACCCGGGTTAGACGAAAGGGCCATTCAGTGGACACTAAATCGCAGTCCAGTGCTGGTTGGGGCAGATGTTAAAAGTATAGAAGCCAGTTATCCACACAGGGAGCCACCTTATTCCCCATATCACAGACCTGGCCACTTGAGTTGGTTAAATAGTGGCATTTATATGCTAGAGGATGTTGATTTGGAGGTATTGGCCGCAGATTGTGACAAGGAACGTAGTCAGAGTGTTGCTCAGACGGGACAGCCGAGTGAGATCGAGGAGTCCTGTTACATTTTTACCCTGATCATCCAAACAATACCGGTCAGGGGCAGCGGCGGTTCTGTCGTCTCGCCTACTGTGATTCGTTAAAACTGTGCTTGGTTCTTATTGAGACGATCGATGATCCTGCGTTCCAGTTTCAGGAGTAGCTAAAAATCAACCCTTTCAAATACCGGAAGAGATATTCCATCTGCTGTAATGATTTTTCGGACACGGATTGAACGCCCACCGTTTTTTGCTATTTGGCCCGAAATCTCAACAGTGTCGCCTGGCCTAAAGGAATTTTTTGTCCATCCAGCTCTGGCTAGCTTGTTTGGGGCCGTCAATTCTCCTTGCCAAGCTTCTGGCTCATTGGCTTGATTGAGCACATCAAAATAAAGTTGCACGTGTGGATTAATAAAGCGGAACTCTCTGATCGTTGCCTGAACCGTTATTGTCTCAGAGCCATAGATAGCGAAGCCGTGATGGGAATAGGTCGAAATTCCAAACAGCGTAATAGTTGCAGTGGCTAGGAATAGAAGAACGGCTTTCAATTGCATCATTATTACTCACGGAGACCTACTATTAGTCTCTCATCGCCACACTTGATGTGTCAATGGAGAGCATGTGGACATGATTTCTGATGAAGTATTTTAGGATGGTGTATTCTTTGGGAATCCACGGCTAAATATGGGGGAGGTGAACTAGTGAGATATCTAGCCGTCGCGTTACTTTGCTTTTACGCTCTTGGTGCTGTTGCCGCCGATCCTATTGAGATGACCTATAAGAGGGTAGCCGGACGCGACTTGAAGGCCTATGTTTTTATGCCGAGTGGTCACATTGAATCGGCAGAGGCTCCCGTTGTCATTTTTTTTCATGGCGGTGGGTGGCGGCGGGGCTCTCCTGAATCGGGATTCGGTTACGGTGAGTTTTTGGTGGAACGGGGAATTGTGTTTATCGCTTTTGAGTATCGTTTTACTACGGATCCTGTGCCGGCAACCCTTGATGAAATCATCGGCGATGCGAAATCTGCCGTGCGTTGGATTCGTCAGCAAGCCCCAGTGTTAGGTATCGATCCTGCAAGGGTGATCTCATCGGGTCATTCCTCGGGCGGATATCTTGCTGTATCCGTAGGATTGCTGACCC
>CAJWKT010000064.1 GCA_913041665.1 uncultured Gammaproteobacteria bacterium | reverse complement strand
AAAGGTGAAGGTGAGTATTTGGGTGCAACTCCTTTCTCAATTGCATGGTGGGCTGCCACCATGACATTTGCATTGAGCGCTTCATCCTCGCCCCTTTTTGCATATAGGGCAGCAATCGAATTTACCGGCGCCTCGTTCACCCAATTTCTTGTGGATTTAGCATCACCCACTGCGATAGAAACCTCAAATTCAGTATCATCTTCTTCCACCCCTAGAAGTGCCCCAAGAGCCTTGACGCGTGGGTCGAAAGCGTCGCTTTCACTCAATTCACGATAAATGCTCTGAGAGCAATGCCATTCACCAATATCAACAAGACAAAGAGCAGCAGCAATTCGGGCTTTGGCAACCGAAGGTATCCAGAAGGGGCATATGACATTACACGCACGTAGTGTGGTTACGGCTGCTGGTGTGTCAGAGGAAATTTTTGACGAAGTTTTAGATCGTGTTATCCAGAGTGGTGACGTTAAAATCTGGAAAGCTCAGGAGATTGCTAATGAGTTACAAAGGAATGAGCTGAGAACTAGTGGACTGGATAAACAAACACGTCCAAATGAATCTGCAATGGGCATCGGCTACGGAAAGGTAGTTCTGCTTGGGGAACATTCAGTTGTTTATGGACGTCATGCAATTGCCGTGCCTATACCCATCACCGTAAGGGCCCTTATAGAAGATCGAGAAGAAGGGATTGTGCTTATGATCCCTAGATGGGGCGTCGAATACGAGTTGGCAGGAAATGTTACTGAGCGACGTTCTTTTGAGCGGCCTGCTGGTGTGATACTTGATAAGCTTGGTTTGAGTAACCGTGGCATGTGCATCGAGGTATTTCCAGACGTACCTCGTAGTATGGGACTAGGTGGTTCTGCTGCGATTGCCGTTGCGATAGTGCGAGCACTTGATCGACATTATCAGATAGGGCTCTCTGACGAAGATGTGAATCGGTTAGCGTATGAGTCGGAAAAAATTGCTCATGGAAGTCCAAGTGGCCTGGACAACACGTTAGCCTGTTATGCAAAGCCTCTCGTATTTCGGCCGGGAGATCCTCCGTTGGTTGAGCTCTTAAATATCCGCAAACCGATCCCGGCTGTTATTGGAATCACCGGCCACGAGGGTTTAACAGCTAAAACTGTGGGCCGGGTCCGTGAAGCATGGCAACAGGACAAAAAACTTTATGAGCGTATTTTTGATGAGATTGACACATTGGTACTAAGTGCCGTGAAGGCGATTCAGGATGAAGATATCAAGGCATTGGGCGAGTTGATGAATGTTAACCACGGGATGCTGAATGCTCTGCAGGTATCAACACCAGAGCTTGAGCAACTGGTGGAAATAGCACGGAAAAATGGTGCTCTTGGTGCAAAGCTGACTGGAGGAGGGGGAGGGGGTTCGATTATCGCTGTTTGTGATGGCGCAACTGAACCTGTAATTAGTGCTATCAAGGATGCTGGGTTTCAAGCAATTTCAGTAAATCTGGGAGCGACACTTGATGGCTCGTAGGGAGATTGTGTCTAGCTCTAATGAAGAGCTTATTCTAGTAGATGAGCAGGATAGGGAAATCGGTTGTAAAAGCAAGAGTGATTGCCATATTGGTAATGGCATACTTCATCGGGCTTTTTCGATATTCATATTTAACACTAATAATGAGGTATTGATTCAAAAACGCAGCTCAGAAAAATTACTGTGGCCTAGTTGCTGGTCAAATGCGTGTTGTTCCCATCCTAGATACGGTGAACCTATGAAGACTGCAGTTGTCCGGCGTTTAGTCCAGGAATTAGGTTTCAATTGCCCGCTAATTTTTTTGTATAAATTTCAGTATCATGCCCAGTACGGTGATGTGGGTGCGGAGCATGAATTTTGTTGGGTTTATTACGGGCTTTTTGGAGGTAAAGTAGATGCCAACAGTAAAGAAGTGGCGGATTGGAGATTTCTTGGGATCAGCGAACTGGAAGCCGCACTCGCTAAGCAGCCCCAGCAATTCACGCCTTGGTTCAAAATGGAATGGGCTAACATAAGAAGCAACCATTTGGGTACGATTCTCAGGCCTCCTACCGGGTAGGAGGGACTGGTATGTACAACGAATACCATTAGCGCATTAATGTATTGATCCATTCCATGCGCACTAAGGTCGCAAGATCAAACGCCAAGAATTTTTCTAGCGAACAAACCGGTAATATTCAATGCCTTCATCACTGAAGCCTGGGTGTTCGCTGGACCCAATTGAATCTACAACAAATCCTTCATCTGGACTCTTTAGCCCTTGCGCATCGCCAGTATCATGAAGGCTTTCGTACTGCATTTGGGTGAGATTCTGCTGGGGTTGCAGTGAACGATTAAAGCCTATCTGGGCGGTAGCTTTTTTCCAGCCCCTCATGACCACCATAGGAATTGCTTCTGCTGCATCTCCACTTCCGTAACCAACGGCAAGTATTTTTTCTCCAGTAATATCTTTTTTTTGCGCAAGGGCATCTTCTAATCCCGCAGCTATCCAAGCTGGCAAAGCTGCGCAGTAAACATTACCGATATCCTTCATAGCTTCAGATCCCAAGGTCATTTTTGGGGCCACAACACTTTCAAAAAAATCACTATCGCAGAAATCCTTAAGCAGCTGAATGCTCAATGGGTATACATCATCATCGATGGTTCGGTTTTTGACTAATTGCAGAATATCTGGTGTCGAACGCATTTCTTTAATTATTTCATCTACATTTATGGAGGCGCGGTCACAATGTTTAGCTAATTCTTTTTCCCCAGCCGTTCCATTTCTGGCCAGCCCAAAAAGATAGCTCATAGCAAAAGAAGTTACTGGCATTCGGTGGTAGGGTCGATGCATAAAGACTGCGCTCAGGCTGCGATAGTAATCAGAGGGGTTTTTCCCCATGCGACGCAACATGTCTTGCAGCGCATGCAGCGTTTCATCCAGATAACAAGTAATGGAATATTTCCCATTAAACACGGGTAGATCCTGGAAATGGCAATTGAGCGTACCTCGGATGATATTCCGCAATACGGGTTTACGAAAATCAACGGCTCTATATGCCGAGGCGGAGCCGATGTGCTTTAACTCAACCGCCAGCATTTTTGGTTTTTGCTCAAGTAACATAGCTACTGCGCCAGCTCCTTGTGTGGGTTCTCCTGAACTTCCACGAGCGTACTCGGCAATGTCGGCGCTAACTACGATTGCACAGGAGTCTTCTTCTTCGAGCGCCAGATAGCGCAAGCCGTGTTTTAAGGCATAGATGCCACCGAGGCAGGCATGTTTTACCTCGGGCACCTCGCAATTTCGATTAAGTGGCTGCAGACCTTTTTCCCTAAGGGCCTCATCCAGCATTCCCTTAATGATGACGGCTCCCGCCGAGTTATCGGTACTGGATTCGGTGCCAAATCCTAAAAATCCTACCCGGCTGGGGTCAATTTGATAACGCTCTATCAGGCGCATGACGGCAGTGGCTGCCATGGTATAGACACTCTGATGAGGACCGCGCATTCGGAAACTACGTCCTACTACAGCGCAGGTTTTATCCCACGACTTCTTGGTCCAACCGCACCACTGTTCAAGATCGATTCGATAAGGTGGCAGATAGACCGCAAAGCCACTGATGCCGACGCACTTACCCGCCATGTGACAAGCTCCTTAAGCTAAGCATTTCTGTTACCGGTAATCGATTTGGTGACCGACGCAGTTGCGATTATATGGTAAAGGCTTAAGAATCACCTCTTTGGCATATAATTCAATGAGACTAGGGTAGCTCTTTTGTAGTGGATTATCAGGGGAAATTAAAGAGATGAAGTTGAGAATTCGTGGCAATTCATTGCGTGTTCGTGTTTCCCAGACTGAGCTCACTCAAATTACCAAGCATGGGTATCTTGAGAATACCTTAGAATTTTCGCCTGGGAATCATTTGAGTTATCGGGTCGACGTCGTCCCTAGTGGACCGGCCCAAGCTATTTACAAGAACCACTGCATCCAGATAGCGCTTCCTAGTCATAAGGTAGATTACTGGAATCAAGTAGACCAAGTTTCTATTGGTTTTCAGCTGCCATTGGGCGAGGATAAGCAACTGGTAGTTCTTGTAGAGAAAGATTTCCAATGTCTAAATCCCCAGGAGGGGGATGAGGATGCCGATTCATTCCCTAATCCTGGAGCAAAGCAATGACGAAAATAAAATCAGGGATAATGGTGTTTAGTGCAGCATCTTTTTTCATTTGGGGCATCGCAAGAGGGGCTTCGGACGAGGTCCATCTTGATTCCGCCCAGGTGCTTGAGTCTGCTGAGGAAAATTATGAAAGCATTGCCCTTGAGATATATCGATTGGCGGAGTTGGGTTACTTAGAGTTTGAGAGCTCACGTCTTCTTCAAGAAACACTCAGTTTGGAAGGTTTTGAGATCGAAGCAGGTGTTGCGGGGATTCCTACGGCATTTGTTGCCAGCTATGGTAGTGGTCGTCCGGTAGTAGCAATTCTTGGAGAATTTGATGCGTTGCCAGGTATTTCCCAAGCAGTCAGTCCCGTGCGCAATCCATTGGCTGAGCAGGCTGCTGGTCATGCCTGTGGTCATCATCTTTTTGGTGTTGGTTCAGCTGCTGCAGCCATAGCGACCAAGGAATGGCTTTCTTCCACAGCCATGCCAGGAACCATTCGGTATTACGGCACTCCAGCTGAAGAGGGTGGTTCAGGGAAGGTTTATATGGTGCGGGAAGGATTGTTCGATGACGTGGATGTGGTATTGCACTGGCACCCTTCTGATGAGAATGATGCTAGCCCACAAACATCACTCGCCAATCGTTCAGCAAAATTTAGATTTTATGGGCTGTCTAGTCACGCTTCTTCTGCGCCGCAAGTGGGCCGCTCAGCACTAGACGGTGTGGAGGCCATGAACTATATGGTCAACCTCATGCGTGAACACATCCCGAGCACGGCGCGTATTCATTATGTGATTACCGCTGGTGGCAATGCGCCAAATGTTGTTCCAGATTATTCAGAAGCTTTCTATTACGTTCGAGACAGTAACGCAGCTCAGGTAGAAAGTTTATGGATCCGCGTGCTGGCAGCTGCACAAGGAGCGGCAGGGGGAACGGAAACACGCCTTGAATACGAAGTCATACATGGCAATCACAGTGTTTTACCTAATACAACACTTTCAAGGGTGATGGACAGCAATCTGCGTAAGGTTGGTGGCGTTACCTATAATCCAGCCGAGCAACGCTTTGCTGAGCAGTTATACCTTTCTTTTATAGAGCCGGGTGCAACGGTGGGCGAGCAGAGCCAAGTTCAGGATTTTGAGCTTCAGCATGGACTTGGTTCAACTGATGTAGGTGATATCAGCTGGGTCGTTCCTACAGTAGGTTTGCGGGTGGCAACATGGGTCCCCGGCACGGTTGGCCACAGCTGGCAGGCTATTGCCGCGGGTGGTACGAGTATTGGGACCAAGGGCATGATGGTGGCGGCTCGGACGCTTGCTACCACCGCTATTGATCTGCTATCCAACTCTGTTTTGATCGAAGATGCGCGCGAGGAGCTGATCCAGCGACAAGGCGTGGATTTTCAGTATCGATCACTATTGGGGGAGCGCCCGCCACCGTTGGACTTTCGCCTATAAGCGCAGCGGTTGCGGATCGCCTGTTTTCCAGTGGAGGGGTACAATACCGGTCTGTTTTCCTTGGAACCGCACCCGTGAATGACAGTCAGGAAAGCGCAGAAGAAAATCAGCGTATCTTCGCAATTCTAGAACGCGAGGCCAGTCGCCCCGGCCCGCTTCTGCCCGTTTTGCACGCGATCCAAAATCAGCTGGGATTTATACCAGAATATGCGGTTCCTATTGTTGCGCAGGCTTTAAATCTCTCAAGAGCTGAAGTGCACGGGGTAATTAGTTTTTATCATCTTTTTCGTACGTCCCCACCAGGTAAGCGAACACTCTATATTTGCAGGGCTGAGGCTTGTCAATCCATGGGCGCCCGGGCTCTTGAGTCGCATGCCAAGCAATCATTGGGTGTGAGCTTTCACGGTACAACGCAAGATGGGCGTTACAGTCTAGAGCCAATATATTGTCTTGGTAATTGCGCATGTTCTCCCTCGGTAATGATAGATAAGACGGTGCATGGAAAGGTTACACCGGAGCGCTTGGATGAACTCCTTGCAGAGGAATCAGGGCCAGAGCATGGCAAGGCATAGTACGGTCAGGGTGTTTGTGCCGGGCGATACCACTGCTCGGTCCATGGGTGCTGATGCCGTGGCGGAGGAGATTACCCGTTTGGCAGTTAAGCCCAAAGGCTCTGTAGAGGTCATTCGCAATGGTTCTCGTGGTTTGTATTGGCTGGAGCCGTTGGTGGAGGTGGAGAGAGAAGGAGAACGCTTTGCCTACGGTCCCATAGAGCCCAGCGACGTCTCTGGGTTATTCGCGGCAGATTTTTTAAACAGTAACGACCATCCGAAGGCTCTAGGTTCTACGGAATCTATTCCTTACCTAGCGGCGCAGTCTCGCCTCACATTTTGTCGAGTAGGGATAACGGAACCGCTTTCATTAGAGGACTACCAGAAATACGGTGGGTACAAAGGTCTTGAGAAGGCGGTTGGAATGGCCGGTGACGAGATTATTAGCACTGTGACTGAATCGGGCCTGCGTGGGCGCGGCGGTGCGGCTTTTCCAACTGGGATCAAATGGAAAACCGTGCTAGAGACATCTGCAGAGCAGAAATATATTACGTGTAATGCTGACGAGGGTGATTCGGGTACCTTTGCTGATCGAATGATAATGGAGAGCGATCCATTCGTTCTCATTGAGGGTATGACCATCGCTGGTCTAGCCGTCGGCGCAACTCAAGGTTACATTTATTTGAGGGCTGAGTACCCACTTGCTATTGAAATTATGACTAAGGCAATCGCAATTGCCTATTCTGCTGGCTACCTTGGTAAGAATGTTACAGGCAGTTCCAAGATCTTTCATTTAGAGGTCCGGGAGGCCGCTGGTGCTTACATATGTGGTGAAGAGACCGCTATGCTGGAGAGCTTAGAGGGTAAGCGCGGCCAGATTAGGTTTCGGCCGCCATTACCTGCCGTCAAAGGGCTCTTTGGGGCACCTACAGTCGTGAACAATGTAATTACCCTGGCGTCTGTGCCGATCATTCTAGCCAAGGGCGCGGATTATTATAAGAATTATGGCAGTGGGAGGTCCCGGGGTACGCTAACGGTGCAGCTCTCGGGCAATATAGAGCGGGCTGGCTTGGTCGAAATAGCCTTTGGCCAGCCATTAGGGCAATTCCTTGAAGAGTTTGGCGGTGATACGGCTACAGGTCGACCTATACGAGCTGTGCAGGCTGGTGGTCCGCTTGGTGCCTATTTGCACCCGTCGCAGTTTAAAACCCCGCTTGACTACGAAGCATTCGCTGAAATCGGTGCAATGATCGGTCATGGAGGCCTAGTGGTGTTTGATGATAGTACGGATATGGGGGAACAGGCCCGGTTTGCTATGGAATTCTGCGCGATCGAGTCCTGTGGCAAATGTACACCCTGTAGAATTGGTTCTGTTCGCGGCGTGGAAGTTATTGATAGAATTAGGAATGGCGAGAATGAACACATGAATCTTGAACTACTGAGGGACCTTTGTGACACGATGATAGAGGGATCTTTATGTGCTTTGGGAGGAATGGCACCCTTTCCAGTGATAAGTGTACTGGACCATTTCTCAGAGGATATGAGAGCCCGCGATCCAAAGAGGACATGAGTACAGTTTATAAACATTATAGGCGAGCGACCGACCTTGGTACGCCAGAGGTTACATCAGACAAGGATGTCACCCTCACGATCGATGGTAAGCAGGTCACCGTACCTGACGGTACCACCGTGCTTAGAGCTGCTGCGCTGGACGGTATCAATATACCGAAACTATGTGCATCGGACATGCTAGAGCCCTTTGGGTCTTGCCGGCTTTGCTTGGTCGAAATACAGGATAGAAAGGGCCTGCCTGCTTCCTGCACCACGGTGGTGGCAGAGGGCATGACAGTGACTACCCAAAGTCCGCGTCTCGCTGACGTTCGTCGAAATGTTATGGAGCTTTATATATCGGATCACCCTCTAGATTGTCTGACTTGTCCTACGAATGGTGACTGCGAACTTCAAGATATGGCCGGTGCCGTAGGTCTCAGGGATGTGCGTTATGGCTATGAGGGCAGCAATCACCTAGATACGGAAAAAGATAGCAGTAACCCCTATTTCACCTTCGATCCCTCCAAGTGCATAGTGTGCTCACGGTGTGTGCGGGCCTGCGAAGAGGTTCAGGGTACATTCGCACTTACTATCGATGGTCGTGGTTTTGAATCCAAAGTTGTGGCGAGTCAGAATCAGCCGTTTCTCGATTCGGAGTGTGTATCTTGTGGCGCTTGTGTGCAGGCCTGCCCAACAGCAACACTAACGGAAAATGCTCTCATAGAAAAAGGGCAACCAGAGCACCATGTAATCACTACCTGCGCATATTGCGGTGTGGGTTGTTCCTTTAGAGCGGAAATGAAGGGTGAAGAACTTACACGCATGGTTCCCAATAAGGATGGGCATGCCAATCATGGCCATTCTTGCGTAAAAGGCCGCTTTGCTTTTGGCTATGCTACTCACAAGGATCGAATCACAACGCCCATGGTTCGTGAAAGTATTCGCGACCCTTGGCAGGAAGTGTCTTGGGATGAAGCCGTCGGGTTCGCGGCAGAAAAGCTTAAAGAGATTCAAAAAAAATATGGTCAGGGAGCAATTGGTGGCATTACTTCATCTCGGTGCACCAATGAAGAGACTTACTTAGTGCAGAAACTAGTGCGCGCCGCGTTCGGCAATAACAATGTTGATACCTGCGCGCGCGTTTGTCACTCTCCGACCGGCTACGGATTAAAGTCTACAATGGGCGAATCTGCCGGTACTCAGGCTTTCGATTCCGTAATGAAAGCTGATGTCATCATGTTGATTGGAGCAAATCCAACAGAAGCCCACCCAGTTTTTGCTTCCCAGATGAAACGAAGGCTCAGGGAAGGCGCAAAGCTAATTGTTGTAGACCCACGCGCCATCGATATGGTGAGGTCGCCTCATGTTGAGGCAGATTATTTTCTTGGATTATTGCCCGGCACCAACGTCGCCTTGATCAATGCTATGGCTCATGCAGTTTTGAGCGAGGGGTTGGAGGACGAGGCATTTGTGCGTGCCCGTTGTGAGGAAGTTGCCTACAGGAACTGGCGCGAATTTATTCTTGATGACGAAAATTCACCAGAGTCAATGGAATCGCACACTGGTGTTGCTGCTGAAAAAGTGCGTCAGGCAGCCCGGTTATTTGCAGTTGCGCCTAACGCCGCTATTTATTTCGGCCTCGGTGTTTCTGAGCACAGCCAAGGGTCTACTATGGTTATGGGCATTGCTAATCTCGCAATGGCGACTGGCAACCTAGGTCGTGAGGGTGTCGGCGTGAATCCTCTGCGAGGCCAGAATAACGTGCAGGGTTCCTGCGACATGGGTTCCTTCCCCCACGAACTCCCCGGTTACCGGCATATCTCTGATCCGTCTGTGCGCAAATTATTTGAAGACGAATGGAATGTGGAATTGTTGTCAGAACCAGGCTACCGCATTCCAAATATGTTTGATGCTGCTGTCAGCGGACAATTCAAAGGTCTCTATGTGCAAGGCGAGGACGTAGCCCAGTCGGATCCCGATACCCAGCACGTGGAAAAGGCGCTGTCATCACTGGAATGCATGATTGTTCAGGACCTATTCTTGAATGAGACTGCTAAGTTTGCGCATGTCTTTCTGCCTGGCTCATCTTTTCTTGAGAAGAATGGCACTTTCACAAATGCAGAGCGTCGCATTTCGCCAGTACGCAAGGTTATGGAGCCAATGGCAGGGCTGGAGGATTGGGAGGCAACACAGGCCCTATCCAATGCGATGGGCTATCCGATGAATTACAGTCACCCCAGCGAGATTATGGATGAGATTGCGAGACTCACGCCTACATTTTCTGGTGTAAGCTTTAAAAAATTAGATAGGCTCGGAAGTATTCAATGGCCTTGCAATGAGCAGGCGGCTGAGGGTACTCCTACAATGCACGTAGATGAATTTGTGAGGGGCAAGGGGCTGTTTCGAGTTACACCATTTGTGGCAACAGATGAGCGCACCACCAGCAAATATCCATTGTTACTGACTACGGGTCGGATACTCAGTCAGTACAATGTAGGTGCCCAGACGCGCCGCACTGAAAACCTCAAGTGGCATGATGAAGATGTACTGGAAATCCATCCCCATGATGCAGAACAGCGTGGAATTGAGGCCGGTGATTGGGTAGGGCTGAAGAGCCGTGCTGGAGAGACCGTGCTGCGCGCTGTGATTACTGAGCGGGTGCAGCCAAGTGTCGTCTATACCACATTTCACCATCCTTTCTCGGGCGCTAATGTAGTGACCACAGATAACTCGGATTGGGCAACTAATTGCCCCGAATATAAGGTCACTGCAGTGCAGGCTCAGAAAGTGACGCGATTCTCTGACTGGCAGGAGCACTTTGAAAAATTTGAGAAAGAGCAAATCGACCTCCTACAGCAGGCACAGAATAGCTCTGAGAAAGTAGTGAGTTAGCGACGTTATGGATGTGGAAAAACTTGTTCGCATGGCGAACCAGATAGCGGTTAATTTTCAGTATGACCCCAGTAAAAAACAGGCTGTAGATGCAACTCTTGACCATATGAGTCGTTTTTGGAGCCCACCCATGCGAGAGCAGATTATCGTGCATTTCCGGGAAGGCGAGACAGAGCTTAATGAAATTGCCAGTCTGGCAGTGAGCGGGCTTGCTGAGGGAAAGCGTCACGTGATCTGACTGAGATCTCTCTTACCATGAGCCGAAAACTAAATCGCTGCTACAACATTGCACACCTGCGCGAGAGGGCCTCGAAACGACTACCGGCTCCAATGTTTCATTACATTGATGGTGCGGCAGGCGACGAGTGGACCATGAATCGGAATACGCAGGCATTTGATGCCTACGAACTTGTGCCACGCTATCTGGTCGACGTGAGCAAGATCGATTTATCGACGTCGGTATTTGGTCAGCCTATCGATTGGCCAGTTTTTTGCTCACCAACTGCCATGAATCGCTTGTTTCATCATGAGGGTGAATGTGCGGTTGCACGAGCCGCGGCAGATGAAGGCACGCTGTACTCTCTATCAAGTATTTCGACAGCTAGCATTGAAGAGGTTGCCGAGGTGTTCAAAGGACCCAAGCTATTTCAGATCTACGTGTTTAAAGATCGGGGAATAGATCGTGAATTCATCCGGAGGTGCAAAGATGCAGGCTATGCCGCGCTCGCACTTACTGTAGATGTGCCCACAGCGGGAAATCGTGAGCGTGACCTTGATACTGGGATGACTGTTCCTCCGCGTCTGACATTGATGAGTCTGCTTGATATCGCGATGCATCCCCGTTGGGTTTGGAATCACCTCACCAAGCGCCCGATCGAATTAGCAAACGTCAGGGATAGGGTAAGCAATGATTTGACAACCCTAAGTCAGTTTTTTAGCGATCAACTTGATCGCAGTGTCACTTGGGATGATGCCTCCTCAATGATAGATGAATGGGGCGGTCCCTTTGCGATCAAAGGAATACTGTCAGCCGCAGATGCTACGCGGGCTGCAGAAATCGGTGCCAGCGCCGTCATAATTTCAAATCATGGTGGTCGTCAGCTGGATACCTCGCCAGCACCTATTGAGGTTCTTAAAGAAGTAGTCGATGCTGTTGGCGATCGTTGCGAAGTGATTTTAGAGGGGGGCGTTAGGCGGGGAGTTCACGTGATGAAGGCATTAGCGTTGGGTGCAAAAGCCTGCTCTGTGGGGCGCCCCTATTTGTTTGGTTTGGCTGCAGGCGGCGAAGCAGGAGCAAAAAAGGCGCTAAATATTCTCAGAACTGATCTAGAAAGGGATATGACATTGGTTGGTTGCAGGAACGTGAACGAGATTGATAGCAGAGTGATTCGGGATGTCCCGGTATGGCCGGTGAGCCGGAGATGAATGAAAGTAAGAGTAGTCGGAGCCTCGAAATCGAGCGTTTCAATAGCTTACGGCCTGGAAAAGTTACGGATATTGTAGCGATGGAGGAACCTTTAGAGATTCGCCTTGCCCATACAAGACCAGATGGGAGGCGTGCACAACAGAGCATTTCAATTACTATGCGTACTCCTGGAAATGACGAAGAGTTGGCCCCTGGTTTTTTGTTCAGCGAAGGAATTGTTCGAGCGAGCGAGGACATTGCGTCCGTGGCGCCGTGTGGTCCACCGGCTGCTAACGGGCTGGTGAATGTAGTTCGGGTTGAGCTATCTGAAAATATAAGGGTAGATCTAGACCGTCTGGAGCGGCATTTCTATACATCATCCAGCTGCGGGGTATGTGGTAAGACTTCGCTAGATGCTGTTGCGGTGCAGGGCAATTATGAGC
>CAJWKT010000063.1 GCA_913041665.1 uncultured Gammaproteobacteria bacterium | reverse complement strand
CCACCAACCCCGCAAGCCATGAACTCTTCCAAGGCGATCTGGCAAGGTATCTTATAGGTTCTAGCTAGTTCAGCCGTTGCCTTCAGCATTGCGCTGGGGCCGCAGCCTACGATCTGTACTTTGGCTATTTGTTTAGGGGATTGTTTTTTTAACCAATGATCAGCTAGTTCCGTGACAAGTCCTTGGAAACAGCCAGGATATTCAGCTTCACTAGCAAGCCGAGACACTACACCCCAACTCTCCATCAATGAAAGTGATGATTTAGCCGACGAGGGGAATTCTTCGAGTCTTTTTCCGGCAGTTAACTCAAAGGGAAAGGGCACCCTAGATCCCATTAAGACGAGTAGTCGGAAGCGATCATCTAGTCGATACCGTTCACTCAAAAATACCATTGGTGGAATGCCAACTCCACCGCCGATAGCGAGAACATTCGGTTTGTTTATATCTAAATCAAAACCGTTTCCGATAGGCCCCAAAACGCTGATGCTGCAACCTTTGCTGTGCTTCGAGAGTTTGGTTAATCCTTGTCCAACAGGTTTATAGAGGAATTCCAGCCAACCTTGAGTAGTATTCGCCCTCATGATTGAAAGAGGGCGCCGCATTGGAAAATCCGCGTCACAGGTAATGTGGGCAAAGCTACCGGGTTTAGCCTGTGCTGCACAGCGGGGTGAGTGAACACGAAGTATAAATTGGTTTCCAGAAAATGAATTTTGAGACACAATTTCAGCGTCTTCCAGAAATATAGTGTTTCTATTCAAGGGACCACCGCTTTGCATTTGTCTACCTGTTCGTTCATCCATTGCCGGGCGATCAAACAGGCTGCCCAGCTGTCAATTTGATTTTTCTTGATCCGACGGGGCAAAAAACCTAAGTGACGAGCTTCTCGGAGCTCGGCAGAAGCTGCACGAGAGGTAAACGACTCATCAATAATTGCTACCGGTAATTGATATTTCTCGTGAATGGATTGTGCAAACGCTTTAGCGCTGCTCGAAAAAGGGGTTTCCTGCCGGGTGTTGGGTAGGCCAACCACCAGTTGACTGGGGGCCCATTGGTCGATTAGGTGGTCTAAGTCAGCCCAGGGCAACATACGGCCGTTTTTAAGAGTCGTAAGAGGAGAGGCCGTTTTGGTACGAAGATTGGCGGTTGCTATACCAATGCGGGCAAGGCCAAAATCGAAGGCCAGTAAGATTTCTTTACTTTGACCGTCGTTCACAGCTTTTATCTATTAGAAAATCAGGCACGTCCAGCATAACTACTTAGCCGATTAATATCGACTCCCAGGAGACCAACTGCGGCGGTCCAACGAAGATCAAAAGGTGTCTCAAAAACTATAGCTAAATCAGCGGGTACGCTGAGCCAAGTGTTGGTTAAAAGTTCGGCTTCAAGTTGCCCAGCTTCCCAGCCCGCACAACCCAAGGCAACAAGAGCCACATGTGGACCTCTTCCGCCGGCCATCGAACTTAATATATCTTGAGATGTAGTGAGCTTGAGCCCAACTGAGGTTTCTAAGGTGGAATCATAGTGTTCTACAGAATTATGAATTACAAAACCACGGTCACGGTGAACTGGCCCCCCGTTCAACACTGGTTTTTGGCTCTGACCATGTTTCGCTGGACTAAGTGTAAATTGGCCAAATATCTCGCCTAGCTCCATTTCTAAGGGGCGGTTGATAATAATACCCAGCGCACCATTTTTTTCGGTATGTTCAAAAATATAGGTAACCGTTTCGTTGAAATTTGGATCTCCCATAGCTGGCATGGCAATGAGAAGATGGTCTTGCAGGTTCTGCATACTGTCCTTTTCCTACTTTGTAATCTGGCTATTTTATCTCAGCATAGCAAGAGCGTCCTGCCATCTCTCAAGTACTATTTTTCATTACCGGTAGAATTACAATCCTAAGAACCTGGACGTTTTTTGGTCGATCCCACAGTAAATTCCCATTCGTAGGCGAAGCGCAGAGCACCGTACTCTGCTTGAACAAGCTCAGGCAGTGGGTCGAAAGGGGTAGCCAGACTGAGGATGCCAAGCGCCGCCTGGTCTAATGCTGCATTGCCAGAGGAGCGGAGGACCAAGATTTCTTGCAGGGTACCATCTGCTCTGAGAATAACCTCAAGCGTTGGGTTTCCCAAGCTGTTTTCTTGGGCCTTGTCCGGGAAGTTTGCGGTACCAACTTGTTCCACCTTATTACGCCATGCGCTGAGATATTCGGCTAATACAGGGTCGTGGATATTCGGGTTGTCCAATGGTTTATGGACTACAGAATTTGGGATTATTGCTTGAATTTTGAACTTTTTCTGAGCTACTGGGACACTATTTTCCACTTGAAGCTCTTTATCGTGTTTGCCTTCGGGCATCAAATAGGCTTTTTGGTCTGTCTTTGATCTGAGTTCCGTTATGTGTGTAATTAGCGTAACCGGTGGCTTTGGGACGTCATTAATATTGTTCGGTGGCACAGATGTAAACGTTACCCCCAGGATTAAAATACCGTGGACCAGCGCGACAAGAAAAAACATAAATTTTAATCGGTCGTTTTTCCCTATTTTTTTATTAATTTCCATTCATACTTTCAACGTACTGCTGGTAGCTGTATATGTTGCCGTTAATTCACACTACACTAAAAGGCGCATACATTTTCCACTATTCTGAAAGTCCGTGGTTGATTGCCGTCATCAAGATATCTGCAATATCGGTTCCATACTGTCGGTCCAATTCGCGTATGCCTGTAGGACTGGTGACGTTAATTTCGGTAAGGTAATCGCCGATAATATCTAATCCCGCAAACATAACACCTTTGCGCTTTAGTGTGGGACCGACCTTTGAGCATATCCAGCGATCTCTTTCGGTTAATTTTCTACCCTCACCCTTCGCGCCCATTACTAGGTTGCCACGCGTTTCTCCGGGAGCCGGAATTCTGGCTAACGAGTAATCAAAAGGCTTACCATCGATCAGAAGGACTCGTTTATCACCATCGTTAATTTCCGGTATGTAGCGCTGAGCCAAAACAAACTGTGTGCCCCCATAGGTTAATGTTTCTAGAATGACATTCGCATTAGGGTCGCCATCGGACACAACGAATATTGATTTCCCTCCCATCCCATCCAATGGTTTGATGACAATTTTTTGTTGCTCTGAAAGGAACTTAGAAAACTCGTGGTGATCGCGACTAATCAGACTGGGTGGCGTGCATTGAGGAAACCAAGCTGTATATGCCTTTTCATTAACATCCCTGAGACTAGAGGCTTTGTTAACAACTTTTGATCCGCGTTGTTCTGCAAGTTCTAGAATATATGTGGTGTAGATGTATTCCATGTTGAATGGTGGGTCCTTTCGCATCAAGATGACATCGAGTTCTTCTAAGGCTAGCGAGTGTGGTTCACCAATTTCGAACCAGTTATCGGGATCGTCATGTACCGTAATGTTTTTGCCCTGCCCCAGGGGGACTCCATCTCGAACCGATAAATCCTGCTGACAAAAATAGGTAAGTTCCCAGCCCCGAGCTTGTGCCGCCATTAGCATGGCAAGAGTTGAATCTTTTTTTTGCTGGATACCATCTATTGGATCCATTACTACGCCTAATCGACACTTTGAAGGACTCATTAGCTCTCCATTTAAATTATATGGTACCTAAGTGATTTCTGATTACACCAACAAAATTATCACACCTCAGGCCCAGCCGCATACAGGAGAGAATGGACCAGCACGCTTGTGCTTACGGCGATTGATTCCAAAGCACCTCGGTTCCACCATCTTGACGGGCTAAAACCCTCGCCACCACAAAAAGAAGGTCCGATAATCGATTTAGATATTTAGGTAGTTCCGGGTTAAGTTCAGTTTTTTTTGCCAGGGCCCAGGTCACACGCTCAGCTCGACGGCAAATAGTTCTCGCTAGATGACAACTTGCAGCTGCTGTCGTACCTCCAGGCAAAATAAAATTTCCTAATGGGGGCAGTTTTTCATTAAACGTATCAAGGTACGCTTCTAGTCCCCGCACTTGTTCTGAACCAATAACTTGGTGTGCAGGGAGAGATAGCTCACCGCCTAAATCAAAGAGTTCGTGCTGAACTCTGTTAAGACAATTCGCGATGCTCCCGGGAATCCCCGGGGCACTCAGCACAGCCCCAACAGCACTATTAGTTTCATCAACAGCACCGTAGGCTTCTACTCGCAGATCACATTTGTCTACCCGCTCGCCATTGCCTAGGCCAGTAGTACCATCATCGCCAGTACGCGTGTAGATTTTAGTTAATCGGTTTCCCATATCGATAATTTAGCGTACTTAGACCTTTTTCAATCCGGTTATGGCCGCCTTGCATTGGGTGCAAACCGGACGCCGAAGTCCACCTTCTAACATGATACGGGAGAATGGAATAGATTGATTCTGGATTTCCTACTTTTGGCAAAAAAAGAAAACCCGGCGGTGGGATCGCCGGGAAAATTCTTATTATTATCGGAGTTTACGGTTTCAAGTATGCGGCTTGGCTGTTGATCAGCGTGCTCTAAATCCTTTGTTGTTTTTAGAACTCTTAACCCATTATTATATTTTACAGCCTATATCTTCTTCTTCTAATTTTTCTTATTCTTCTTCGGACCGAACACTATATCAGACGTAGGCAGTGTCCCGCACTCATTTTTTTCAGCTTATCCGTTTGGGGACGTTTAGGATCAGCATATTTTCTTCTGCTGAGTAGATTCTTGGCCAAAAATAACTGTCAGATCAGCACGTTGAGGCTGAATTGCCAGTGTAGCGCTAAACGCGATGCGTAAAAATTAAAAAATTTTCTTTGGCCTTATTATGGAATTTTTTTAACGAAGTCCGACAATTTGTTTACAAGCCATTGTTTTGAAAGGGTGCGCGGATTTTGACTTGGTCATTCACCTGCAAAATTACTGGGGAGCTTTCAATATTTGTAAGCCCGCGTCGCCAGATGCTTCCATTTGCGGTATACAGGAACTCCGCTGACGATATCCATGCAATACGGGGCCCAGCAACGTTTGAGGGAATTTCTATGTCTTTTTGTACAGGCTTGTCTGCAAAAATCAATAGCTTCAGACTGCTTTTTTGGGGCTTAATTGTCTCGCTAAAAAGTATGGCTCCCCCGCCTGGACGCCAGCTTGGAGCACCCAATGGGTGCCTACTTGTATACGCATCAACAAGTCTTCCCTGAGTGGAAAGAACTTTTACTATCCAGGTATCACCATCTTGGCTCACATAGGCTAAATCTCCGCGGTCAGACACGCTTGGAAATGACGCATTACCAGTTTGGCTAATTAATAATGAGAGATCATTGGAGATGGGATTTAGGGACCAGACATCAAAATTTCCGGTACGATCCGATACGAAGACTATGGATCCATCCAGAGTATAAGTTGGCTCGAGATCATTGTAGGGGGCGGTAGTCAAGGCTCGCTGGGTTCCATTTTCGACATCCAGCATCCAAATATCCCACTGGTCTGACAGGTAGCGCTGAAAGACGATTTGTTTGCCGTCCGGACTAAACTGGGGATCGCAGCCCGATATCTGTAATCGGTTCGATAGTTCTGCTTTTCCATTGTCTAATGACCACCACCAAAGTTGGCCCATGAATCCCACTAATAATGTTTCGCCTTTCGGGGTAAGAGTTATTGTTGTGCCGGCGTTTCGACAGTTTTGGGGCATTTGCGACTCTTCTGCAGTAGCGCTTAAATCGGCAAAACCTACAAACGCCCAGACCAAAAGGCATGGGTTTATGCGTCTATTTTTTCCACAAGTTGTGGTTTTTAGCGTGTAGGACCAACTGCAACCGGTTTTAGATTGGCCAGTTGTTTGCAGATAGCTTCTGTAGTAGGTGGCCTTGCGAACATTCACGGTTGTAACCTCTGGTAACGCCATAGTCCAGCGGCCGGGTCGTCGTTATCGCCTTTTTTCAAGGATCTTTTATATAGGATGCGTTCGTGAAAGCGAGCTGATCCAGCAGTCCAGAATTCAATAGAGCAAAACCACATACGGAAGCCTCCCCAGAATGGGGGGCGCTGCACTGAGAAATCTTTGTCTGAACCTGTGCTGTCGAGTTTTGGCAAATTCATTTTTTTTGCTTGTTTATTAGCACGGTCCAGCAGCTGTTTATAGTCAGAGATAGGTTGACTTTGTTCGCTGGCCCAAGCGTTCAGCTGGCTTCTCCAGTCTCGGGTAGCAAAATACGCATCACTTTCTTCATCTGGGGACTTAGTAATTAAACCCTCAAAGCGAATTTGCCGGCTGAGATGATCCCAGTGAACAACGCCAGCAGCCCAAGGATTGCCGACAAATTCTAGACTTTTTCGGGACCCGTAGTGTGTGTGAAATACGATGTACCCCTCTTTGAGCGAAAGGTCCTTAATAAGCACTACCCGGGCCGAAGGCTTTCCAGAAGCATCAACGCTGGCAATAGTGATGGCATTAGGATGGGGTTGGGTCTTTTTGTGCCTAGCTTCTTCCATCCAGGCATGCACAATGGGTAGAGGATCTTTAGGTATTGAGCTAAAAAAGGAAATCACAATCAAATTCAAGCGAGCATGTAAAAAAGCAAGTCCAAGACTACCTCTGGAACAAGGCTAGGATCAATTTATTTTTTATTGCAATTGGCTAGACTGATTCTTTGTGGAAGTTTATTGAGGCCCATGCAGACTTGCATGGGCCCTAGGGGACAGGTAAAAGGGGCGCCCCAAAGGATAAATTCAAATGAACTTAGACAAACTACGTAAACATTTGTCGGCCGTGGACCGTGAATTGTTGCAACTTGTTGCTAGGTGCCAGAAGATAGTAGCGGAAATTGGGAGTACTAAGATCAAGGCCGGCGCTATCTCGATAGTCGTAATATAAGAAAATTTGGTTGTCGAAAGATTTATGAACGACATTGATGAGCATGGTTTTCGCGCGAACGTTGGCATTATCTTAATTAATAATTTCGATCAAGTTTTACTTGGTGGTCGTATTGGTACCAAGGGGTGGCAGTTTCCTCAGGGAGGTATGCATCCTTGCGAAAGAATTGAGGACGCGATGTATCGTGAACTCAAAGAAGAAATTGGACTAGAACCTCGGGATGTTGATTTGGTAGGAGTAACCCAAGACTGGTTGCGTTACCGATTACCAAAACGATACGTCCGCAGAAATGAAAAACCCGTATGTATAGGACAGAAGCAACGTTGGTGCCTTTTACGGTTGCTTGGCAAGCAGGAATTAATTCGCTTTGATGCGACAAATAAACCAGAGTTTGATCGATGTCGATGGGTAGATTATTGGACGCCGGCTAAGGAGGTTATTTATTTTAAGAGACAGGTTTATATGTGTGCTTTAAAAGAATTATCTCCACTAGCATTTCCTAAAAATGGACCCTCATTACCGCCAGATTGGTGGTCAGAGCACTATTGATTAGACACGAATTTTTTAAGCCTACGCGATTATCTCGTGTTTGAGAGTCACGTTTTTGCAGTCCACTGCTCTGTATTTGAGGCGTTGGTTCTATAGAATCAAGAGTATAAAACCATCAAGGCTTGTTTTGATGAGCACTATATTTTGTGTGTTTCGCCCTGAGTTTATTGATTGTAGGTGAAAATCAAGGGAAAAAAGTTGTAAAATCACTAGATTGAGCTGGTTGGGTGAAGGCATTGCGGGTTATTAGTAGTCTGATATGGTGTCAGATCTAGGTTCGATGGGTTTGCTTGTTGAGTTTTTAAGCGGGCAGACGGAGTTAGGTAAACTGAGGGTTCAGCTATGTTAGGTAGACAAGAAAAAAATAAGACGGAGATTAGGACAGTGATAGGTGCTGATGCGCGATTCCAGGGTGACATTGAGTTCAGCCGTGGCTTGCAGGTTGATGGTGTCGTTGTAGGAAACGTCAAGGCTGTGGGAGATGATTCTTCAGAGGCAAGCATCAGCGAAAAGGGTGTAGTTGAAGGTACGATTACAGTACCTTGTCTATCACTCAAGGGCACTGTGGTAGGCGATATCTACGTTGCTGAGCACGTGAAGCTTGGTGCAAAGGCAAAAGTCATCGGTAACATACGTTACAAGTTGATAGAGATGGCACTTGGGGCTGAAGTTAACGGCAAAATCGTTCACGAGAGCCAAGTGAGCAATAATCATAGGGCCCAATCTAAAAACACCAAGATTGGGGTTGTGCCGCCTTTAAAAAGGTCAGGAGAATAAAGCCAATGGTTGAGAGGAGTGAGGTAGCGGAGGCCCCGCCGCTGAATTTTACGGAGGCAGCCGCACAAAAGGTAGAACAACTGATAGAAGCAGAGGGTAATTCAGATCTGAAATTACGAGTCTTCATATCGGGAGGTGGTTGTTCGGGTTTCCAATACGGCTTTACTTTTGACGAGGAGATTCAGGATGGGGATACTGAGGTCGCCAAGTGCGGAGTGGTTCTCATAGTTGATCCCATGAGCGTTCAGTACCTGATGGGTGCCGAGATCGATTATAAGGACGATCTATCGGGCGCCCAGTTTATTATTCGTAATCCCAATGCTGCCACGACATGTGGTTGCGGATCATCTTTTTCCGTTTGAAGTTGACTTAAGAGCGCCCCTGGAAGGTTCAGATCCTGCGTATCCAAGCCTTCCGTACTGTTTGTCTTAGGGATTTCTTTATTTTGGGCCAAGGTACACGCTACCCAAGACTGCACTTTTTCGAGCTCCGGTTACAGTGGAACAACTTCCTTTTAGGTTCTTGAGTCGTGCACGCGCGAGCCAGGCGAAGGCGGTAGCCTCCACCCAGTCGGGGTCTATGCCATGATCTAGACTTGACTCTACTGCGACACTGGCTAGGCAGGCCTTAAGCCTGCTTACCAGATGTGCATTGTGGACACCACCACCACACAGAATAATCCGTGCCACTGACTGAAATTTGCTTATAGCATTTACAATGGTTTGTGAAGTTAACTCGGAAAGAGTTGCCTGAATATCTGCATCGATAGGCCTTAGTTGTTTGACTACTACGAGTGCTTCCTTAAGCCAATCAAGATTAAAGTATTCTCGTCCCGTGGATTTTGGTGGTTTTTTAGCAAAGAAGGGGTCTGCCATTAGATATGTAAGTAATGGCTCCAATACTTGACCCGTGGCCGCCCACTCCCCGTTAGTATCATACGGTTTACCAATACATTGCTCACTCCAGGCATCCATTAAGGTATTGCCGGGCCCAGAATCAAATCCAGATAGGGTCTTGTCTGGGTGCAAAGAGGTAAGATTTGCTATTCCACCAATATTGACCACTACTCTTATTTCGTCTGGGTTGCTAAAAAGCCAGTTGTGAAATACGGGCGTCAAAGGAGCCCCCTGTCCGCCCAGCGCTATGTCTAAACTCCGAAAGTCGGCAACCGTTATGATGCCAGTTTGGGCGGCAATTACACTTGGATTTCCAAGCTGGAGCGTAAAAGGTTCTGGTCGTGTTGGTTTGTGGAATACCGTTTGGCCGTGGTGGCCGATTGCAACGATGTCACTTAATTTAAAAGAAGAGTTTTTTACAAGATCCAAAACGGATTCAGCAAAAAAATGACCGAGTGCGGTACTCAGGACCCCGAGATTTTCTAATGAAGTAACTCGTTTCTCAATTAGATCACTGGCCTGCTTTTTCAATACTTTTGGGTATGGAGTTGTTTGGGCTTGGTGAATTTCACATTGAGTTTCGTCAAATTCAGCGATGACTGCATCGACACCATCCATGCTTGTCCCAGACATTAAGCCTATGTAAAGTTCGCCCATAGGTCTATTTTATCCCTCTCAGATCTCACGCTTAGTAGTCAACATTATTCCAGTTGTGTCAGACGAGTGCCCCGGTAAAGATCAAGTTGACGCCATAGAGGTTCAGCCGCTGCTTGAAATTCTTTCCAGTACTCTGTTGGGATCGGATCGGATGGGGGTAGTGACACAGTACGTGGGTTCCTATGTACGCCGCCCAGACGATACTCATAGTGAAGATGAGGTCCTGTCGCTAAGCCAGACTGCCCAACGTAACCAATAACTTGACCTTGCTCGACTCGACTACCAATACGGGATGCAGCAAATCGTGACATATGTCCATAAAGCGTGGTGATGTTATTTCCATGTTGAAGAATCACAGTGTTTCCATATCCATTTCGTGTGCCGCGAAAAGTGATTTTTCCATCACCCGCAGCCTTAACCGGCGTTCCCATTGGGGCAGCGTAGTCTACCCCCCGATGCGCCCGAATCCTGTTGAGAATTGGGTGGCGACGGTTCAGATTGAAGCTGGAACTGATCCGTTTGAAGTCGACTGGTGCCCTAATAAATGCTTTGCGTACATTGAGTCCTTCTGGTGTGAAGTAGTCTGCCGGGCTATTTTCATCTATCTTATAGCGCACGGCGCGATAAGAGTTGCCTTGGTTAATGAATTCCGCCGCAATAATTTCCCCGTCCTTAATTTTAACTCCCTCCCTCCACAACTCTTCGTGAACCACTGTGAACTCGTCTCCAATTCTTACGTCCTGGATGAAATCAATATCCCACTGGAAAATTCCAGCCATGTTCATCGTAACTAGATCAGAAATGCCAGCCACTTGGCCGGCTTCAAATAACGAGGTTTGGATAATCCCATTGGCGCCAACTTTTCTAGAATCCAATTCGCGTCTAATAATGTTCGTTTCAAATCCAGCACTTCCCCGAAAAATGTTAAGTAATCGGATTTCATCTAATTCCCTCGCTAAAGAAAGGATTTCACCATTTCTGTGAGTAACTTGGATTACATCTCCTGGCATCATAATCTTGAGGTATTCACCAATCCCCCGGAGCTGAGTCATTGTGGCCAAATCCGAGAGGCTTAAGTTATTTCGACGAAACAGGATGTCTAGGCTTTCGCCATTCTTTACCAGCAATGCAAGGTTGGTTCCAATCTTTTCGGGCGTCTCATAGTAAAGTTTTTCGCTATTGCCAAGAGTCTCATCTGGACTGGGTGTCACTAATGGGGATTGCTCAGGGGTCACTTCGACTGGCTGAAATGCTGAAGGTAGTATTTCGGGACGATCTGTTTCGTTCATCAGGATTATGCTGACAGTGACTAAGGGGAGAAAGAATCCCAGCAGGAACCAGGGCCAGCGCCGCCGTTCGGCCACCAGTGGCCTTATAACGGTGTCGTTATAATCGTGGCGAACGCCGCCTGAATGAGCTTTCATGGATTACCTGTGTTTGAGCCGCGCGTACTGTATCGATTCAGTGAGAGACGGTCAAAATTATTTCCTTTAAAGTCAGTGGACTACGAATCAGTATCGCATTCCTTTATAGTGGTTTGACTTCGGCAATTAAGCAAATTTCAATAGTACGATGAATGCCCAATCTAAGCGTGCAAAATCCAAAGTGAATCAGGAGATGGCAGAGCTGCGCAGAGGCACTGATGAAATCTTGCTCGAGAATGAGCTAGAGGAGCGCCTGGTAAGGGGACAGGTATTGCGGATAAAGGTGGGTTTCGACCCGACTGCCCCGGATCTTCACTTAGGACACACGGTTTTGTTAAATAAAATGCGTCAGTTCCAAGAACTCGGGCACGAAGTAATTTTTCTCATCGGTGATTTTACAGGAATGATCGGAGATCCATCAGGAAAGACTAGTATGCGTCCCTCTTTGACTCGAGAGGAGATTCATGCGAACGCAAAGACCTATGAGGAACAAGTCTACAAGATACTTGATCCGGAAAAGACGAAGCTTGATTTTAATTCCCGGTGGATGAATAAATTGGGTGCAGCGGGGTTGGTCCAGCTGGCCGCTAAACATACGGTAGCTCGCATGCTTGAACGTGATGACTTCAAGAAGCGTTACGAAGCGGGAAAGCCCATAGCTATCCACGAATTCCTCTATCCCTTGGCCCAGGGGTATGATTCTGTTGCACTTAAGGCTTCGGTCGAGCTGGGTGGTACGGACCAAAAATTTAATTTGCTCGTTGGTCGGCAACTTCAGCAATCCTACGGTCAGTTGCCTCAGGTAGTCATTACGACCCCGCTACTAGAGGGCTTGGACGGGGTTAATAAAATGTCTAAATCATCGGACAACTATATAGGTGTTACTGACCCGGCTGGAGAAATGTTTGACAAGCTGATGTCAATTTCAGATGAATTGATGTGGCGATATTTTGAGCTTTTAAGTTTCCGTGCCCTCGATGAACTTGAGGATTACAAGCGCCAAGTTGCGGATGGGAAAAATCCAAGAGACATTAAATATTTGTTGGCCCATGAAATCGTTACGCGATTTCATGATGCGTCGGCAGCAGAGTTGGCCAAGGAGGATTTTATAGCACGTTTTCGTGATCATCAGCCGCCCAGCGATGTGCGGGAAGTAGAGTTGTCAGCTTCTGATGGGTGCATGTGGGTTGCCCATGTACTTTCAAAGTCAGGCATGGTGGCCAGCACATCTGAGGCAAGGCGGAAGATAGTAGAGGGCGCAGTGCGTATCGATGGGGTGCGGGTGGAGGATTTTCAACTTTCCATTCAGGTGGATACGGAGCATGTGTATTCCGTAGGTAAGAGGCATTTTGCAAAAATCAGGTTGGTGCGCTGATTTAGGGTGACATTCTTGTTAGATTTTTAGCAATCGCTACTAGGATACCACCCACAAAGCGGGTTATACTGCGAGTTGCTTGGCTCAAGTGCCAAGCCGCTCTTTAACAATTTATCTCAAGCAACTTGTGTGGGCGCTCGCACTGAAGTAACGGTGTCGAGCGTCGACTAGGGGTGCCTTGTGCACCCCATAGAAGCGTTGAAATCTTTGAAAATGATTAAACTGAAGAGTTTGATCCTGGCTCAGATTGAACGCTGGCGGCATGCTTAACACATGCA
>CAJWKT010000062.1 GCA_913041665.1 uncultured Gammaproteobacteria bacterium | reverse complement strand
TTTATAGTCTGGGAAGGCCGAACGGCGGACCGCGAGCTGCAAGCCAGGAGACCTGCCGTCAAGTCGTCCATCCGGGAGGCGGGTTGACTCAACGGAGCGGTCTTTTGCCGCAGCGGCGACACTGAGAGAACGGGTTGCCGGCGCGCGATTCCAAAGCCCACGTTGCAGTCAAGAGGGCTAGTCGATAACTCGGTTCTCTAGTGTTTAATGTCGTCACTACGGGAATAAGGGTCATGTCCACCAGAAGTCCAGCCCAACTTGGTGTTATTGCCTTGCTTGGTGTATTAACGGCATATCCCTCTAGTGCCCGATCACAGTCCGCTAGACCAGAAATTGAAGAAATCGTTACCAGCGCCAGTTCCATACCTTTGGAGGCACGGAAAGTGGGCAGTTCTATTACTGTTATCACGGCTAAAGATCTCCAAGAACAAGGCATTCGATACGTAGCTGATGCTCTACGCAACGTACCTGGGGTGGCTGTAAATCGCGCTGGATCGTTCGGTAGTTTTACTCAGATTAGGCTACGCGGGGCAGAGAGCAATCACGTACTGGTTCTAATTGATGGAATCGAAGTAGCGCCTGCCAACTCGGGAGAATTCGACTTTTCTACCTTGCTGACCGACAACATTGAACGCATCGAGATCCTCCGTGGACCACAGAGTGGGCTGTATGGGTCAAATGCACTAGCAGGTGTGATCAGTGTGACTACCCGTCAAAATTTTGAACATCCTGGCCTGTCGGTCTCCCTTGAGAGTGGGTCCTTCAAAAGTTCACAGCTGACATTCAATGGAAGAGTTGCCGGCGACAGGAAAAGCGGCAATATCAGTGTCATCTATCGGAGCACAGAAGGTGCAAATATTTCCCAATTGGGCGACGAAAAAGACGGCGATAAAAATCTTACGATTTCTGGTCACGGCGACCTCTCGCTCTACAAAAATCTCTGGTTGGACGGCTCCTACCGTTACGTCGAAAAACATACTCAAACGGATGATTTTGATTTCACAGGAGGACCTACCCAAGGTTGGTCCATTGATGGCCCGGGGCGATCAAACACCCGCGACGTCAATCTTGCAGCAAGGGCAACTTGGCTAAATAAAAAGGGTAATTGGTCTACTCAATTTAGTGCGGCCTACACTGAAGCAGAACTAGACGCAGATGGAAATTTTGGCCCTTTTGGCTCCAGGACATCAAGAACTAAACTTGCTCTGCAAACGACGATGACTATGGATCAGCCATCAACACAAATAACTCATTTTCTTACTGGGTTTGCGGAGCACGAGGAAGAAAATTTTCGCGATAGATTTCCTTCGGACCCTTCTCAATACCCCACACTCAACAGAATGCTTAATGGAATAGGAATCGAATACCGCACTGAGTTCAACCAGAAACTCTACCTATCAGCGGTACTGCGCCATGACATGAATAAAGAATTTGACGATGCAACAACCCACCGATTAACGGCTACCTACCTAGCCCATCAAGAGCAAACACGCTTTCACGCCAGCTACGGTACGGGAGTAACTAATCCTACCTTTGTCGAACAATTTGGATTCATACCGAATATCTTTACCGGAAATCCCGATCTGGAACCGGAAAAATCTACGGGCTGGGATGTAGGCATTGAACGCAGTTTTTCTGAAGATCGTGTATCCGTCGACGTCACATACTTCAGATCAAATTTGCAGGACGAGATCAAAACCATTTTCCCGTCTGTCAGCAATGCTGCGGGGGAAAATCATAGGCGCGGTGTTGAGGTAAGTTTTTTAGGTAGACTTAGCGAGCAAATCAACCTAAGTGGGTCTTATACCCATTTACATTCCAAGGATCTAGACGGAGCTACCGAAGTTCGTAGGCCAAAACAAACAGCAAACGTGAGTCTCAATTATCGATTTCCCGGAGAGCGCGCTAGAATTCATGCAAGCGTAATACACAACGGGAGTATGCTGGATTATGACTATAGAAGGGGCTACGTACCTGCTAAAAGCCAGCTAGATAGTTACACGCTGATTAATCTTGGTGGCTCAGTACTACTAACAGAACGGCTAGAATTCTACGGGTGGATAGAAAATTTATTCGACCAGCAATACGAGGAAGTGCTGACCTATAACAACCCTGGTCGTGGATTTTACGCCGGAATTAGATTATCGATAAACTAATTTTAGGACTCATCCGCTAAGTGATCCCCATAACACACAAGATCAGAACGATTGCATTGATCTGCGGATTATGGACCATGGCATGCCTCACCTTTGCCACCGAAAAACCTAACCGGATAGTTTCTATAAACGTGTGCACTGATCATCTTCTGCTCATGCTGGTGGATCGTACGCGTATTGCATCACTAACCCACCTTGCTGGAGACCCACATAACTCCATGATAGTTGAAGAAGTTCAGGGCATACATTTGAATCGCGCTACTGCCGAAGAAGTTATTGCTCTTGCTCCCGACCTAGTAGTAGCGGGCGCTTTTAATTTTCGTCCCACGGTAACCATCCTTAGGAAATTGGGATATAGGGTGAAAGAGATTCAACTCGCCTCGAGTTTGCAAGATATCAAGACAAACCTCACTAACCTAGGTCAGGCCGTCGATGAAATTGAAAGAGCAAAAGCATTAATCACCGTATTCGATCGGAGACTAAAACACTTAACCTACCGAAGCGAAAAAAAACCACTACTTTTTGCACGGTACGAGGCTAATGGCTGGACAGTTGGTCAAAATACGCTGATTGCTGATGTCGCTTCAGCTGCCGGATTCGAAACTATAGGTGAGCGGCTGGGGTTTACTGGAAGACGGTACCTCTCACTAGAGCAACTTTTATTACTTCAGCCAGATCTCCTCGATCTGGGTTACACCTGGAAAGAATCACCGGCTCTGGCCTCAGAGAAGTTTAAGCACCCTGCACTATCTGAACTGCTAAAAAACACTGCATTAGTAAAAGTACCAAATCCGGCGTGGGCCTGCGGGTCTCCCTATACCCTAGGAGCCCTAGCCAGACTGAGGCGTGCTAGGGATCAACTGGATTCTTTGGGGCTACGGAACAACACATTGTGAGAAATCTTCCATCCTATCCCGCATTAATAGCTGTTCTACTCACAACAACCTTACTTGCGTTTGTAGCATCAATATTAATAGGGCCAACTGAGCTGGGTTTTAGAGATCTAGTAACAGCCATTTTTGGCGAAAGCCCAAGCATGACTACAATGATCATAGGAGAAATTCGTTTACCCCGAGCTATATTGGGTTTGCTGATCGGATCCACCCTCGGCCTGACTGGTGCATCCTTACAAGGCTATCTCCGGAATCCACTAGCAGAGCCCGGAGTAATTGGGGTCTCAACAGCGGCGGCATTAGGTGCTGTACTTGCCATCTACACTGGGCTGTCATCAAGTGTTCCGTTAGCGCTCCCTGTTATGGCTATTGGGGGATCTTTGATCGCGGTTCTAATACTGCGGGCATTAGCAGGAAGCGGGAGCATTCTCACTCTAATTCTGGCAGGAGTTGCAATTTCTAGTCTTGGCGGAGCTTTAACGTCTTTAGTTTTGAACCTTTCCCCCAATCCCTTTGCATCACTTGAAATTATTTTCTGGCTGCTAGGATCAATCACCGATCGGAGCATGGATCATGTCTGGTTAGCGGCACCTTTCATAATCTCAGGTTGGGTATTACTCGTATTGAGTGCCCGAGCCTTAGACATTCTAAGCCTCGGAGAGGAAACAGCAATCAGCCTAGGCATCAATATGGAACGAACACAATTATTTATTATCTTTGGTACCGCGATCAGTGTGGGTGCAGCTACAGCGGTTTCTGGTGTTATCGGGTTCGTTGGTCTCGTGGTCCCTCATATACTACGTCCCTGGGTCAACTATTCTCCTAGTCGTCTATTGCTCGCCAGTGCCCTTGGGGGTGCCACGCTTCTTTTGTCTGCGGATGTGCTGGTTCGATTAATTACTCCGGGCACAGAATTAAAGCTTGGTGTGGTCACTGCTTTTTTTGGGGCACCTTTTTTCCTACACCTCATCCTTAAAACCAAAGCCACCTTCAATACATGAGCCTTAAAGCAAAAAACATCTTCGTCTTCGTGCACAAACGAAAAATCATAGATGGAGTTTCTGTAGAACTCGAACGTGGTAATTTGATCGGATTGATAGGCCCCAATGGAGCTGGAAAATCAACACTCCTGAAGACCCTTGCAGGGGTGCAGAACCGCGCAACAGGCGAAATTTTGATCAATGGAAAGCTGGCCGAACAATTATCCGCTGAAGCGCGGGCGCGCACTGTTGCCTACTTGCCACAAAGCCGGCGAACAGAATGGCAACTGCCTGCCCGAACTTTAGTAATGCTTGGTCGCTTCCCGCACCGACAAGCGTTTAAAGCCCCGTCTGCTGCATGTGAAGCTGCAGTAGATCGCGCTCTTTCGGCGGTAAACGCCACGGAATTCTCAAAGCGCAGCGTGACAACGTTATCTCAGGGAGAAAGCGCACGAGTTTTTCTCGCCCGGGCCCTCGCTGTAGAGGCTCCTTTTTTGTTGGTAGATGAACCCACGGCTGATATGGATCCTTATCATCAGATTCATGTCATGGAGATTCTCAAAAATGTAGCAAAGAGTGGTGTCGGCGTTTTAGTTGTTCTCCACGATCTAACGCTCGCAGCCCGGTTCATGGATAAACTTCTACTAATGAAACAAGGACAAATCGTTGACAGCGGTGCCCCTAAAGAAATCCTGACTGCGGGAAATCTAGAGCGCGTATATCGTATCTCAGCACTGAACGGAAAGGAGGGAGACAGGGCCTATATTATTCCATGGAGCCGAGTGTAAAACTAAAACGACTCTAGTCCTTATTGCCGCATGCGTTTACTTCAACAACTAAACGCACGATTCTTTGATCAACCGGCATGAGATCTTTGTAACTATCAGGTAATTTTGGGTGATAGGTAACCAGCGAAACAATGACTGAGTATATATTGGGCCCGACAGTCCATACATGTAGATCAGTGACCCGATTATCATCATGGGACTCGATGCTTTGTTTGATCCTATCCCTCAGGTCCTGGGGGCCTTACCGGGGCGTTTTTGCTCCTGGCCAAAAGAGTGGAGGCCTCCTCCGCCGATCAAGATTGTCTGTATGTATAAAGTTAACTAGTTTCCTTGACTCTTCAGTTCACAAATGTACGTGTATACGGTAGCTAGGAACAGGTCGGAATTGAATCAAAAGTTTATAATTGATCACATCTAACTTATCACTAGAGAAGGCTGTAGAGATTCTGCGGCCTTCTGAAAAATAAGTCTTATGAGACATACCACCCCAGAACAATCCACGCCGGGCCAGGGTACGCCACTGGTTGTAGTCACCTTAAACAGAGTGGATGTCGAAATTGCAGGAAATACGATACTCCGAAATCTAAATTGGAAGCTTCAGCGTGGCGAACACTGGGCCATTGTGGGTGCAAATGGAAGCGGAAAAACCAGCTTCTTAAAACTTATTTCGGGTACGCTTTGGCCCGCCCCTGGAAATGGAAAAAGGCGATACAACTTCGGCTCAGAGCTTCAAACAGATGCGGTTGAGGCCCTGCGTAAAATCACTCTGGTCGGCCACGAATTACAGGATCACTATATTCGATTAGGTTGGAATTTCAGTGCGGTCGAGGTGGTACTGAGCGGAATCTTTCGTACCAATATTCCCCGGCGGCGTGCAAGCAAAAAGGAAGATGCCCAAGCCAGAAATCTCCTGGAAAAATTCCACCTTAATCATCTCGCTGACCGGCACTTTCTCGAACTATCTCGGGGAGAGCAACGAAGAGTGCTTGTTACTCGAGCCTTAGCCTTCAAACCTCAAATACTGCTCCTAGACGAACCTTCCGCTGGCCTGGATCATAGTGCGCAAAAAACGCTAAATGACACTATTGATGACATCTCTCAATACACTACGATCATTTTTTCGAGTCACCGCTCTTGTGGCATACCCCTATGCGTCAACAAAATGTTGTATATCGAAGGGGGACAAATATCCGAAAAAAAACTTGGCAAACAAACTGGGGGCATCTCGGACTTGCCTGATGTCGAGAGCGCAAAAAAGATCCCCGAGAAAATTCTAGTCACCGATACCCGCAATATTGTAGAACCTGAAATTCTCATCGAAATTGATAACGCCAATGTCTGGATTGAAGAACGAAAAATTATTTCAGGCCTTAATTGGCGACTCCTGAAAGGACAGCACTGGTATATTGCAGGTGCTAATGGCTCAGGAAAAACTACTTTTCTGCGCCTTCTGCATGGTCAGCTGCGTCCTGCCTTAACCGGCTCCATCCGCTGGGCCGGGTTGGGCGATCCCAGTAATATCTGGGCATTGCGACGCCTAGTAGGTTGGGTGTCACCAGAACTTCAGGCGGACTATCGCTACGCCGCAACTGTTCAAGACTGTGTCGCGTCAGGAATCGACTCGAGCCTCGGGCTGGTAAGACCAGTCAAACAAAAAGAGCGGATATTAGTTACCAGCGCAGTGGAGGATCTGGAACTTCAGCAGCTAGCCGAGCGATCCATCAGAACGCTGTCTTACGGGCAGTTTAAGCGCACATTGATCGCCAGAGCCTTGGTCAACAGACCTAAAATCCTTCTGCTAGACGAACCCTGGGAGGGGCTCGATCCGGGTGCTATAGAATTACTAGGGGGGAAACTTCAGGACATCGCAGAACGCGGCACACAACTGATCTGCACCTCACACCTAGACGTTGCGCAAGGTTGGTTCACTCATCGACTCACACTCGAGAACGGACATGTGCTTTCAGTGACTTCCCTGCAAGAGGGCGGGCAGTCTGAACAATAATCATGAACTACTACTCAGAAACTATTTTACTGGTGAAAATGGATTCTACGAACACCCCGAAGATTCATCCAATGCGCTATTGCTAAAAGCAGCCCCCCCAAAATGCTGACAAAAATTTCGATCCCCTCAGCCCAATGGCCATGGCCCACAAACGCAACTATTAAAACCACAATTCCGCCCAGACCAAGACTAACGAGATTGCCCTTATGATGAATGCGATACCCAAAATAGAACCCAGCCAAACTGGTAGGTACTGCCAAGCCCAACATCCAACCATGAAAATGAGCATCACCACCCAGACTTAGAGCAGCGACTGGCAATACCGCCACAAGCAACGGAATTGCCAGGCAGTGGACAATACATATACCAGACAGCGTAATAGCTATCCGGTCAAAATAGTGGGAAACGTTCATCACTTAAAGGGAATGTTAACATTGATCTGTTCCCTACAGCCTAGGTTTGGATACCATGGATTTACTAGACAAAGTAATCGTAATCACCGGTGCTGCCCGGGGACTAGGCGCTGCTATTGCTCGGCAAATCGCAGCCAAGGGCGGCAAACTGGCGCTCGTGGACCTCGAAGAGAAAGACCTCAAGGCCACTCAGTCCAAATGTGAAGAACTGGGCGTAACCGCCCGCACCTACACGGCCGATGTAGCAGACGAACAGCAAGTAATTACGCTCTATGAGCGCGTCGCAGGCGAGTTCGGTCGACTGGATGTGAGTATCAATAATGCAGGCATACTTCGTGACGGCCTACTCGTCAAAACAAAGGAATCTGAAATCACCGACAAACTTAGCCTTGAGCACTGGCAGGCAGTTATTGATATCAACCTCACTGGTGTTTTTCTCTGCGGGCGAGAAGCAGCAGCTCAAATGATTCTCGGTGGTCGGAGCGGCTGTATTATCAACATGGCTAGCATATCCCGAGCAGGCAATTTTGGACAAAGCAACTACGCGGCCGCCAAGGCTGGGGTTTGTGCGCTCACGGTGGTTTGGGCCAAGGAGTTGGCCCGCCACAACATTCGCGTAAATGCCATTGCGCCGGGCACCATCAAAACAGAGATGACGGCTAGCATGCGCCCCGAAATGCTGGAAAAAATAGCAGCGGGGATACCACTCCAGCGTCTAGGTGAGCCGGATGAGATCGCCCACACCGCGATCTATATTCTTGAAAACGATTATGTAGACGGGCGAGTCATTGAAATTGACGGAGGACTGCGCCTTTAGCCGAGGTGTGTGGCCCGCGCCGCCCCTACTGAAACTGAAAAAGTCATCAGCAAAAGCGGCGCTAGATCACGAGTGCCTGCAGTCCTTATCTACGCTACCTTATAGGTTATAGCCCTGCTCGTCATGGAGTACGAGGTCAAGTCCTTCCTGCTCGGCCTGCTCGTCTACACGTAAGCCAATGACACGATCAAGCACCTTGAGGATAATGAAACTAACCACGCCACAGTAGACAATCGTCGCCACAATACCGACCACTTGCTTACCCACTTGAGCAGCCATGGTGACACCCTCACCAAGACCCGCACCTCCGAGTCCGTCAGCCACGAACACGCCTGTTAAGAGCGCACCAATCACGCCACCGACGCCATGCACACCAAAGGCATCTAGAGAGTCATCATAGCCAAAGGCGCGCTTTGCCTTAACCACGGCAAGATAGCACCCAAGGCCAGACGCGATACCGATCACGAGAGCGCCCATGGGTCCAACAAAACCCGACGCTGGAGTGATTGCAACCAACCCTGCCACCGCACCTGAAGCCAAACCCAGTGCACTTGGCTTGCCATGGCTCTTCCACTCAATAAACATCCAGGTCAACGCTGCAGCCGCCGTCGCGATCTGGGTAACAGCCATGGCCATTCCGGCCACCCCATCCGCAGCCAGCTGACTGCCTGCATTGAAACCAAACCAGCCTACCCACAACATGGCAGCCCCGACCATGGTCAATACCAAGTTGCTCGGCTTCATAGGTGAATGTGGATAGCCAGCCCTCTTTCCTAGCACGATAGCTGCTACCAAGCCTGCTATACCTGCGTTGATATGGACCACGGTGCCTCCAGCGAAGTCGAGTACGCCCATTTCACCTAGCCAACCACCGCCCCAGACCCAATGGCATATTGGCCCATATACCAGCGTCACCCACAGCCCCATAAACCACAACATGGCTGAGAATTTCATGCGCTCTGCGAATGCACCAACGATGAGGGCCGGCGTGATGATGGCGAATGTTAGTTGAAACATGGAAAATACAGATTCTGGGATAGTGCCACTCAGCGTGTCGACACCTACGCCAGCCATAAAAGCCTTCCCGAGACCACCCACATAGGCCGAGCCATCTCCAAAAGCCAGGCTATAGACATATAGCACCCAAAGCACGGTCATGAGACAACAAATCGTGAAACATTGCATCATGACCGAAAGCGCATTCTTGGCTCTCACCATGCCCGCATAAAAAAGTGATAGCCCGGGTATGGTCATAAATAACACCAGGGCTGTCGATGTGAGCATCCATGCGGTGTCCCCAGAGTCCAGTGCATCCTGAGCAACGGCAAGACCAGGTGCAGCCAGAGCCACAACCGCATACATACCGGCCAGAACGTGTTTCGAAATTTTGTTCTGCATCTTTCTTCTCCCCTTCATTAATCTAGAGTGCCTGATCGCCGGTCTCACTCGTCCGAATTCGGACTGCTTGACCCAGGTCAGAAACAAATACCTTTCCGTCACCGATAGAACCGGTTCCGGCGGCCCCCACAATAGCTTCTACGGCCTGCTCCACGAGCTCGTCTGATACGGCCGTTTCAATTTTCGTCTTGGGTACAAAATCTACAGAGTACTCTGCACCACGGTAGAGTTCTGTGTGACCCTTCTGACGCCCGAATCCCTTCACTTCTGTCACCGTCATACCTTGAACGCCCGCCTCTCCGAGAGCTTGACGAACATCCTCGAGCTTAAACGGCTTAATCACTGCTGTAATAAGTTTCATTTTGTTTGCCTCCTCATGTTCTTGCGTTACTGTCCCCCGATATCAAGACCCTTGCCGATGCTGAAAAACATATTTTTATCCGCTTTCGAATTATCTTGGCTAACCGTTAACCCATCAGCAGAAATCAACCCGATAGCCAGATCCAGGCCCTGCCACTCAAAACCGTAACCAATTTCCACATAACTTCCTGAAAAATCATCGCCGTGACTACCATAAGTGAGGTAGGCACCGTTCGGGGCATTTAAAGTCAGGGAAGTAAACGTGTAATCCTCAGGTGCTCCGTTACCACCCCATTCACCTACGTTGAATCCCAATTCGGCGAATCCATAACCAAAACTGAGATTGAACTCTTCGTACGTATCATCAAAATCATCACTATAGTAATAACCGGTCCAGCCGACACTGTAGCTAAAATCGCCACTCCCTCCGCCGTAACCGAAATACAGGTCAGTCTCGATCCCATCTCCCACATCAGCCCCCCAGGTGCCGACATAGAAGCCATTTTCATTTTCATAGTCGATCCCGGCCGACGCAGAGCTGTCTTCTTGATAGATACCCCGATAGATATAATCGCTGACGTAACCTACGTTTGCACTCCATTGAGCCATGGAAACAGCCGGCAGCAGGGCCAGAGCCGGAAGTATTATTAAGCCTTTCAAGTTCATCGCTAAAATCTCCTCATGCCAGTTCTTGTGATTGAGCAGTACCTACTTCTACATGCAGAATTCGTGCCAACTATTTTTGGCTTAATTTCAGGCTTGAAAAAATACTATTCGGCAAAAATGCACTATTAACAAGCATCTCTGCACTGATATGGAGCGCAACCCGTCGATGGCGCCTCGGGAAGCATAAATGAACGGCTAATGAGGCGAATTGCTAAAGGCAAGTGTTAGCAGAAATGTTTCTTTGATGATTCAAAATCGGCAGTTTTTGGGCTCTTTTCCTAATTTTGAAATCGACCCCTGACTGCCTTTCGGATGCCTCGGCGGTTACTACTCTTCGGGCCCGATCGTAAGAGCCATTCCACCAAGTTCAGCACTCATTTCTACCTGACAGCTCAGGCGGGACCGGGCCTCATTGAAGCCGGTTAGACTCTGCAATAGGTCCTGCTCTTCTCCTGCAGGAGACTGGAGGCGGGGAAACCAATCTGGGTCTATGTAAACATGACATGTGGCGCAAGCACAAAGTCCCCCGCATATAGCCTCAACACTGTTGTCCAGTTCACGAATGTTTTCCATCACAGAAATCCCAGCATGGGCTTCCACCGATAAAACCTGCCCCTCCCGATCTGTGACAACGAGTTTAATCATGCGAATGTGTTTGGATTTGAGCAATAGATTTGAGGCGCGCACTATAGCAGAAACATATCAACATCCCGCATTGTGTGAGCAAACTAAAATTGCAACTATAAATCGATACCGAAATCCATTGTTCCTGGCAATTATTGCCCTCGGGCTAATACTCGTCAGTGTATTTTTGCCGGTGCGAGATTGGCTCACCACAGGAATTATCTGGATTAACGCCAACCACTCGGTGGCATGGGCAATCTTTATCCTAACCTATGCCCTTGCCCCTATTTTCCTGGTCCCAGGAACCATCCTGACCCTTGCAGCCGGATTCGCATTCGGTCTCCCCATGGGTGTACTCCTTGTTTCTGTTGGCAGCTTGCTCGGTGCTGTAAATGCCTTTTTAATCGGACGATTTTTTGCTCGGGATTGGGTGTCTCGGTATTTAGCAAGGACCCCTACGTTTAATGCATTGGATGATGCAACACATGACCACGGGTTCTTGATTGTTCTACTAACAAGGCTTTCTCCGTTGATTCCTTTTAATGCACTGAATTATATCCTTGGCCTGACAAAAGTAGGCCTCAAGGATTACTGTCTAGCAACATGGATTGGAATGCTGCCCGCTACCTTTGCGTACACGTACGCCGGGTCAGCAACCAAAGATATTTTTGCAATTACGTCTAGTGCATCTCAGAAGAGTACAGCTGACTATGTTTTGCTCTTAATAGGACTTATTTCTACCGTCGTATTAGTAATTTTCCTTACTCAAAAAGCAAAAAGAATTTTGAATGAGCATTTACAGCGCCACAACACAAAATCGGGAGTAGTTTGAGCAGAAAAACTCTTACTAAGCTACCCTAAAGGAAGTCGAAAGAGCCCTATTTTTTGAGGAATCCAGTGGCTCAAGCAGGAAAAAGCTCCTGTCACCTAAAACCCAAGACTGGTTCGTAATGACACATAAGCTTGGGTACCATGCGACGCGTTCGCAATGAATGTGGATAATCGGGGGAACTGGATGTCTCCGTTATAATCTGGTTTCATAACTGAATGTCAAGGAGGGGTTTCATGGTTTTTCGTTCTAAGCTTCTGATTTTCATATCGATAGGGGCACTGGGTGTCAACTACATAACCCAAGCCGCCGAATGGAGTACTGTCAGAAGCTCCAGTTCCGTGACTTTTGTTGCAACCCAAGAGGGGTCCCAATTTCAAGGTTTATTTGAAACGTTTTCCGCAGAGGTTGATTTCGATACTACTGATCCGAACAGTGGTCAAATCATCGGTATTGTGGAGCCCGCATCCGTAAATTCAGGGGATGCCGAGCGGGACGCAACACTCTTGGATCGGGATTGGTTCGATCCAAATAACTATCCAGAATCCAAATTTGAATCCGAACGAATTGAAGAAATGGAGGACGGAAGCTATCGGGCTCATGCCCAACTGACACTCCGTGGCATAACTAACCCTGTAGTCATGGACTTCACTTTTGAAAGCTCTGAAATCAACCGGGGAAACCTATCCGGAACGGTAAAAATAAATCGTCTAGATTTTGGCGTGGGTCAGGGTTTCTGGGCAGATACATCGTGGGTTGCCAATGAAGTCAACGTGCGGGTAAATCTAAGCCTAGAACAGTAGCGCCCCCCCTAGGCCAAGCAGCAGACATTCTCAGGTATCAAAAGCTGGCTCAATTCGTGCTTTATCCATAGACCAACCTGCTGGCAATACATCCTCCAGAATCAGGTAAAGGCACGGAACCAAGAATAACGTCATCAGAGTAGCGAACAGCACGCCCCACCCGAGGGAAATAGACATGGGCACAATGAATAAGACCATTTGAGGAATGGCTTTCGATTGTCGCATATTCCTCATTGGATTTAGCTTGATGGAACGGTACGCCCTTGGTTGGGTTTGCGCCGTCAGGCTTG
>CAJWKT010000061.1 GCA_913041665.1 uncultured Gammaproteobacteria bacterium | reverse complement strand
GTATTGACGGCAAAAGGGGTCTGAGCTGGGTGGTCCACCACCCTCTCGCCAGGCGGGATTCCCGAAGCCCTGTCCATCAGAGGAGTCGTTTGAAATCATGGCAGCCGTGCATTTAGCGCTATTACCCACAACCCGCGCTCGTGACGCCGGTGCAAACCAGCCAAACAGGCTCATAAGACCGCTGATGTCCGACTCCAAATCCGTATCTTTGTTGGAGGTACTCGACGTCCAGGTCAGCGTACCTCGATCCAGATCATGATTGAGGGTTATACCGAACATATCTAGCGTTTCAACCGTGCGATCTTTACCCGATTTGTTGACTTTTCTCACCCCGGCGGGAGCCCATTGTGTAGGGGAGCCTGGGAAGCATGGCCCGAAACAGCCAGCGTATGGCTGATCCATTGCCCCAGCGTTTGCATCGGTGTCCTGGGAGAAATACTGCAGCAACAGATCTGTATCGTCGCCAAGCAGAGCACTCATAGACAGCCGGAATCCAGAACGCTCGTAGCCATTGATGTCATCCCCGATAATGCCAATTAGCTCGCCATTCGGCGAGGACAGTTGGGCGGCTTTAGGGTGCTTATTCTTATACTGAACGGAATCGATGAAGCCACCGACTTCCCGGTTATAGAGCGCTAAACGCAGACCAACGTTATCTGAAACCGGAACATTCAAAAAACCCTTGATGACCGTACCACTGTCGCCACCAGAAACGCTGTCGACACGGGTCGTAAAACCAGCATCAAAGCCGTCCAGGTCCGGTTTGTTGGTGACAAAACGTACGACGCCTGCAAGAGAGTTGGAGCCATACAGCGTTCCTCTAGGACCACGCAAAACTTCCACCTGTTGAACATCATAGACCTCCAGGTCGTATTGGCGGCGGCCCAAATCAGAAGTGTCCTCGCCCGCCCCAGAGGTCGGCATGTTGTCCCAGAGGATTGCAGCACCAGACTCCCCGTCTGCATTCACCCCTCGGATTACGATTGTGTTATCGCCTACAGCACGATTGACCACATCTAGGCCAACCACGGTACGCGCGATATCCTCAAATTCTTGTGCGCCCATCGCCTCCAGTGTGTCACTGGTTAGAACACCAATAGATCCCGCAATGTTTTGAACATTTGCCGAGCCCCGTTTGGTGGTGACAATAATCTCCTCCAAAGCCTGTTGCGCGCTAGCGCTGCCGGCTGCTACGAGGGAAAATAGCAAGGCGTATCTAAGCAAACTCTTCATAGGATTCTCCTGCCTAATAACTCTATTATTTTGTTGTAAATAAGAGACGATTCTCAATACTATACTAACAGGGTGACGTGTGCCTAGGCCCCTGCCCAATGATATTTAGGCGTTCAGTATAACCTTTTTGTTATGTTAGCTTTCGATTTCATTAATGTTGTTTTTTATGCCACCTGATTAGCGCCTCATCAAAGTACACGTACACTGGAGCCCAAGAAGGCGGTATGTGCTTCTTGCATATCTGTCCTGTACATTGTCTGTACCTTGGTATCAGCTTACCTAGTAGCCTGCAATAACAGCATTTTAGGTTGGTAGTTATTAGTGGCTGGGATTATGCTTTACAAATAAAACGGACAGGATATGGCGGATAGAATGTATTTAAAAAAAGGGTTTGCAGTAATTGCTGTAGCTATGTCGGTTGCCTTGGGTTGTCCGATGGTGAGCCAAGCCCAGGAAGGCGGACCGGATACCGGAGTTATTCCGCAATACCAAGCATTTGTAGAGCAGTACTGCGCGTTCTGTCATAACTCTAGAGTCAATATTGGCGGGCACGCCTTTGATCAGGTGGATCTCGGTAACATCCGCCAGCATGCGGATGTTCTGGAAAAGATGGCGGTGAAAATCCGAAGTGGTTCAATGCCCCCTGCTGGCTTACCCCGACCTGATCCGCAAAGTTATTTTGGTTTTGCGGAATGGCTAGAGGGCCAACTCGATCATGCAGCTGCGGAAAATCCGGATCCGGGTAGGCCAGCGCTTTATCGTTTGAACCGCACCGAGTATGCAACGGTGATCAAAGATCTTCTGTCGCTAGACATAGATGTTGCTGCTCTATTACCCCCAGACACCACAAGCTACGGTTTTGACAATATTGCGGACGTTTTAGGTGTGTCCGCAACTCTCCTTGAGGGCTATCTGGCAGCCGCAGACCGTGTTAGTGCTATAGCTGTTGGGGATGAAGAATTTGCACCGGAACGGGTTATCTACAATGCGGGTGCGCGCCTCTCGCAAGATAAGCACATGGAGGGACTTCCGCTGGGCACCCGTGGCGGAATTGCTATCGAGCACAATTTCCCTCTGGATGGCGTATACGAGATCCATACCGCATTTCGTGGAAATTCCCTTTTTGCGATCAGGGGGTTGCTTTTCAGCCATAAGTTTGAGCTTTCAGTGGACGGCCACCCCATCCGCACCGTGATCATCGGGGGTCCGGCAGATTACAACCATATGCAGGAGAATGCGGACGCGTCGAGGCTGTCGATCGAGCGACGCGCTCACGTCCGTGTTCCTGTCACCGCCGGAGTACACAGGGTCGTAGCGACTTTTTATGAAAAAACCGGGGCACTGGAAGTCGATCAGCTTAAGCCTTTTGAGCTCATTGATTTTGATCCTGTTTATCTTGGAAATGTGCCCTCAATTATGAGCGTAGCTATTCGAGGGCCGCACAATGGTAAGACCCCCCTGGGTGACACTGCTAGTCGCAAGGAGATTTTTTCCTGCCGGCCCACCAATGCTCGAAATGAAAGGCGTTGTGCCGAGAGCATCTTGTCAGGACTTGCGCGCAAGGCTTATCGACAGCCATTGCTGGATTCTGATGTGGATGAGCTGATGGATTTTTACACGCTTGGCCGCGAGCAAAAAGGAACTTTTGAGGGTGGAGTCCAAATGGGGTTGCGCCGCATATTGGCGAGCCCTGAATTTGTTTTCCGGTTTGAGCGTGACCCGGTCGGCGTTGAGCCCGGAGAAGTTTTTCAAATTAGCGACCTGGAGCTAGCTTCGCGCTTGTCTTTTTTTCTCTGGAGTAGTATCCCGGACGAAGAGCTCGTGGGTTTAGCTTCCGGGGGGCGACTGAGTGATCCGCGGGCACTGGAAGCCCAAGTGTTGCGGATGCTGGCTGACCCACGTTCAGGGGCATTGGTAGAGAATTTTGCGGGGCAATGGCTGCACTTACGTCGTCTGGAAAGTGTTGAGCCGGATATTTTTGCATTCCCTGACTTTGATGACAATTTACGCCAGGCTTTCAAGCAGGAAACTTCATTGTTTTTTGAGAGCATTATGCGGGAAGACCGTAGTGTGCTGGACCTAATGAGAGCCGACTACACATACATGAATGACCGGCTGGCTCGTCATTATGGAGTTCAAGGTGTGCTAGGTAGCGCTTTCCAGCGGGTTCCGGTAACAGATGAAGCTAGGCATGGCCTGCTTGGTCATGGCAGTATTTTAACGGTGACTTCATTTGCTCACCGCACTTCCCCGGTTGTTCGGGGAAAATGGGTGCTGGAGAATCTTATAGGCGGCCCGCCTCCCATGCCACCCGATGATGTACCGGCCCTTGATGAAAACCAAGGCGATTCTTTGGATCACGAATCTTTCCGTGCCAGACTTGAGCGGCATCGCAACGATCCAGCCTGCTCAGCCTGTCACAACGTCATGGATTCCATAGGGTTTGCTTTGGAGCCTTTTGATGGGATCGGTGCTTGGAGAGTTCGGAACGAAGCGGGCAAGCCTGTTGATGCTTCTGGTCGCTTGGCAAGTGGTGTGGCCATCGACGGGCCAGTTGAGCTGCGAGAAGCTCTGATTAGAGATCCCTCACAGTTCGTCCGAACATTCGTTGAGAAACTTATGATATACGGATTAGGGCGGGGTCTGGAGTATTACGATATGCCCAAGGTTAGAAAGGTAGAGGAAGAGGCTGCCGATCAGGATTATCGTTTTTCCTCGATCATTCTCGGCATTGTAACCAGCGAGCCATTTCAGATGAAGCGGGCGGTTGGTGGGGATGATATGATCTATGCATCCCGTTGATAATTTAATTTTAGGCGTCCCAGGGTGAGGAGTTAATACCTTGATTATTTTAAAGAAATTTATGCCAAGGCGTACATTTTTGCAGGGCGCGGGGGCTACCATAGCAATCCCGTTTGTTAGCGCAATGGTCCCGTCACTTACGGCTCTCGCCAATACACCTGCTAATCGGCCGCGTAGGCTTGGGTTTGTTTACGTGCCGCACGGATTTGTTATGACCGATGAAGTTGATTGGTGGACGCCAGAGAAGGTAGGCGCTGATTTTGATATGACCCGTACGATGATGCCTTTGGAGCGTCACCAAGACAATTTAACTATTGTTAGTAATCTCATGGGTTCCTATGGCGGTGATGCAGGCCAGCACACTGGTGCTGCAACCACTTGGCTAACTGATGCCTATCCAGTCAAAAGTCAGGGCAAGGATGTAAGGGCAGGGACCTCCATTGATCAAGTGATCGCGAATCAGATTGGTCAGGAAACGGTATATCCATCCATGCAGTTGGCGATTGAGGATGTCAGTCAACTCGCAGGAACGTGCGATGCGGGATACAGTTGTGCATACCTTGATACGATTTCCTACGCATCACCAACGAAGCAGTTACCCATGCAGGTTAATCCGAGGATAGTTTTTGAAGGTATGTTTGGAGGGACCGGCACGGCCGAGCAACGCCTAGCCCGGATGCAGCAGAACCGCAGTATCTTGGATTCAGTTCTCGAGGAAGCTCAAAGTATTTCAAGCAACCTAGGACATGGTGATCGCGTTCGACTTGAAGATTATCTGGAAAATATTCGCGAAGTGGAGCGCCGCATTGGGGTAGCTGAGGGCCGAGCAGGAGAGCTGTCGGCATCAGCACCGGTATCACCGGTAGGAGTGCCTGATCTGTTTGAGGAGCATGTAGAGGTCATGTTTGACTTGCTGCATGTAGCCTATCAGGCCGATATATCGAGGGTTTTCACCTTTATGATGGCACGAGAGTTGAGTCCTTTGAGCTATCCTCAATTGGGCATTGCCGATCCTCATCATAGTATTTCTCATCATGGCAACAAAGATGACGTTATGGAGAAAAAACTTAGTGTTGACCGGTATCACACGGAGTTATTCTCAAAATTCGTGGATCGTTTGGCCTCAACGCCGGATGGTGAAGGGACTCTACTTGATAATACGCTGTTAATGTATGGTAGCGGCATGAGTAACGGCAACCTACACATAAAGCTTCGTGTCCCGGTAGCGATTGTCAGTGGATTTATTAAGGGTAATCGGCACATCCAGGTGCCAGACAAGGCGGTGCCTATCGGTGATCTACACGTTGATATTGCCAAACAAATGGGCGTCTATCTGGAGAGCTTTGGCGAGAGAAGCAAGGGCGGCACAGTCGGCCTCTCTTAGCGGCTTGGGTATGGACTTGTCGCATGTGACTAGCAGGGCCGTGAGGCTCTCTTATTTTGGGGGCACATGATGGTTCTATGTAAGGTATCCAATATGAAGAGTTATTTAGTCGCGCTCGCGATCACATCGGTGTGCCTGGTCGCACAAGCAGAGACCGTTATTGAAGCTGTCAGGGCTGGCAAAGTGGAGGATGTAGCTCATTACCTGAAGCAGGGTGGGGATGTGAATGCGCCTGAAGCCGACGGGACGACCTTGCTCATGTGGGCGATTGAGGCTCGCAGTTCTGCGGTAGCGGAGATGTTGATTGATGCAGGCGCTGACATATCAAGGGTGAATCGTTACGGTATTACTGCTTTTTACCTCGCTGCCCGACAGGGTGATGCGGTCGCGACACGCGCACTTTTGGCTCATGGTGCAGATGCGAATGGCGCACTGCCAGAAGGTGAAACGGTGCTCATGACTGCATCCAAGAACGGAAATCCGGAGGTCCTGAGTTTACTTCTGCGGGGCGGGGCAGATGCGGATGGAACGATACCAGTAGGCGAGTCGCCTTTTTTGTACGGCGCTGACCCTAATGCCAGAGAGGGTTGGCATCAGCAGACCGCCCTGATGTGGGCGGCAGCCACTGGCAATGTTGATGCAATGAGGGTGCTGATCGAGAGCGGAGCGAACGTGGATGACTATACAGCCACTATCCTGGCACCAATCGTCAAGGACGAGTTTCGTCAGGGAGGTTTTGTGTATGCTGATATTCCTCCGGGTCGGCTCACAGCTCTGCACTTCGCTGCGCGCGAGGGTCAAATCGAGAGCGTTCGGGTGCTCATTGAGGCTGGTGCTGATCTGGATATCGGGGATGACTTTGAGACGAATGCTTTAGTTTTGGCAACCCTTAATGGGTATTTAGATATAGCCGGCTTGCTTTTGGAGGCCGGCGCTGACCCTAATGTAGCGGATAAATACGGCCGTACCGTACTATTTGTGGCTACTGATCTGAATACATTGGATCACAATCCGAGGCCGCCCCCTAGGATGCAAAGCGAATTGAGTCCGATTGATCTCGTCAGACTTGCATTGGCGAATGGGGCAGAGGTAGATGTTCCATTGAAGAGCAAGCTACCCAAATGGTGTGCACAGGGGTGTACGCATAATCCCATATTGGTCGAAGGTGCAACTGCACTGCTTCGGGCGGCGATGTCGGGAGATGTTGAGATTGTGAAGATTCTCTTGGAGGCTGGCGCGGATCCCGTGATCGTGACTTCTGAACAGGAACGAACCGAGCTTGATATAGAGTATGACATGTATCCCGATGGGCAAACGACCCCATTCTTGGCGGCTGCAGGGGTTGGTTGGCGAGACATGATTAGTCGGGGACGAGACGATGATGCAGTTGAAGTGATTCAGGTATTCTTAGATCTGGGTGCTGACATTAATCAGGCCAACCAAGCCGGGCACACGGCATTGCATGGCGCTACGTACAGGGGTTCACCTGCAATTATCCAGTTCTTAGTCGAAAACGAAGCAGACTTGTCTGTTGAAAATGGACGCGGCTGGACGGCTCTTGATATTGCGATGGGCCAACCGGACCAACGTATTGCCCCTAACCAAGATACCACTGCATTGTTGCGATCACTTATGCCGGTTGAGGCTGAATTGTCAAACTTGGCGATTAATTAATTTCGACAGCGGTTGATTTAGGATAGGCGTCGGGGGGGGGTAAAGAGATGGCCATGCAAAAAGTACTACTTGCAGGAGCGGCCTTTCTCAGCCCATTTTTTTCCTCCTCCGGCCTTGGCCAGCAGGATCCCCAAGCTGAGGTTATCGGTTTACTAGAAATGGTGGATATTCCGGCAGGCACGTTTCGGATGGGCTGTGTGGAAGCCAGAGAATGTGAATTCAACGAGAAGCCGGTACGCGAAGTTAGTGTCCAGCCGTTCAGACTGAGCAAGTACGAAGTGACATTTGCTCAATACGACATATTTTGCCAAGCAACCAATAGCCGATGTCCTGAAGACGAAGGTTGGGGTCGTGGCGACCGGCCGGTGATTAATGTGAGCTGGGCTGATGCACAGGTTTTTATTGCTTGGCTAAACCAAAGTACAGATCTTTATTTCAGGCTTCCAACCGAGGCGGAATGGGAGTACGCGGCTCGCGCAGGAACGAATACCAGTTACCCATGGGGAAATCTCATGGAACAAGGGGTTGCGAATTGTAGTCAGGATTGTGGAGATGAGTTCATATATACCGCTCCAGTTGGCCAGTTCCCCTCAAACGCTTTTGGACTTCATGACATGCATGGCAACGTTTTTGAATGGGTTGAGGATTGCTGGTCTGAGACCTATGAAGTTACGGGTATTGATGGTTCGGCTGTATTAAGAGAGGTCTGTATGGAACGTGTACATCGAGGTGGCTCATGGATCCTAAGTGCACTGGGCTTGCGTTCCGCAAATAGGGATTTTGGTATGACGCGGTTTTCCCATATTTACCGCATGAAGGGAGGAGGATTTCGTTTAGCGCAGGACGTACCTTAGTTTGATTGCCAATCTAGGGCGCTACTAGTCCCTCTGCATTCCGATAGCTGTTCCCGTCAGATTTAATGATTCCCCGTAGACTTCCCGCAGACCGACCGTCTTTCAGCGGGGCAGTTCTCACCTGCACTAGATCACCTGGTTTCCAGTTATTGGGTGAAACCCCCGAGCGGCGAAGCAGGGGTGGTGCAGACATTTCAAACCCCCAGTCTGTGGTGCTGCCATCGTTTTCTGTGACAGAAATATAGAGCCAGGCATGGGGGTTAAGGTAGTCAAACTTTGTGACTATTCCCGTTAGTATCAATTCGTTTTGGGCATCAAACATGGCGCTTGAGTGATGTGCCATCACAGAAGGTCCAGATGCGAATAGCAAAAGGGCCACAACGATGTCTAGAACTACATGACTTCCAAAAGTGTTTTTCACCTCAATGATCTCCAAATGCATCTAGTTCTAAATTTTAATTATTCGTGCACGTAATTTTCGCTAAACCAGTAATCTGGATTGGTGAGTTCGGGCTTTTCGCCAGGTGCGTACTGGGAGATAACCCCTTCTTTTGTCATGTACCAATTAGATCCCTCTACACAATCCCATTGGTGCGCCCAAACTCGCTCTTTTGACTCAGGGGTTCGATCATCCTCTTTATAGAAAGAAGCGACTGTGTGCCATGGTTCCCTCAATACATCGTCATACATTGTGATTTCGATCTCAATCCGGCCCAGAGCGTCCCCCATAGGTTTTACGCGCCGCCATCGCTCGATCACTTCCATATTCTTGGTTTGTCTTGGCATTTCACGAGTCAAAACACCTTCCTTGAGGCCTTTTGTCCAAATTGTGAGAACATCTTCGTCCCAGAAACCGATGGAATAGCCTAACCACTCGTTAGTCAGCCAATCTTCTGAGGGGTGAGGACGGCCATCGGTATAAATTCGACGAAATTGGTTCATCATTTCGCTACCCAACAGCGATTTCCCGGGTGTTAGGAAATGCTCGCGGTAACCGTATTCAGTAAACCAACGTGGAAAATTTGGTGGAAGGCAAAAGGAAATAGGATCGATTGCTTGGTCTTTGTTCCACCGTTCTAGATCATCCAGAAAAACTTCCCTAGCGTCTGGGGTTAATCTTGCCGCCATTCCTTCCGGGGTTGAATTGATACCTATGATTGCGACCTCACCTGCACTATTGTCCGTGCCCCAGTGGCCGCTCCAATCTGGCAGAGAATTTGGTGTGTGTTCCGTGGGGCCACCACGCGATTTAGATGCACCCATTAATGCGTTGTAGTGCTCCTCCGCAGACTGATAGCCACAGGGTCCACCAGGAAGCTCATGGGAACCCCAGATTGTCTTGAACTCTTGCTTAGCAGAGATACTCTGACTGGTGCCTAGTTCTGGGTATTGTTCGCTTAGCGGTAAACAGGCCTCATTGCCCTGACTATGTGCTGTAAGCGAAAAAAAACAAAATGAGCATAGGATGCTAACAATGATTGGCCAATAGTTTTTCATTTTTCCCCTTAGGCTAAGCCCTTGGTGCAGATCAAAGAATAAGCACAAGGTTTTGGGTGATTGTACCTTGAGGGAGCACGCTGGTGATGCATTGTAGGTATATTAGTATCCACTCATGCATACCATATTTTGTAAAAAATTGGTAAGCAGGCTTGGTCAAGCCTTGTATAGGGATGTTGAATCGGCGGAAAAACCTTATATTTGCTAGCCGTATTTTTTTGGTGCCCAGGAGAGGACTTGAACCTCCACGGGGTTACCCCCACTGGCATCTGAGGCCAGCGCGTCTACCAATTCCGCCACCTGGGCACGTAGTGGGGCAAAATGTACTGACTGACCTAGGAACTGTCAAACGGTTAGTATGTGCCTCAGAGTTAGAAGATCAGGATTTGTTTACTAATATGGTGCAACTTAGATTTTTTTAGGGTGTTTAGTGTGAATCAGAATCAATCTGGAGGTCCTGAATCTAAGTCGGGCTATCAGCATGAAATTCCCAGTAGGGAAAAGATTCTAGTCATGATGGAGAGCGTGGGCCAGCCTCAAGACTTTGAAGAGCTTGCTCTTCGGCTTTCTGTGGTGACAGTTACAGCAAAGAACGGCCTAAAGAAGCGTCTTAAGCTTATGGTTAAGGATAGGCAGCTTGTCCGAAATAAGAAACGCCAATATGACACTACAAAGGGACCAGATCTAGTTACTGGAAAGGTAATAGCTCACCGTGATGGTTTTGGATTCCTTGCCCCAGATGATGGTTCTGAGGATGTCTATATTTCTGCGCGAGACATGCAGTCCCTTTGGGATTCTGATCGAATCTCAGTTCGAATCAATCCCGGTAAGCACGGTAGCCAGAAGTGTAAATTGGTCGAAATACTTGAACGTGGTGCTCAGCAATTCTTTGGACGTTTAGATAAAAAGAGGGGTACAAATATTGTAGTTATACAAGGACAGGCTAATAGTGAAATTTTGATTCCCCACGGCGCTAATGGAAAGGCAACTCAGGGTGATATTGTGCAGGTAGAAATTGTTCAACACCCTACTGCCCGCAATCGTGCGGTCGGTAGGGTCAGTCGGGTGGTGGGGCGAGCGCATCAGCCTCACGCTGAAATTGATTTAGCAATCTTAAGTCACGGACTGCCCCACGAATGGACAGATTCGGTAAATGTAGAAGTAGCAGCTTTAGCGACCGAGGTTTCTATTAGTGAAAAAAAAGAACGGGAAGATCTGCGTGAACTACCGTTGATAACAATTGATGGGGTGGATGCGAAGGATTTTGATGATGCAGTCTACTGTGAATCGTATGGGGAAGGTTGGCGCCTAATTGTCGCGATTGCTGACGTTAGTCATTATGTAGCCCCTAATTCGGCTCTAGACCAGGAGGCCAGTTCTAGAGGTACCTCGGTTTACTTTCCGGGCCGAGTCCTACCAATGCTACCTGAGGCCCTTTCAAATGGTCTGTGCTCGCTTAGGCCAAATCTGGACAGGCTTTGTCTCGCATGTGAGATGAAAGTTTTGGCGAGTGGGGAGGTAACAGAAACAAGGTTTTTCAATGCCCTTATACGGTCTGTTTCTCGATTGACCTATCGTGAATCTTGGCGGTTCCTAGAAAAAAATGGAAATTTAAAAAATAAAAATGTAGGAGTTGAAAATAATTTAATTTGCCTTAAAAATATTTATCAAGCGTTTGCTGAACAGCGACGCCGGCGTGGAGCAATAGATTTTGATTCACCAGAGGTCGTTATACGCTTGGATAGGAATGGCAAGTTAAGTGATTTTCGCACTTCCGAGCGCCTAATTTCTCATCGCATTATTGAAGAATGCATGGTGGCGGCCAACGTAGAGGCTGCTAAAAGCCTAAGAAAATATAACATTCCGGGGCTCTTCCGTGTTCACGATGCACCCGATAAACAGAAGATTAAGGAGCTCCGTTTGTTCTTGGGTAGCTTGGGTTTGGCGCTGACATCCCCAGATAAGCTAAGAACTAAGGACATTAGTCATTTGATGGATTCTATTGCTGGACACCCTCAGGCCCCAATGATTGCCAACGTTATTCTTCGATCAATGAAGCAGGCACTTTATCAGCCACGCAACGTTGGTCATTTCGGTTTGGCCTTAGGAGCTTACGCCCATTTCACTTCGCCAATCCGCCGCTATCCGGATTTAATTGTACACCGAGCTCTTAAGTGGCTGATAAGGCATAACTCCACGAAAGGTTATCCGTACACGATTGCTAGGATGAAAGAAATTGGCGAGCAGGCTTCTCTAACGGAACGACGTGCTGATGCTGCTGTTAGGGAAGTTGAACAGCGACTGAAATGCGTTTTCCTGAACCATAAAATTGGTAAATCTTTCAGGGTCTTGGTCACTGGAGTAACGGATTTTGGTCTTTTTGTGCAGGTGCCTGAACTACAGGTGGATGGACTAGTACACATTACTTCCCTGCCGCATGACCGTTATGGCATGGACTTAACCGGAACTAAGTTAACCGGAAGTCATACAGGAAATATCTATCAGCTCATGGATGTTTTGGAGGTAAAACTAACCCACGTTGACATTGATGCGCGAAAGATTAATTTTGTTTTATCGGATAGCCCTGATTCAGTGAGATCAAGGCGTAGCAAAAGGTCTCGTCAGCGTGGGTAACAGTTCCAAGCGCAACATAGTTTATGGGGTACACGCAGTGGATGCCCTCATAGTACGCAGACCGGGGGCTATTTTGCGAGCTAGTTTTTTAGATCGTAATTTTGGTGGGCGTTTGGTGAGGCTTGAAGCGGCAATCAGAATTCTTGGTATACCAGTTCAGCGAGTAGATAGAAACGAGTTGAATCGTTTGAGTTTAAATGGAGTCCACCAGGGCGTGGTAGTTGAGATTTCCGCATTAAAAGAATTTACCATTGGGGATTTTGAGAATCTTGTTTTACGACTTGGAAGAGCCTTTAAGGGATTGTTATTGGATGGCATCCAAGACCCCCGAAACCTTGGTGCATGTTTGCGCACTGCGGATGCAGCGGGGGTTCATGCGGTGGTAGTTCCGCGTCGTCGTTCAGCGAAATTGACTCCAGTAGCCGTGAAGGCTGCTACCGGCGCTGCGGAAACACTACCAATCGTTAGGGTTGCCAACTTGGCCTCTACGGTCCGCTGGCTTAAAGAGGCCGGGGTATGGATTTTAGGAGCCGAAGCTAACGCATCAAAATCATTTTATTCGGTACGGCCGAGTACGCCCTTAGCAGTTGTGATTGGTGGAGAAGGACGAGGCCTGAGACGTTTAACGCGAGAACTTTGCGATGAACTGGTATGCATTCCTACCCGCGGAACTGTGGAGAGCCTGAATGTTTCAGTGGCTGCGGGAATAATATTGTTCGAATTTGGGCGCCGTCTCGAAAATATTGATGACAGAAATGTTGGTGACCCTTGAGCCGGGCGGAACAGTGAAGTAGGATGCTTCGCCGTTGAGACAATTTATCTCCTTGCTTCACCACTTTTATGTGGGAGGCTATAAACCGAGAGGAGCCTAGTTTGAGACACTACGAAGTTGTGTTTCTGGTTCACCCAGATCAGAGTGAGCAGGTGCCAGCCATGCTAGAGCGCTATCGTGGCTTGATTGAGGCTGCAAATGGCCATATCCATAGAGAAGAAGACTGGGGCCGACGGCAACTTGCGCACCCGATTGAAAGGGTGCACAAAGCTCATTATCTGATGCTGAATATTGAGTGTGATCAGAACACACTTGATGAGCTGGTAGGCGTGTTCCGATTCAATGATGCAATTATCCGTTATTTAGTTATTAGGCGAGATAGGGCAATCACCGAGGCCTCGCATATGTTTAAGGCCAAAGAGGAAGAAGACGCAAAAGATGCTGCTGCTGAAGCGGCAGAGATGGAGAGACTGCGTGTAGCAGCAGTAAATACTAAGAAGGCAGCACCGGAAAAGGAGGCCCCTGAGGCAGCACCGGAAAAGGAGGCCCCTGAGGCAGCACCGGAAAAGGAGGCCCCTGA
>CAJWKT010000060.1 GCA_913041665.1 uncultured Gammaproteobacteria bacterium | reverse complement strand
TTCATTGATTTTGTGGATTGTCTTATTCACAGGGCCTACTTCCACCACATCTACGTCATACGGAGAAATAAATCGTCCATCTGACGTGCCACCACTAGTAGATAGCTCAGGGTCGAGCCCTGTGTGTTCCTTGACGGCCTGGCAAACAGCTGTTACGAGTCGGCCTTTTTTTGTGATGAAGGGTTCTCCGGCTAAGTGCCACTGAATGGTGCAATCGGTTTGAAGATCCTTAAGGATTTTTTCTACGTGTGTCGCAAGTGTTTTGTGTGTCCATTGGGTAGAGTAGCGAAAATTAAAGCGGCATTTCAGCTCTCCTGGCACGACATTAGATGCATTGGCATCGCTATGGACATTGACCATTTGAAAGCTTGTTGGCGGAAAATCGGTATTCCCTTCGTCCATAGGCTGAAGAGTCAATGCATTAATGAATTGTGCAAGTGCATGCATGGGATTTTTCGACTCAGGCGGATAAGCTACATGGCTTTGTGTGCCGCGAATCTGCATCAATCCGGTCAGGCTTCCTCTTCGTCCTATCCGTACAGTATCTCCTAAAATTTCAGTGCTTGAGGGTTCGCCAATTACACACCAATCAATGTGTTGCTGTCGCTGGGCTAGCATCTCCATAACTTTTATTGTCCCATTTTTAGCTTCACCTTCTTCATCGCTAGTTATTAGAAAAGCAATTGAGCCTGGGCAGTCTGGATAAGTGTGAACAAAGCGACCACACGCTGTGATCATTGCGGCAAGGCTCGTTTTCATATCGGCGGCACCGCGAGCGATGAGCTTCCCGTCAAGTATCTCAGCTGCGAAGGGGTCAACTTTCCAATCGTTAACCGGCCCTGGTGGAACAACATCTGTGTGGCCTGCAAAACAGAGTAGTGGCCTTGCTTCGCCACACTGAGCCCAGAGATTGTCTACTTGCCCAAAGCGTAAGTGCTCAACCCTGAAGCCCATACCTTGAAGGGCATCGGCTATTAGGGTTTGGCAGCCTTGGTCGTCTGGGCTTACCGATGGTCGACGGATTAAGGTTTGGGCGAAGCTCAGAGTATCCATAAGCATTGATTATTGACACCGGCAGGAACGATGCAAGTCCTAATTCTCAAAATGAATCCATTATTACTTAATTAACCCTCAATTAAGGGGTTGCTTGGCAGTTTCCAGAGTAATGAAAAAGATAGCCCACAAGTCAAATTTGACATGCCAGTAGTGAAATATAGTTGCGCAAATTACTATGATGTATGGTTATTTTGGAAACATAAAATACATCAATAATAGTAATTATTTAGTTAAAAAAAATAATTTTAAATTAGGGGTTGAACAGTGCGTGATTGTGGTGTACAAAACGCGCGAATATGCCTTTGGATAGTTACTGACGAGGCGGAAATGGGTAGCTACATAAGTAAAATTTTTGGGCGTTCTCCGGTCGGTCCGATACAGGATCATATGGATGCGGTTTGTCGCTGTGCGCAAGAGTTGCTCGCCTTTTTTGAATGTGTCGTGAGTGGTGACTGGGATCAGGCGCAGTCCAGTAGGGAAATAATCGTCGGGCTCGAGCACGAAGCAGACGAACTCAAGCGCCAGGTCCGGACCCAGTTGCCCAAGAGTCTTCTTATGCCGGTCCCTCGAGAAGATCTTTTAGAGTTGATGCTGGTGCAGGATCAGATTGCGAACAAAGCCAGAGATGTTTCAGGCCTAGTTTTGGGGCGGCGTATGGAACTCCCTGAGCCTATTCAGAAAGAATTTTTAAGCTTCGTTTCTCGTAATATCGATGCGGCTAAGAAGGCACGCAGTACTATTCAGGAGCTAGATGAACTCTATGAAGCCGGTTTTCGTGGTACTGAGGCAGAGTTGGTCGAGTCACTGGTGGGTGATATGGATTCAATCGAGGATGATACCGATACCATGCAGGTGGAAATTCGCGCCAAGCTTTTTGCAATCGAGAGCGATCTCCAGCCTGTCAATGTGATGTTTCTCTATCGAGTAATTGAACTAGTTGGAGATATTGCTGATATGGCGGAGCGTGTCGGCCGTCGAATTCAAGTTTTATTATCCCACTAGATCGAGGTATCAGTAATGGAAGACCAAGTCCTGTATTTGGTGTTGGCTGGGTTGTTTGGTCTTTTCATGGCATGGGGGATTGGCGCCAACGATGTCGCCAATGCAATGGCAACGTCGATTGGATCGGGAGCCCTGACCATCCGTCAGGCCATATTAGTTGCTGCGATATTCGAGTTCAGCGGTGCTGTTCTTGCGGGCGGCGAGGTCACGTCAACCATTCGAAGGGGAATTATTGACTCCTCCTACGTTGTGGAGGATCCGGAGCTTTTGATTTTTGGAATGCTTGCTGCCCTTCTGGCTGCTGCTGTTTGGTTACTGATTGCCTCACAGAGGGGTTGGCCCGTCTCGACTACGCACTCGATCGTCGGTGCGATCGTAGGCTTCGGGGCAGTGGCACTGGGTACCCAGTCCATTGATTGGGGCCAGGTTGGGACCATCATAGCAAGCTGGGTTATCTCACCGCTTACCGCAGGTCTGATTGCGTACGGTATATATAACTCCATTCACTGGTTGATACTGGTACGGCCGGACCCACTCGAGCGTGCGCGCCGCTATGCCCCGCTGTACATTTTTGTGACCGTGACGATGATCGCCCTTATAACAATGCTCAAGGGGCTGACACATGTTGGGCTCACATTGACAACGTTAGAGAGCTATGCGATCGCGATCGGGATCGGTGCAATCGTGGCATTGGGTGGGCGATGGTTTGTGGCACGAATTCATATAGACGAGAAGGCGGATCGGGAATTTCATTTTGCTACGGTGGAGCGGGTTTTTGCAATACTCATGGTCATCACGGCATGCAGCATGGCATTTGCTCATGGTTCGAACGATGTGGCAAACGCAATCGGTCCGGTTGCCGCTGTCATTAGTGTTGCTCGTAGTGGGCTAGTCGAGCAGTCTTCGGCCGTACCGATCTGGGTTCTATTTCTTGGGGGCCTTGGAATTGTTTTGGGTCTCGGAACTTTCGGCCGCCATGTCATCGCAACGGTCGGTGCACGCATTACTGCACTTACTCCCACTCGTGGGTTTTCCGCTGAGCTGGCTGCTGCATTTACAATTGTGTTTGCTTCGGGCACCGGTATGCCTGTATCCACGACACACACCTTGGTTGGCGCTGTGTTGGGTGTAGGGATGGCCCGGGGTATTACAGCGATCAATCTCGGTGTGGTGGGTAGGATCTTCATCTCTTGGATCATCACCATCCCGGCTGGGGCAGTGTTATCGATTTTTTTCTTTTATCTTCTAAGATCTTTTTTTGGGGGCGCTGGGTAAGTTTGATTGGGTTTGGACTAGTCCACAGGAGATCAATTTTTAGCTGGAGTGCATGACATGAGACGTATTCTCTCGATTACGATAATTCTCTGTTGTTTTTCTGTACCACTTTACGCACAGGTGGATCAGGCTCAGGAAATTGCCGAGCTCAGGGAGCAGATCGCCTTACTTACGGATCGCCTCACCCAGATCGAGCAGAGTATGGTGGTATCGCCTGAAGTTAGAGGGGAGGTTGAAATGGGGCGAATTGCTGCTACTCCATCTCCGCTGTCAATATCGGACTCCTGGACTAAAAAAATCCGCCTTTCGGGGGATCTTCGCTATCGACATGAAGCGGTTAATGATGAGGCCAAGTCGGTTAGAAACCGACACCGAATTAGGGCACGAGCCAATCTAACAACCAACTTGACTGAGAGTCTGACAGTGGGGATTGGTCTTTCTACGGGTGGTAGTGCCAACGATTCGGGTAATCAGACGCTGGGTTCCGGTTTTTCGAGGAAGTCCATCGGTATGGATCTCGCTTATTTTGATTGGAAGGTCTCGGACACCATGAGTTTCATGGGCGGAAAGATGTCTAATCCCTTTTTCCGGCCCGCTGGTTACCATCTGATCTATGACAGCGATATTCGCCCGGAAGGGTTGGCATTCAAATACAATTCGGGTACTTTTTTTGGGAACGCTTCTGCATTTTGGGTCGAGGAGCGCCCCGATGATCCTGATTCAGTACTGCTTGGACTTCAGGCGGGCTATCGAAGGATCTTGAATAACGGCGCGAATCTTATCGTTGGCGCTAGCTATTATAAGACCAGTCATACTCAGCGATACGCACCGATTTTTACGCCTGGCAATGGTCAGGGCAATCAGTTGGACGCTAATGGTAACTATCTATTCGGATTCTCGGAAGTTGAGTTGTTTAGTGAGCTCGAGTTTGATTTGGGTGGAGAGTCCATGAGTTTGTTTTTGGATTACGTGACCAATACGGATGCTGATGTGTTTAACAAAGGGTTTGCATTCGGTGCCACATACCGCCTCGCTTCAGCACTTGGGGGCTGGGCTGTGGGATATATCTATCAGGATCTCGAGGCTAATGCGGTTGTGGGTGCCTTTACAGATTCGGATTTCGCCGGGGGGACAAGTGACGGCAGTGGCCACACCCTTAGAGCAGGTTATACGTTCCCAGGGGGGTGGAATTTGGCAACGAGATACATCATTGGTGATCGCGGTAGGGCTGCCGGTAACGAGCGCGATTACAACCGTCTGCAGGCGGATATCAACTTTAGATACTAGCTATTGGGCGGATGTGGCTATTCTTTGCAGAGCCGTTGCGGCTTCACCGCTTGAAGCTTTCGTTCTACGATGGGCGCAGTAACTCGTTCAGGCTGGTTTTAGCGCGGGTTTGCTCGTCGACCTGTTTGACGATCACGGCGCAGTAGAGACTGTACTTTCCGTCGTCTGAGGGTAAGGTTCCTGGGACGACTACAGAGCCAGCTGGCACACGTCCGTAGCTGATTTTGCCGGTGGAGCGATCGTAGATACGAGTGCTTTGACCGAGATAGACGCCCATAGCGATGACGCTACCTCTCTCTACCACTACGCCTTCCACGATTTCTGACCGTGCGCCGATGAAGCAATTGTCTTCGATGATGGTTGGTGTAGCCTGCAGCGGCTCTAGAACACCGCCGATGCCGGCACCACCAGAGAGATGGACATTTTTGCCAATTTGAGCGCAGCTGCCCACAGTAGCCCAAGTATCTACCATGGTACCTTGGTCTACATATGCTCCGATGTTAACGAAGGAGGGCATAAGTACTACATTTGGGGCAACGTAAGCCCCTCGGCGCACTAGAGCGTCGGGTACTACACGTGTACCGGATTCGGCAAATACGGCCGCATCGTAGTTTTCATATTTTAGAGGTATCTTATCGAAAAACCGGGTATAGCCTGCCTCAATCAGTTGATTTTTGCTGGTTAACATGTAGAGAAGTACAGCTTTTTTGAGCCACTCATTCACTACCCATTGCCCATTTTCGCGGCTTGCAACGCGCAGTTGACCGGAATCTAGCTGGTTAATGGTCTCTTTGATAGCGTGCTGCACGGAGGGTTCAGTTCCATTTTGTGCTAGCTCGTTACGTTCTTTCCAAGCTGATTCAATTGCGCTGATCAGGTCTGACATATTATCTCCTCGTCAACGATTCCCCTAGCCTTTTGTATTATGGTTGCCTCTACAAAATTTTCACAAGGCAGTTGGCTCTGATATTCATTCATGCGATTTTAGGATCCGAGAGAGCTAACTCGATAGCATTTACCAAATTCTGGCTTGCTTGTTCGTCTAAAGGCTTGTTCTGGGAGTTGGTAATAAAAAAAACATCCTCGGCTCGTTCACCCACAGTTGCTATTTTAGCGTTCTGTAATTTTACATTTTCAGCAACAAAAATCTTTCCTATTTCAAATAGGAGTCCTGGGCGGTCGCCGGCAATCAGCTCGCAAACGGTCCGCTCGTTAGGGGGATCCTGAGAGATGTTGACTGTTATTTTCGTTGAAAACATTCGTACCTGACGTGGTACTCGCCGGTCTACTCTAAATGCCTTTTCGTCTCCAGTAGCCAAAACTTGAAGCAATCTGGATTTGATTTCTCCAGTTTTCCGTTCGCCTACTACAGGGCTTCCATCGCTCTCTAAAACAAAGTAGGTATCTAGGCTTTCTCCTCCTGTTGTTGGAACAATGCGTGCTTCCACAATGTTTAAACCCATAGCATCCATGACCGCCGTGATACGAATAAACGATTGCAGTTTTTTAGGGGCATAAATCATGATAGCTGTCCACCCTTCTGCTACCTCATTATTTATATCTATTTGGATATCATTATTATTTTTGTTGAGCGTCAGTACACGGCTATGCCAAGCAATTTCTTCTGGACGATGACGGAGGAAATGTTCCTCCGAGAATGTGGACCACACAGGTTGGTAGTTTTTTGCGTCCACTCCCATTTGCTCTAAGATTAGCTTAGCTGTAATTTGCGTTTCCTTAATTAATTCTTCTTTGTCAATTGGGTTCGCAGTCCCACGCCTTAGTGCCTGCTTGGTAAGCTGATAAAGCTCCCAAAACAAACTTGCTTTCCAAGAGTTCCAAATTTTTGGGTTCGTTCCGCGTACATCTGCCACCGTAAGTACATAAAGGTAATCCAGACGAGCTTCATCACTAACTGCTTGAGCAAATTTATTTATAACCACAGGGTCACTAAGATCTTTCTTTTGAGCGGTGAGCGAGAGGAAGAGGTGGTTTTTGACAAGCCAAGCAACGATACGGGCGTCATAGCGTCCTATGCCATGCTCTAGACAGAACGCCTCAGCGTCTACTGCACCGAGCTCTGAATGATCGCCTCCACGCCCCTTTGCAATGTCGTGGAAGAGTCCAGCTAGGTAAGCAAGTTCAGGCTTGGGCAGCCCTTGCATAATGCGACTGCAGTCCGGAAATTCTTCATTAAAGCGCTCAAGCGAAAAACGCCTAAGATTTTCTACTACAAAAAGTGTGTGCGCGTCTACAGTGTAGGCATGAAAAAGGTCATATTGCATACGACCCACAATTCGTTCAAATGCGGGTATGTATAAACCCAGAACCCCATAGGTGTTCATTCTTCTGAGCGTTCGGGTTACTCCTTGGGGCGCCCTCAAGATATCTAAAAAAAGGCGTTGATTCCGAGGGTTTTGCCGGAATTCTTCATCGATCAGCCATAAATGTTGTTTTATTAGCGCGATAGTTCGAGCATTAACGCCCTTTAGATCTAAATTTTTTTCTAGTAGTAGAAATATTTCTAGCAGCGCCGAGGGATCCTCTATGAAGATTTTTTCGTTGGTTACCTCGAGGTAGCCGTTACGAGCGTTAAAGTTTTCTCCCATGGATGTAACAACTGCATCTGTATTTAGAAAGATCGCTTCTTCTAGAAGTTGCCAGAGCATTTCGTTGAGTCGACTAAGTTCCATCACTGTGCGGTAATAGCGTTGCATAAATTGTTCAACTGCCAGTGTGTAGCTCGCATCTTCGTATCCTAGTAGTTTTGCAACTTTTATTTGGTAGTCAAAAAGTAATCGGTCCTCGCGGCGCCCCGTTAAAAGATGTAAACAAAAACGAATTTTCCACAGAAAATTTTGCCCCGAGCTTAGAATTCTTAGTTGGCCAGGAGTAAGGAGGCCCTTGCCTACGAGTTCATCCAGATGAGTTACTCCCAGGTGGCGTTGAGCTAGCCAGCCGATCATTTGAATGTCTCTCAGTCCACCTGGATTTCCTTTTATGTTGGGCTCGAGGTTGTAGGGGGTGTTATCGTAACGGCTATGGCGCGCGATCTGCTCATCCAATTTAGCCTTAAAGAAGTCACCCGAATTCCACATACGAGCAGCGTCAATTTTTTCGCTTAATTCTTCGAATAATTTTTGGGAGCCTCCCAATAACCGAGCCTCCATCATGGTAGTTAATACGGTGACGTTTAAGCGTGCTTGGGTCTCGCAGTCTTGTAAATTCCGTACGCTGTGGCCTACTTCTAGTCCAATATCCCAAAGAAAAGTCAAAAATTGGCTTATGACTCCATCGATGTTATTTTTGTCTTCTATATCATCCAGTAAAATCATCAAATCAATATCTGAATGAGGATGTAGTTCTCCACGACCATAGCCCCCTACAGCGATCAAGGCGGAACTTTGAGTTAGATTACTGGTGAGGTGATCCCACACAACAAGAATTGCATCGTCTACTGTCTGAGCGCGTTGACGAACTAATTTTTCTACATCCTCATTTTCGTAAAACCGTTGCTCTAGGTCTTTGTGGGCATGACCGAGTGCTTGACGAAAATCATGGACCGCGTTTAGCTCATTAGCCAAGGCTTTATGAAATATTTTTTTATCTATTTTGCTAATTTCGTGCGCATTTTTTTCTGATACCACTGAGGTGGGCATAACGTTTTACCTATCTTTAGTACCCAAAGTAAGTACTTCATAGCCAGACTCGGTAACTAAAATCGTGTGTTCCCATTGGGCCGAGAGAGAGTGATCTTTAGTCACCACAGTCCAGCCGTCGCTTAGAATCCTGACATGGTGCCTACCTACATTCAACATTGGCTCAACGGTTAGAGTCATTCCAGATTGAAGTTTGAGGCCGGTATCAGGTTGTCCATAATGCAGAACCTGTGGATCTTCGTGAAAGACGCGGCCAATACCGTGTCCACAAAAATCACGAACCACCGAGAAGCGATGTTTTTCTGCATGCGTTTGCACAGCATGCCCAATATCTCCTAAACGTGCCCCTGACTTAATTTTTTTAATGCCACACCACATACTTTGGAAGCAAATGAGAGAAAGTCGCGCAGCCATTACTGAAGGTTTCCCAACGAAAAACATTCGGCTAGTGTCTCCGTGGAAGCCGTCTTTAATCACCGTGATATCAATATTTATTGCATCTCCTGTTTTTAACCTCCGTTGATCAGGAATGCCATGACATACCACATGGTTTACTGAGGTGCAGATGGATTTTGGAAAACCGCGATAGTTAAGCGGGGCAGGAATCGCCCCGAGTTCATCTACGATGAAAGTGTGGCAGATAGTGTTTAGCTGCTCAGTAGACACGCCCAGAGTTATATGTTCACCGATCATATCAAGCACCTGTGCAGCAAGGCGTCCAGCCATACGCATTTTTTCCTGTTCTTCAGGTGTTTTTATTGTGACGCTCATCCGATGAGAATTTTGTGCTGGCTAATGCCCCCAAGAGAGTACCGCCAACACTTGGCTGGCGTGACCTAACGAGCTCATTCTCTCTCCAGAGGCCTGCCGGGATTGTCCAACATTGTTGCCACGGTCTGTGTATGGTATAAAGCGCGCGCCCTAGAGGCAAATACGCACACGCGCCGGTACCTGCAGCAGGGTGCCCTATCAGAAAAAAGGGTCGTTTGTAGGGGCTGCGTGGAGGATTAACCCAAATTAGGAGTTTACGTGGCCGACGTTTCTATGCGCCGGATGTTGGAGGCGGGTGTCCATTTTGGACATCAGACTCGCTTCTGGAACCCGAAAATGGCCCCTTACATTTTCGGCGAGCGCAACAATATTCACATTGTCAATCTTGAGAAGACCCTTCCGATGTATCAGGAAGCAGTCGAATTTGTCCGTAAGGTTGTTGCTGACGGGGGTACTGTGCTGTTCGTAGGATCTAAACGGTCGGCCCAGGATTCCATAGTTGAGCATGCTACGAGCTGTGGTATGCCATATGTAAGTCATCGATGGCTTGGGGGCATGCTGACAAACTTTAAAACCATCAGACAATCGGTAAAACGACTCCATGAGCTGGAGGAGATAACGACTGAGGACTCAATTTCAGAATTCACGAAAAAAGAGCTTCTTGTTTTAAGTCGTGAGAAGGAGAAACTTGAGCGTAGTTTAGGTGGCATCAAGCATATGGAGTCTTTGCCGGATGTTGTGTTTATTATTGACGTTGGGCACGAAGAAATTGCTGTAAAGGAAGCGAACAAGCTGGGTATCGCAGTTGTCGCAGTAGTGGATACTAATTGCTCTCCAGATAGTGTTGACTACCTAATTCCTGGAAATGACGATGCGATGCGATCTATCGATCTCTATGTTAGCGGCATCGCTGACGCCGCGCTTAAGGGAAAGACCTCTATCCCGGAGGTTCCAAGTGGCGAAGATGATTTCGTAGAGTTAGATGAGGAGGGCAGGCCGAAGGAGAGTAATATTAAAAGCAGGCCGCGATCGCGATCTAAAAAATCAGTACAAATAACCAAAAAATCTGGTACTAGGAAAGCAATAGCTTCGAAAGAGGACATCCCTGCCCAAAAACCTTCACAAGAGACAGCTGAACCCACAGAGTCCATGCTGGGTGATTCAGAAGCAGACTTGAATAATGGACCGACGCCGGATGAGCCTGTAGTTCAAGTTGAGCAGGCTGAGGATACTGAAGACACCAAGGTTCTGCAGTCACCAAAATTGCCAGAGAAGGAGAATAAACCTACCAAGAAAAAGGTTGCTAAAAAAAAGCCGACGAGTGAAAAGGTTGTGGTAACAAAGAAAAAAAAGACAACCCCAAAGAAAACTAGCTCAGAGGGAGTCGATGAGAGCTAAGAAATGATGGTACCTGCGGCGGCTGTGAAGGAGTTACGTCAGCGCACTGGCGCTGGCATGATGGATTGCAAGAAGGCCTTAGTAGAGGCTGAAGGCAATTTAGAGCAGGCCTCTGAGTTTCTGAGAAAGGCCGGACAAGCGAAAGCAAATAAGAGAGCTTCTCGGGTTGCTGCAGAGGGGCGGATTGTTGTGAGCAGCGATTTTACTGTGGGGCGGCACGTGATTGTGGAGGTTAACTCAGAAACCGATTTTGTAGCCAAGGATGACAATTTTGGAAAATTTTCGGAGCATATAGGGCAATGTATTTTGACTGATATGCCAGGAGATATGGATGCTTTGATGGAAATCAATGTTAGTGGCAATACATTGGAGGTAACACGTCAGGCATTAGTGGCTAAAATGGGAGAAAATATTTCAGTTAGGCGTTTTGACATTTTGGAAAGTAACAAAATAGTAGGTTCATATGTGCACATGGCCCGCATTGGTGTTCTTATAGAGATCAATGGTGGCGATGAAATCCTGGCCCAAGATCTTGCGATGCACGCAGCTGCAACTTCACCACACTACGTTAGTATTGCCGACATTGCAGAGGGAGTTGTAAATAAAGAAAGAGAGATACTTACCGCGCAGGCTGAGAAGGAGGATAAGCCAGCTCATATTGTTGAAAAAATTGTTGAGGGCAGGCTGCGAAAATATCTGAATGAGATTACGCTTGTTGGTCAGCCGTTCGTTAAAGATCCTGACAAGACCGTGGGCACTTTACTCTCGGAAGCTGGCGCGTCAGTAATTCGATTTCTACGTTATGAAGTGGGTGAAGGAATTCAGAAGAAGCAGGATGACTTTGCTCAGGAGGTTTAGGGTGCAAGCCTCCAGCAGTCTTTAGTTTTTCTTCGACTAGCTTAAAAATTGATTACTAGGTTTTTGGAAGCGCTGCACTGAAAAGATGGGAGGAATTCATGGGCCAGGGATCACCAATTTATCGAAGGATCCTCTTAAAATTAAGTGGTGAGGCCCTGCTTGGTCACCAGGATTATGGTATTGATCCAGTTGTGATTAAGCGCGTTGCAGCCGAGATAATCGAGTTGCTAGATCTTGGTGTCCAAGTTGGACTTGTAATCGGTGGCGGCAACATCTTTCGCGGAGCAGGTCTTGCTGGGGGCGGGATGGATCGCGTGACCGGAGATCAGATGGGGATGTTGGCAACGATAATTAATGCGCTAGCTCTTCAGGATGCTCTTGAGCAGCAAGGAACATTGGCCCGCGTCATGTCTGCGCTACAGATACATGAAGTCTGCGAGGACTATATTCGGCGACGTGCTATTCGGCATTTGGAAAGAGGCCGCGTAGTTATCTTTGCTGCTGGAACAGGAAATCCTTTTTTCACAACAGATACTGCGGCTAGTCTACGTGCTATTGAGATTGGGGCAGAAGTTCTTATAAAGGCTACAAAGGTAGATGGGGTATATTCTGCAGATCCAGAGGAGGATCCGGATGCCATTCGCTATACCAAACTTTCTTTCGATCAAGTATTAGACAAAAAGCTAAATGTTATGGATGCTACGTCCATCGTGATGTGCAGGGACAACAATATTCCGGTTGTAGTTCTTCGACTCAATAAAGAAGGCAATCTTGTTAGGCTAGTTAAAGGCGAAGCTTTGGGTACTGTTGTCGTTAACAAATATCTTCTTACGGGGACAGACAATGGTTGAAGATATTCAAAAGGACGCAGAGAGGCGGATGGGAAAGAGCGTTCAAACGCTCGAAGGTGGATTTCGAAGGCTCCGAACGGGGCGAGCTCACACTGGGTTATTAGAACATATTCTCGTCGAATACTATGGCTCTGAGGTACCAATCAGTCAAGTGGCAACATTAACTGCGGAAGATGCTCGCACACTTACTGTTACACCTTGGGAAAAAGAGATGGTGCCCATAGTCGAGAAGGTGATTTTGACCTCAGACCTCGGCCTAACACCCGTTTCTGCGGGCACCGTGATACGGGTTCCAATTCCAGCAATGACTGAAGAGCGACGGAAGGATCTAGTTCGTGTTGTGCGAAACGAAGCTGAGGCGAGTCGGGTAGCTGTGCGCAATGTACGCCGTGACGTCTTGGGTGATACTAAGGAACTCCTCAATGACAAGCTTATTACTAAAGATGACGATCACCGGGTTCGCGATGAAATTCAAAAAATCACTAATCGTTATATCGACAACATTAATAATCTCTTAAAAGACAAGGAGGCTGAAATAATGGAAGTCTAATGGCTGTGTCGACAAAGAAAAAAATGGTGGATGGGGTTATTCCGGCCCACGTGGCCGTGATCATGGATGGCAATGGCCGTTGGGCGCAGCGGCGAGGCTTGCCCCGGTTAGCGGGGCATCAGTCAGGAATAAGTTCTGTGCGCCCTATTATTAACAGTTGTGCGAGTCTTGGGGTTAGTGTTTTAAGTCTTTTCGCATTTTCGAGCGAGAACTGGTTTCGGCCGAGAGAAGAAGTAAGAGGCCTGATGAAATTGTTAATTGACGCACTTGAAAGAGAAGTAGATGAATTGGATGCCAACGGAATACGGCTCAAATTTATCGGTGATATTGCCGCATTGGATGTTAGGCTTTGCGATCTTATGAAGGCAGCAGAGGTGCGTACCTACGAAAATACTCAAATGGATTTAGTTTTGGCGGTTGCTTATGGCGGGAAGTGGGATCTAGCTCAGGCAGCTCGTATGGTGGCACGTAAGGTATTGTCGGGCCAGATTGATCCTGGGGAAATTAACGAGGAAGTATTAAATCGTTACCTTAATACAGCGGAACTGCCTAGCGTGGATTTATTGATTCGTACTGGTGGTGAAAAGCGGATCAGTAATTTTCTTCTCTGGGAGCTTGCTTACAGTGAAATTTATTTCTCAGATGTATTGTGGCCTGATTTCAAATCAAAAGATTTTGATCAGGCTATCGAGTTTTTTGCAAATTGCAGACGTCGATTTGGACGTACATCTGAGCAAGCTGAGGCTT
>CAJWKT010000059.1 GCA_913041665.1 uncultured Gammaproteobacteria bacterium | reverse complement strand
CGTAGGATTGCTGACCCGGTTCGAGCCGCTAGATGAGAACCAGCAGATCAGCTCGAAAGTAAATGCGATGATTCTTTTGGCTCCCTTCATGCCAAATCCTGAAAGGAATCCAGCTTTACTTCCTGAAGATATACCAACGGATGAGTTTCTGCCGAGAAGCTACGTTTCAGCTTCAAGTCCACCGGCGCTTTGGATTCACGGCGATGCAGATACGGTTGCGCTCCCCGAGGTCTCGATCGAACTCCACACAGCACTCCGAGAAGTCGGTGTGGATTCGCAACTTGTGTTGATTGAAGGCTCAGGGCATGCTTTTCGGGGAGAAGACAACACTAGGGTGAAAGAATTGATGGGTCAGTTCATTGTTGATCTGGGTTATGTTGACTAGGCCTGCGGCTACGGGGGGAGTTAGTCGACCTAGCCCTATTGGCCCCAATACGATGTGGTGAAACCTGATGCAATGGGAGGTACTATGGCTAAATTCATAAACCAATTCGGAGTTTATTTGTTTCCAAATCGAGGTATTTCCATGAAACGGACCCAACATGAAATAACAACACCTATGTCGTTAAGCCTGGGTTTCGTTTCTCTGGCTTTTTTGATTCTGGTTTCTCTGATTTCAGTTTCCGTGTCGGCACACCATGGCCCGACAACTAGCCCCGCTCTTTATCAGACGGAGAATCTAATCCGATTTGAGGGTGAGATCGTAGGCGTGTTATGGAGAAATCCCCATGTTCGGATGAAATTAGCCGTACTAGACCAGAACGGCGATATAGTCGAGTGGGAACTCGAAACAACCGTACCTGCCCTGCTTGAGCGGGTGGGAATTACTTCAGACCTTATCAAGGTGGGGGATAAGGTAAAAGCGGCCGGGTATTTGTCAATGTTTAAAGAGCATTCCGTTGGCTTACGGAATTTGCTGTTGCCCGATGGACGTGAGTACGCTGGGGCGCGGACCGATCTTCTTTGGTCAACCAGGCGTGTAGCTAGGACTGAGCAGAAAATCGATGAGTCCAAGGCAGAGGTAGCACTACAAGATGCGGACGGTATTTATCGTATCTGGTCCCGATGGGCAGGACCCTCTGCCGGTAGCCCCGGGCCTGCGAGCGATCCAGAGCCGTTGCGCGTAGCAGGATATGATCATTTGCTGACGGATAAAGCGCAAGCGATCAAGGCGGCTTATAGTCCTGTCAGTCACCCTGTTCTCAACTGCGGCCCGAGGGGGATGCCCGAGTTGATGCTTACGCCCGCTCCTATTGAATTTGTGTCGGGAGATAATCAAATCTTCCTGCGTACTATGTGGCCAGGGCCTAGTCGAGTTATTCATCTGGACGGGGGTGAGGCAGCGGACACAGCCTTTGCGAAACATCTCGGGCGTTCGGTTGGGGCCTGGGAAGACGAGAATACTCTTGTTGTCACGACTACAGATGTTGACTGGCCGTACTTTGACCGGTCTGGCACTCCCCAGTCGGACCAAGTGACATTCGTTGAACGTTTCACGATGAACGAGGAGCGGAACCGCCTGAACTATATCGCTACGGCTACTGACCCTTTGACGTTTAGCGCACCTGTAGAATTAGCCTATTCTTGGACTTGGATTCCCGGCGAGGTAGGTATGGATAACGAATGTGTAGAGTGGGATGGCTAGAAGGATCGATAATCTAATGCCTACCTTGTGGGCTTTTATTGAAATAAAAGAAAAATACTGTCTTCGTTGGCTAGTACTTTTTTTTGCCATGTTAGGGTGTAGTTTTCATTCGGCCTATGCTCACCATTCCTTCGCTTTTGAGTTTGATGCTGATCAACAGGGTAGCTTGATTGGTGAGATTACCGAGGTTCGGTTTATAAATCCGCATGTGGTCTATCGTGTGCAGGCTGAGCAGCCTGACGGAACAAAGGAGAATTGGCAATTACAAACCCACAATGTTGGGGTCATGTTGAGATTGGGCTGGACTGCTGAAACGATTCAGGTGGGAGACCGTATAGAGGTGTCTGGAAGCTTAGGTCGTGGTAGAGCCAGGAAGCTTTCGATTGATTCGGTAATACTGGCTGATGGTAGTCGGCGGGACCCTAAGGGAGGTGAGTTGGCTGATGCATATACGACCGATGAGGTTAACGCCGACCCGAACGCATTCTATGGCGTTACAACCAATGTCCATCCCGTCGATATTACGGGCGCGTGGAGCAATCGGTACAAGTTTCAGTTGACGGTCGATGACCTTGAGCCAAAACCGACTCCTTTTACAGATGAAGGCCGAGCGAAACATGAAGCCACAGAAAACTGGCACGATCCTAGTAAAAGGTGCAAGCCTGGCGGTCTCCCGCGGACTTTTGGTACGCCAACAACCTTAGAAATTTTTGATGCTGGTAGCTACTACCTAATGATTAACTCAGGCTACGTGCGACGAATTTGGCTAGACGGACGTGAGCCACCAAAAGATTTGTTTCCCAGTCCGATGGGATTTTCTCGGGGCGAGTGGGATGGTGAGGTTTTTGTAATTGAGACTACCCATCTTGAACCTGGCTGGCTTGATGGTTCCGGTTTGCCGATGTCGGGAGAGGGAACCCGCCTCGTCGAGACCTATGCCATCAGTGAGGATCGACTCACCATGGAAAGGAAGATGACCATATATGATCCTTATTACACCGAACCTTTAGTCCGTGTCCGGGGTTCCGCCCGAGATGACAATATTGAGTTGATCGAAGGCGGTTCAGGCTGCGATCCTGTGAGTTTTTATCGCGATCTTTGGGATCAGGGGCTTTTGGAGTCACTTTGGAAAGATTGAAAAAGTTTTATGATATTACTGTAGGTACTTTGGGGCAGGAGAGATCAAATTAATAAATATCTAGCTTTGTTGGGTTTCCTGGTAATCGTTTTGCAGGCGCAGCAATTGGAAGCTCATACTCGTCTCACGCAATCTTTTCCCTCCGATTCAGCTGTCTTGGTTGAGGGCCCGGGCGAGGTTATGTTGACATTTTCTACTGACGTTAGATTGACAGCTATCTCATTATTGGGGCCCGGTGGTGAGCTGAAAAAACTGGGACCGGTACCCGAAAAAATGGACCAAAATATTTTTTTAACAATACAGGAGAAGCTTGCGCCTGGTGATTATCTTTTGACATGGAGGGCGGTCGGAGCTGATACACATCTGGTATCTGGGGAAATTCATTTTTCGGTGTTGGGATCCTCATCCTCCCCTTCTGTTCGAGTTTTTCCGGAACCTTAATTTGAGTTTGATTGCGCTAGACATTGGAGTCCTCGGACTACGTGCACTCAGTTTCATTGCAATATTTCAGGCAGCTGGAATCTTTATTTTTCTGAAAATTTTTGAGAGCCAGCTCATTTTGTCTGTTGATATTATTCGTAAGCTTGGCTTTATTGCTTCAGTCGTAGCCATATTGCTCACTGTTACTTACCACTTTTCAGTTCCAGCACGATTTACCGGTTCTTTTGGCGGCATATTAGATCCTTCTATGCAGCTATTGCTGATGAAATCCAATGCAGGTATTGCGCGAACCGTGCGCGTGGCAGGTCTTTGTCTGCTAGTTATAGCGTGCCTGAAAAGTGGTCATATCCAAAAGACAGTTGGTTGGCTGGGCGTCATGATGATTTTATTGTCATTTGCCTGCATGGGACATACGGCGACTCATAACCAGAGATGGTTAGTGGGACCTCTGCTCGTTTTTCATTTAGGAGTCGTCATGTTTTGGTTTGGTGCTTTTTTGCCACTTTATATTGTGGCGAGGGACGAGATGATCAGCCAGGCAGGATCTCTAATTTTGAAGTTCTCGTCTATTGCACTTTGGTTAGTTCCGATGATATTGCTCGCGGGTGTTTTAATATCGGTGGTCCTTCTGCCGACCTTTCGGAGCCTATTCACACCTTACGGAAGGCTGATTCTGGTAAAGGTATGCGGGTTTGGTGTCTTAATGGGCCTTGCTACACTAAATAAATGGCGCTTTGGGCCTAAAATTCTGGCTGGGCATGCTTCTTCGCTGACTGCACTACAGAGAATAGTAGCAGCAGAGTGGCTTTTGGTAGCTACTTTATTGGCCTTCACCGGTATCATGACCGCATTATTTTCGCCTCCCGAGCATTAATCCGTCTCGGTTTAGTATCGGAGGTATAATTTGGATGCGTGAGCTTTTAATATCGGTGCGGAGTACATCATTGAGAGTCTAAAAGAGGTAGGTTCATGAAAAATTTGCCAGCGTGGTTTTTCTTGGTATTTTTTCTGATAGTTGTCAGTCATTTTCCTAGTATTGAGCCGCTTCAGGCTCAGCCAAACACTGACAACATGTTCATTCCCGAGGATACCGATTCATTCGACCCAGGTTTGAGGGTTGGAGAAAATTTCCCAACAATTCGGGCTCTTTATCGGGGCCGCGAGGTCACACAGATCGATCAGTTTGTCGGGACTAAAGGTGCTGCTTTCTTTGCTAATCGCTCGGCCGATTGGTGACCGTTTTGCAAGAGGCAGCTCGTGCAGCTGCAGGATTACGTTAAAGGTTTTGAGGAGGCAGGTATCGGGGTGATAGCGCTTACATATGATGCCCCGGAGCTACAACAGGCCTTCATTGACGCCAATTCCATTACCTATCCATTGTTGTCAGATATAGAGGCCAGTAGTGTTAAGGCCTTGGCCGTTCTAAATGATCGGTACGAGCCGGGCGAACCTGCCTATGGAGTTCCCTACCCAGGTATTTTTATTGTGGATGCCCAGCAGATGATTGTTGGAAAAATATTTGTTGAGGCGGTTTCCAAGCGGGTAGGTGCAAGAGAGGTATTGGATTATGCAATGGAACTCTTGGAATAGTTTTTCACTAGGGGTTGGTTTTATTTAATTTCGTTGCGTCAACGGTCTTATAAGAAATATTTTGTGTAGTGCTTTTTTATCAAGCGGCTCTCAGGGCGGGGCATACAAGTCATGAGAAAATTGATCTTTTGTCTCTTGGCATTCTGGATCTCGGGGGGAGTTTGGGCACATCATTCCATGACTTGGCACTTTGATCGTGATCAAGAAATAACAATTGAGGGAGTTATAAGAGATTTCAAGTTTGTGAATCCCCATGGGCGTTTACTCTTGGATGTGATCAATGAGAGCGGCAGGGCTGAGGTCTGGGATTGCGAGCTGAACGGTGCCGCCAGTGCAGCCAGAAATGGCTGGACAACTGATTTGTTTCAAACCGGGCAGCGGATAACAGTAAAGGGACTTGCCGCTAGGCGAAACGAGAGAGAGTGTTACTACCAATCTGGCGTGCTGTCTGACGGAACTCGTATCGGTAGAGGCGAGCAAATTGAGGGGGGCGTAACGGTAGTCTCGTCGTCCGTTGAGCGTTCAAGTACTGTTGGGAGCAGCAATGTGCCAAATTTCGGTGGGGTTTGGCGCGGTACAGGACCTTTTGGCGGGCCCCCGAGGCCCGGAGAGGCTAATCCTCATGCTTGGATTTTGTCCGAGGCAGGCCGCCGAGTATTGGATGCCTATGATCCCATTACCGAGGACCCAAGCCTTGAGTGCAGGCCCGTGAGCATTAGGCGTCTCTGGAGCAACGGGAGTCCGACTGAGATCCGGCAAGATGACAGCATCGCCATCATTCATCACGAGTGGATGGATGCCGAGCGCACCGTATATCTTAATCAAGATACACATCCTGAAGGCCTTGTCGGAAGTGCTCTCGGGCACTCTATTGGTTGGTATGAGGGGCAGACACTCGTTATTGATACGGTCGCTTACGAGTCTGGTTTTATTTATCAGTTTCCCGGGCTTCCGCACAGCGATCAACTTCATACTGTAGAGCGACTAACTTTAAGCGATGACGGTCAGGCTTTTGATGTTGCATGGGTGGCCGAAGATCCGGAGTACTTTATCGATAGTCTTTCCGGGGTGCATAATTGGGCACTAACAAATGCTTCGGTGAGGAAATACAATTGTATGCATCCAGAGCTTGGGGTTTTGGGGAAGGAAAATTGATAAAGAGCGTACGAAATAAAATTTGAGGTTCAAAAAATGGACTTAAAAAAAATACTAATAATTTGTTCGGTAATTTTATTGCCGGTATCTTTAAGTGCCCATCATTCGCACTCCAACCTTGATCGCAACAATATTCAAAGACATACAGGAGTGGTTTCTCAGTATGGCTGGGCGATGCCACACGTATTTTTAAAGGTTATGTCACCTAACCCGGAAGGCGAGGTGGTGGAATACACTATAGAAATGAATCATCCCCCTGGCATGCGACAACTGGGCTGGAATAAGGATACATTTAAGCTTGGGGAGGTGATTACATGGGAGGGGTCAAGTGATAAGGATCCTTCAAGGTATTACTCAGGATTAAGTTGGGTTGAAAAAACTGACGGTAGACGCGTCGGTATAAATCAGAAACAAAGTGTTGCACAACCTTCCAATGACTTTACTGGTTTGTGGAAGAGGGATTTGCGCGGGATTAGGCCTCACTATGAACCTCCAAAAGGTTGGCCCTACACCCCGTTTGCCCAGGAAATGGTTGCTGATTTCAACGAAAGACAAAACCCACAGGTGGAATGTAGGGATCCGGGCCCGCCTAAATATATGTTGCTACCTTATCCTATTCAGATTAGCCGCCCTGACAATCAGACGATCGTTATAACCGGTGAATTGCGGGCCGAGCCCCGTATTGTTTATTTGGACCGCAATCATCCACCCGCAAAGCCATCTGCGCTTGGTCACTCCGTGGGGTGGTTTGATGGTGCTGATTTGATAGTCGAAACAACAAATTTTGTGGCCGATAGGTGGGGTATCCATACAGGCGTGGACTCCAGTGACCGGAAAAATTTGGTGGAGAGATTTTCATTGTCCCAAGACGGGATGGCGCTGGATATCATGATCTCAGTTTCCGATTCCATCTACCTAGAAGAGACTGTAGTTTTCGAGCATCATCTGACAAAAATGGCTGACCGTACACTCAGTAATGTACCTTGCAGCTTGGAAAGCGCAAGGCTATATCTTGAGGGCGGATACCGGAAGGAGAGGTAGATAGCTGTTTTCTTGGTAGGCCGGACAGAAAGCAAAGATAGTACTCGGTTACTCCCAGACGAGATATCTGGCATTACAAACCGACGGCAGTGTCCGTCACAATCAAGACTTTCTTATTGGCCGTTGCGCTAATTTGTTAAACTCTTTTTCGAAGAAAAATTCTTTTTTACCAAATGCTGGTTTGAGCTGGTTGAGCCAAGTAGCCTCTGCGTCATACTGAGCAAAGAACGGTCGCTGTACCCAATCAGGATTCCTGCCTTGGATGAAGCGCAGTACAAAAACTTTTTCCCCTTGTATCTCCGTAATTCCCTGAATTTCTATTTTTCCGGGACTTGTACTCATCGAGGGTCCGCGCGCTGTTCTTCCGAGTCCAGAGACTCGTTGGATTGCATCGCGGTAAATTTCCCAACTTCGGGCTAGAGGAACCTCAAAGTAGGCTTGTGCCCCAGTATCTCGCTCGACAAACATGTAGTAGGGGATAATCCCCAGGCGCGCCTGCTCTTCCCATAGTCTGCTCCACACACGAGGATCATCATTAATTTTTCGAAGTAGAGGTCCCTGGGCACGGATCACTGCACCAGTTTGGCGTACTCTCCTGATTGCTTCTTGAGCAATAGGGGTCTCTAGTTCGCGCCAGTGATTATAGTGCGCCATTATTGCTACATGCTTTCCGGCTCGCACACATTTTTCTAGTAACGCGAGAAGATCCAGCGCATCTACATCATTTACATAGCGATGAGGCCAAAAACTTAAAGATTTTGTACCGATACGAATTGTTTGGATGTGTTCCAGCTCGGGAGACAGTAGCGGCTGAATGCAGTCATTCAGATGGTGGGTTTGCATCACCATTGGATCTCCGCCTGTGATGAGAACATCACTCACTTGAGGCTGCTGGATTAGGTATCGTGTGAGTGTACTTGGACTGGTCGAAGCAAACCGAAGGGCACGATCACCCACAAATTGTGGCCATCGAAAGCAAAATGTACAATAACTATGGCAGACTTGGCCCCGTGCAGGGAAGAACAATACAGTCTCTGGATATTTGTGCTGCACGCCTTCTAGTGTCTTTCCGTCTAGTTCGGCAAGATTCAGCTCCATCTGGTCAGCAGGGTTAGGATTAAGTTTTGCTCGGATAATTCTAGCTTGTTTTTCAAGTTCCGGCTTAGACTTTCTTTTTTTTAATGCCCCCGACATGATGCCATAATCATTTTCTTCAAGCATTTCTCTTTGAGGAAAGACTAGACGAAACATTGGATCATCAGGGACCCTACCCCAGTCAATTAAATTTTCAGCTACGTACTGATTTACGCGGAATGGCAATACGTTTGCTACAACCTGAATCTCAAACTGCTGCTGTTTTGAAAGTGATGAGATGTGAGGAAGTTTATGTAGGTTTCGTTGCGTATAAACTTTGAAGCGTTCCGCTGATAAATTTCCGGATGAGGGTACTATTTTAAATGTGCTTGCCATAAAAATGCGCGGATGTGCTGTTATTGTTGTAAGTATGCAGTGCTAAGTATTTGTGTTTGTTAAAAAATTTTGCACGCAATCTATTGTACATCGATTTTTACAATTACGTGAGGTTTCAGTGCTGCTAGAATAGACGGAGGGCGTCATTATTAATGCGGTATACATTAATTTTTATATCAGCAAGATGAAAAAATACAAAAAAAAGAAGAACGAGCGATATTTTATTTTAATTGTTTTTCTTTTTGGTGTTTCTGTTGTTGCCCAGACAGAACTGGATCTTAAGGGTACTTGGATAATTGATTCGACATTTGAGAATGGTGGCTATTCGGAGGTAGTGTATACCCCAGAGGGAAAAATAAGAGCAGGGTCATACAATTTTTTAACAGATGATCCGAGTCTGCAGTGTATTCCTTCTGGTCTTGGACGCATTTGGGGTAGTCCCGGTTCGCCCATTGAAATTCAGCAGCTTGAGAGTACTGTTTTAATACATTATGAAATGTTTGATTTGAGGCGAACAGTTTGGTTGAATCAGCGTGGACATTCTGTGGATGCAGTACCCAGTGTTGCTAACCTAAAAGATCAGGCCATGCCCACCATGGGAAATTCTATCGGTTGGTACGAAAATGATACCTTAGTTATAGAAACACTTGCATATTCTCGTGGCTATGTGACGACGCTGGGTCGAGCGATCCCTCAATCCGCTGCCATGCGGAGCATTGAACGTTTATACCGAGATGGTGACCGATTAGCTATCGAGGTAACCTACATTGACCCCATTGTTTTTCAGGAGCCCCTTACTAGGGCCTACAGGTTCAAAAAATCTCCCTTTGCAGTGATCCTGTACGGTTGTGAGTTTTAGAAATCACCACTTAAGCTTTTTCACCCCAAGAAAAGAGGAAGGGTATGAAGATCAGGGGATAGTCAAACACCTGAGATATCAGCACAATAACGAATCTATAAATGTTACTAGAAGATTAGTGCATTAAGCTATTTATCACAGGCGTACAATTATGAAGCAGCTAAGGATTTATTAGTTGCGCGTATGCCTGCCATAAAGCCAACCATCGTGAATAGAGTCATGACCGAGTTGTTTGATCTGTCAACTAGCCTTATTCCTGATGGTGAGTTCGATATCCCAGGTATTAAGACTGTTCTGTCGCTGAGGAATCGGCTTACCACTACAAAAGAAAAGTCTACAGATTTGTTGACTGACATCGATGCGGCTTATCTGAGAAAGGCTTAGCTAGAAGGATTATCTAGCTCTGCCTCTGGTTCGGGGAAAAACATGAAGGGTTTTTAAGGGAACCATGCGACCCTTTGCAGCCGTGCAGCACCTAAGTAGATGGGGCTATTGGCTGGTATAATTATGGATAAGTCACAGAATGTACGAATGAGTCCGGATTCTCTCCCAGATTACTTAACTGAAGCCATCATATGTTTTGTGGACATTGGACGGACGTATCGAATGGGATCAGAGACGATCTATGCACTCCGATCAATCGATATGGTGATCAAGCCCAATGAATTTGCGGCTGTTATGGGCCCATCCGGTTCCGGAAAATCGACTCTCATGAACGTGATTGGTTGCCTCGACTCACCAACAACGGGCGATTATTGGCTTAACGGACGTCTTGTTTCTGAAATGAATGATAGACAACTTGCGAAGGCCCGAAACCAAGACATCGGTTTTGTTTTTCAGACATTCAATTTATTGAATAGGATGAGCGCACTTCACAATGTGGAAGTACCATTAATTTATTCAGGCATGAAGCGCAAGGAACGGCATGAACGAGCACAGCATGCGCTTGAAATCGTAGGGCTAGCGGATCGTACGCTTCACAGACCCCTCGAATTGTCTGGAGGGCAACGTCAGCGTGTTGCAGTGGCGCGAGCATTAGTGACAGAGCCGAGCATCTTGTTGGCAGATGAACCTACCGGGAATCTGGATTCCACGACCGGGCGTGAGATAATGTCATTATTTGATGATCTCCATGAGTCGGGGAATACGATAATTGTTGTTACGCACGAGCAGGAAATTGCAGATCATGCACGACGCATTATTCGGTTGAGTGACGGCGCCATAGTGGATGATCAGCCTTCTGGAGGACACTAATGAAACAATCTCAGTTGCCTCTACTAGCATTATTTCTTTTTGGATGTGTGGAAGAGCAGTCTTCGGTACCAAGTTATAACACAGCATCGCTGGAGCGAGCCTCAATCAATGTGTCGGTTGGATCGACTGGTATTGTTGAGCCGTTAGCAATAGTTGGGGTTAAATCAAAGGCGTCCGGAGAAATACTGGAGTTGCTTGTTGAAACGGGCGACCTCGTTGAGGAAGGCGATCTTCTGGTTCACATTGATCCAAGAACAGTGCGTAATCGATTAGCGCAAGCCGAAGCTGGTTTGAAAGCCGCAGTATCGCGTAGGCAGATTTCTCAAACCCAAATGACGCGGGCAGAAGTGCTAGTTAAGAATGGTACCTTCACCGAAATTGAGCGCGAGCAGGCGATGCTTGAGCTGGCTAATGCAGAGGCGCAAGTCATAAGTGCGGAAGTTGAGGTAGAGAATGCACGCATAGCGGTCGAGGACACGGACGTGCGCGCTCCGATAACGGGAACAGTGATCTCAAAACCAGTCGAGAAAGGCCAAGTAATTTCATCACCTACGCAGGACTTTGCGGGCGGAACGTTGCTTATGAATATGGCGGACCTGAGTGCGGTCCAGATTCGAGCGCTGATCGATGAGACTGATATCGGTAAAGTCCGTTCTGGCATGAAAGCTGAAATAACGGTTGCTGCATTTCCGAATCAGCCATTTCCGGGAGACGTTATCAAAATTGAACCGCAGGCTGTGGTCGAGCAAAACGTGACAATGTTTGCGGTGCTGATGTCTATTCAAAATCCTGAGGGCTTGCTCATGCCGGGCATGAATGCAGAAGTAGAGGTTTCTATTGTTGCTCGGGAAAATGTTTTGTCTTTACCCGTTATGGCACTCCGTACTGATCGTGATATTCCCACGACGGCGAGTCTGCTTGGGCTGGTTGAATCGGATTTGCGTAGGGAAACCCTAGCGGGCAGTAGCAGGCAGATTACGAATCCAAATGATGGCACCGATACCGAGACAGTTTTGCTGGGCGGGCGCTCGGTGGAATTACCGACCGGGACGGACACGGGCAGAATTCGTACAATTATGGCCAAGCGGCGTGCTGGGGAAGCACTCAGTCGTGAGGAAGAAGAGTTTGTACGTGGAGCACTAAGCAGTGGACGCTCACCAAGCCGCCCGGTAGGGCCCGGTGGTATGACTAGAGGTTCTCCTGGGACTGACTCGGGGACCGACTACCGTTTCGGTGGAGATTTTTGGGTAGTTGTGCAGGAAACAGATAGGAGCATCCGGATCGCTAATGTCAGGGCCGGCATTACTGACCTTGACCGCGTTGAAATTGTCTCCGGTTTAGATGAATCTGATACCGTTCTGATTTTGCCGAGCGCGCATCTGGTTGAGACGCAGCAGGAATTGCAGCAAGCGATTAGTCGTAGGATTGGTTCTATGATCCCTGGTTTGGGTAATTCCGGCGGTGGAATGGGAGGCGGAATGAGATAATGTTGTTGGGTGAAACAACCTTGATTGCCCTTCAGTCGATTCGGGGTAATCTGTTTCGGGCTACCTTGACGATGCTCGGAATCATTATCGGCGTTGCTGCAGTGATCACGATGGTTGCGCTAGGAGCCGGTGCGCAGCAGGCCATTGATGAGCAAATGGAAGCACTGGGCGGCGATATTCTATCGGTCAGCTCAGCAGGTTTTTTCAGTCGGGGCATTGCACGAAATCAGCAAACATTGACAACGGGGGATGCGCTTGCTCTGGCTCAGCAATCCGTTTCTTTTGGTGGAGTGGTGCCGGAAATCAACGGGCGCAGACAGATCAAATACGGAAATAAGAATCTTAATCTGACTGTACTTGGCACGACACCTAATTACGCTGATGTTCATTTGTTCAGCATTGCTACGGGCCGCATGTTTAATCAGTCGGATGACTCAGCCCGCCGCCGCGTGGTCGTACTTGGGGCTGAAGTTCCGAATATGCTGGACACGGATGCCACAGGTATCCTGGGTAAGACGATTCAGATTCGTTCCATCTCTTTCGATGTTATCGGGGTACTGGAGGCCAAGGGGTCATCGGGTTGGCATAATCCCGATGATGATATCTGGATCCCCCTTAGTACAGCTCAGTTTCGTGTGACCGGATCCGACTTCGTGGAGACCATTAGCATCAAGGTCCGTGAGGACTCTTCGATTGAGTTAGCAATGGTGGATATAGAGAGTGTGCTGCGACGCGAGCACAAAATTTTGCCGGGCGCTGACAATGATTTTTCAATCATGAACCGGAAACAATTTTTGGACACACGACAGGAAGCGACCGAGATTTTTACATATCTGCTTGCTGGGATTGCAGCTGTTAGTCTTCTTGTGGGAGGCATTGGCATCATGAACATTATGTTGGTTACTGTCACCGAGAGGACCCGTGAAATAGGCATTCGAAAAGCGATGGGCGCGACGAATGGAAATATTATGCTGCAATTTTTGGTAGAAGCTATGGTGCTATGCCTGTTGGGAGGCGGGATTGGGTTAGCCCTTGGTATAGGGGCCGCTTATATTGCAGCGGAGTTTGCCGGTTGGCAGACACAGGTCAGCTTCGTATCGGTCGCTACTGCGTTTACCTTCAGTGCCGCTGTGGGGCTTGTGTTTGGTATATGGCCGGCAAAGCGGGCAGCGGGCCTAGATCCGATCGAAGCGCTTAGGCATGAGTAGAGCGCTAAAATGATTTAATTGGTCGGGGTGAGAGGATTTGAACCTCCGGCCCCTGCCTCCCGGGTGGCAATCCTCTCTTGCACCACCGCTGCATCGGCCTCCTGCTGTAGTTCTACCACTGTAGTGGCGACGTTGGGGTTATCCATTAACCGGCTTGCTTCACGACGGATGCTGTTGTCGTTCATCCGGAGCGTATCGTAGGCCGCCCGGTAGGCATCGGCCTGACTCTTACCGAGCACGATCTCTCTGGCGAACTGGTGTTGTTTGGGGGTCATCATCATCAATCGCGAGCC
>CAJWKT010000058.1 GCA_913041665.1 uncultured Gammaproteobacteria bacterium | reverse complement strand
GAGAAAGATCTGGAATCCTATATTCTGTCCAAAAAAAATTACCCAATGCTCGGTTTACACAACCCTTTCACACCTAAAGCAAAACAGAAACAACTGTCTGGTCCTAGTAAATCATCTAAAGCTGTCGAAGAAATTGGACCCGAACAACGGTTCGAGCCAAAAGGTGGACCTCGACAAAATCTGTATGAATCTGAGAGCAAACAAGCGACTCGGACAGCATTTCCTTCACGACCCGGCCATTGTCGAAAAAATAGTGAAAACAATAGCTCCACAACCGGATGACCTAATGGTAGAAATCGGAGGAGGTCATGGCGCCCTTACCTTCCCCTTAGTCAAGCATTTAAATCAACTTCATGTAGTTGAGCTAGACGGTCAACTAGCAGACCAACTGATCGACAAATGCCCAAAACCCGAGCGCCTCAGAGTCTATCGCCTGGATGCCTTGAAATTTGATTTCTCAGGACTTGCTCGAAGCAAAGCTTCACTACGCGTAGTAGGAAATCTACCCTACAACATTTCCACTCCACTGTTATTTCATCTTCTCACGCATCGTACCGCCATCAGAGACATGTATCTCATGCTGCAAAAAGAAGTTGCCAATCGGATGACAGCTGCACCGGGTAGCAAACAATATGGTCGGCTTACGGTCAACCTAGCCTTGTGGGCGGAACCTAAGGCATACTTCGATGTCGGACCTGGCGCTTTTAACCCGGCCCCCAAAGTTTGGTCAACAATTGTTGGCTTGCAACCTAGTGCTAAACCTCGCTTTGCGGTAAAAAACCCGGGCCATTTCTCCAAACTTGTTACACGTGCATTCTCTATGCGCCGAAAAACCATTGCTAACAGCTTGAAAGGGTGGCTTGAGCCGGAAAAAATTAGACAGGCGCAAATTAATCCACGTGCACGGCCAGAAACATTGACCCCGGGGGAGTTTGCCAAACTGTCAAACCTCTGCTGCAAAACGACTTCGGTCCCTAGCCAGCTGAGCAAAAGCCCTTAGATGGCGTCTTACCCTCCCTCCCCGCAATATGCTGGTCTCCATAAAATGCTACGCACGTTACAATCAGCGTACTAGGTTAATGGCTTGAATTAATGACGCTATATGCAATCGGTGATATTCAAGGATGTGATCATGCATTTAAGCGATTAATAGACAAGATTTCGTTTAACCCTAAAAATGACCACCTGTGGCTAGTGGGTGATCTAGTCAACCGCGGGCCCGATTCCCTGAGAGTTCTGCGCAGAGTTATGCGCCTAAAAGAAAACGCCACTGCTGTTTTGGGAAATCATGACCTTCACCTCCTAGCTGTGGCTGCTGGTGTAAGGAAAGTTGGCCCTGCTGATACAATTAATGCAGTCCTTGAAGCGCCTGACAGCGATGAAATCCTAGGCTGGATGCGTCAACAACCCCTCCTGCATCATGACCCACATACGAAAAGGGTGCTTGTCCATGCAGGATTACCCCCCTTCTGGAGTGTAGCTGAGGCTATTCAACACGCTAGAGAGATTAGCGAACAGCTGCAATGCACTAACTGGCGCAAAAGCCTGAAAACCATGTACGGTAATGAACCCAATATCTGGTCAAAAAAACTTAATGGCGAGGAGCGACACCGCTTCACAATCAATGCACTTACACGCATTCGTTTCTGCGACAAAAATGGGCAACTAAACTTTGAACATCACTGCAAACCTGGCTTACAACCCTCTCAATTGATGCCATGGTTTGACGTACCCGGGCGCCTTAATCAGGACAACCATATTGTCTTCGGCCACTGGGCTGCACTGGGTGTTTTATCACGAACGGATATCACGGCGTTGGACAGCGGGTGCGTGTGGGGAGGTACTTTGACCGCAATCCCATTAGAGCCTAGAGGGGAAAAAATTACAGTAAATTGCACCAGTACCACAGACTAACAAATTTCAAAGATACTTGTCTGAACTAACCGAGAGGTGTGCGACAGGGTAATAGTGAAAAAATTCGAACACATCTACCTACCACTAGGAAAGACAGATTGGTCTATTTAGACACCTGGGCTTTAATGTGTGGATGAGCTTCGTAGCCATCAAGCTCTATGTCTTCGTACCGACAGTCAAAAATACTAATGGGACTACGCTTTATAGTAAGCTGAGGCAAGGGTAGCGGCTCACGGGTCAGCTGCTCGTCCGCCTGACGAAGATGATTGAGATAGAGGTGGCAATCTCCCCCACTCCAGACAAAATCCCCTAATTCGAGCTCGGTCTGACTCGCCATCAAGTGAGTCAGCAACGAGTAAGATGCGATATTAAACGGTACACCCAAAAATATGTCTGCGCTACGCTGATAAAGTTGGCAAGACAGCTTTCCATTCGATACATAGAATTGAAACATAGCGTGGCAAGGTGAGAGCCTCATGTCACCAAGCTGACCAACATTCCACGCGCTAACCACAATCCGGCGCGAATCTGGATCAGTCTTTATTAGCTCAACTGCGCGTGCAATTTGGTCGATATGCCCACCGTCTAGGGTAGGCCAAGCCCGCCACTGTGCCCCGTAAATTGGGCCGAGTTCGCCTTTTTCGTCAGCCCACTCGTCCCATATGTGTACATCGTAATCATGTAAATAACTGATATTTGTGTCACCACGAAGCAACCATAGCAACTCATAAATTATTGAACGGACATGCAATTTCTTCGTCGTCAGTATTGGAAACCCCCTACTTAGATCGAAGCGCATCTGGTAACCAAAGATACTTTGGGTGCCCGTGCCGGTGCGATCACCTTTTTTGGTGCCCTCTTCGCGAACCTTTTGTAGTAGATCCAGGTACTGCTTCACCGGGATTTACCCTCAGAAGACACACCCCGAATATACACAAGGATCAGCATAATGGTTCCCGCTACAAACATCGGTAACGACAAAATTTGGCCCCGCGTAAGCCAATCGAATGCTACATACTGATTGTTGTCAGGCAATCTAATGAATTCTATACAGATCCGGAAGATGCCATATAACGTTAAAAATAATCCAGAGATAGCCATGGTTGGGCGCCTTTTTCTGGAGAAAAACCACAGGACTAAGAACAATACTAAACCCTCTAAAAATGCTTCATAGAGCTGGCTCGGGTGCCGGGACACTCCATCAACAACCACAACCCAAGGTGCATCAGAACTTGTTTCTGCCCCCCAGAGCTCCCCGTTGATAAAATTGCCGATTCGCCCCAAACCTAAACCCGGTGCGATCCAGGGAGCTAGAAAATCCGTGATTACAAAAAAGGGTTGCTTGAGATTCCGAGCAAATAGTCCCATGGCTATCATCACGCCCAAAAATCCACCATGGAAGGACATTCCCCCCTCCCAAACCTTAAAAAGGTTGAAGGGATTTTCGATTAGACCAGCGAAATTGTAGAAGAGCATATAACCGACACGCCCGCCCAATATGACGCCTAACGCGACGTAGAAGACTAGATCATCCAGTCTGGCGCTAGGAATGGGACTGAGGGGGTTTTTTGCTCTTGCTCGGGCACCGAGCCAACCTAGCGCAAACGCGCCAAGATACATCAGTCCGTACCAGCGAATCTGCAGAGGGCCCACAGCAAAAGCAATGGGGTCAAATCCAGGATAGTTAAACAGTGGGGTACCTATAGAATAAATAAGACCTAGTGTAATCGTGGGTCCACAAAGGAGCCAGTCTGATACGCCATCCTGCTATAGTCGAATCATGGCTAACCAGCTACAAGAAGAGACCAGTCCCTACCTTCTACAGCACGCTGATAACCCGGTGCAATGGTATGCGTGGAATGAAATATCCTTAGAGCTGGCAAAAAAATCAGGCAAACCAATTTTACTATCCATCGGGTATTCAGCATGTCACTGGTGCCATGTGATGGCGCATGAATCATTTGAGGATCAAGAAACAGCTCAACTGATGAACAAACTTTTTATCAATATCAAGGTGGACCGGGAAGAACGCCCTGATCTAGATAAAATTTACCAGACAGCTCACCACATTATCACCCGCCGCTCTGGTGGCTGGCCCCTCACTGTTTTTTTAACGCCTGACAACCAACTACCAATTTTTGCTGGAACTTATTTTCCGAAAGAACCGCGTTACGGGATGCCTCCGTTCCAAGATGTTCTGCGTCGAGTAGAAACCTATTATCGAGAAAACGAACTGGAAGTTCGTTCCCAGACCAAGAAGCTGAGCGATATGCTCGAAAATTTAGATCAATCATCCGAGGTTAATCACGAAAATCTCGACCATACGCCCTTGAAACAAGCAAAACAGAAGCTCAGTGAAATTTTTGACGATGAATATGGAGGCTTTGGCGATGCACCGAAATTCCCTCACCCCACGAACATTGAAATGCTTCTGGACGCATGGCGCAATAGCGCCGAAGAATCTGATCCGGACCTACAAGCCCTTTTTATGGCTACCTTGAGCCTAACGCGCATGGCTAATGGCGGGCTCTATGATCAACTTGGGGGTGGCTTCTTTCGTTACTCAGTAGACCGTTACTGGCTTATCCCTCATTTTGAGAAAATGCTTTATGACAACGCCGCCTTACTAGCCCTTTATGCCCATGCATCTGCAGCCACTGGGGATGCTTTATTTGAAAAAATTGCCTCAGAAACTGCCAACTGGGTCATGAGAGAGATGCAAGATCCCGAAGGAGGATATTACGCAACATTAGACGCGGACTCAGAAGGCGAAGAAGGCAAATTCTATCTTTGGACGCAAGAGGAATTTGAGTCACTATTAGATACAGATGAAGCAAAAGTGGCAGGTGAATATTTTGGCCTTACCGACGGCGCAAATTTTGAAAACGCATCCCACTTATACGTGGCTAAATCATTAGATAGCCTTGCCGAGAATATGGCCCTGTCCGTAGCAAAAACTAGGGAATTATTGGATCACTCACGCATCAAACTATTGAATACCAGAGAGCAGCGAGTCCGGCCCCATAAAGACGTTAAAGTGCTAACTTCATGGAATGGCCTCATGATTGGCGGCATGGCCGTCGCCGCACGCTGTCTGGTGAGAGAAGATCTTGCAATTTCAGCGACCCAAGCCGTGGACTTCATTCGCTCCAAACTGTGGAACAAGGGCCGACTAAAAGCGTGTTATAAGGATAAACGCGCGCGCTTCCCAGCCTACTTGGATGACTATGCGTTTCTTATCCACGGCATCCTCGAATTGCTCCAATATCGATGGCGCTCCGAAGATCTTGCCCTGGCTCAAGAGCTCGTAGAAGTACTTCTCTCAGAATTCGAGGATGATATTGGAGGCTTCTTTTTTACCGCCAATGATCACGAACCATTGATTCTTCGTCCAAAACCTTTCACAGATGAGGCGATGCCTTCTGGTAACGGAATTGCGGTCCAAGTGCTCATTGTGCTGGGCCATCTATTAGGGGAAGAACGCTACCTCAGAGCAGCCCAAAGGGCACTCGCGGCGGCGGCTGAGCCAGGACTGAGACGTTACCCGGAAGCACACAATTCAATGCTGCGGGGTCTCGATGCATATCTGTCACCTCCAGAGATAATCATTATTCGAGGCGAACCCAGCTCTCTCAAGGAATGGCGGCGATTTGTGCACGCGGGCTACAATCCTAAGCGTGTATGCCTCAGTATTCCCACAAATGAAAATAATTTGCCTGGTCTTTTGGCAGACTGCAAACCGCAAGGCTCCGTAGTTGCCTATATCTGCAGGGGTACTGAGTGCCGCCCGCCCATAACTAGCCTGGAAGCACTGGAAAAAGAACTGGCACCTGTCAAACAGGTACGCAATTAGAACATAACACCTAATTATGCTCGAACGGACTTGAGAAGCTCAGTTATAAGATTGTAAGTATGCTCTTCACCATTCTCCCAATTACTAGCACGCGGGCCAGCAACATTTAATGTCAATATTTTTCTGTCCCTTAAGAAATTTGTGAGTTGCTTAATTGAATACTGAGTAGAAAATTCAGTTGCATCAATTAAACAGTATGGCTTTTTCCTTTGCTCGCAGAAATCTACGGTCAACTTCGATCCACCGGTAAGCACTCTATTGAAGATAATTAAAGTACCATCAGAATCCAGTACATTTTTTAATGTACGTCCCCTATAGGTACCACCTCGAAGTTCCTGCAATGGAAAATGAAGAGGGATTACACCATCCTCTGCAATGCGGTTTTCCGGACACCAACCACCACAAGGCGCACCACCATCTAATGCGGCAGCAAGCGCACCTCGATCAACACCTGTTTGTCCCCCGGAGACAATCTTTAGGGTAGCTACCCCGGTCATCGTGAATAAAAAATGGCGATGATCAGTGCAAAAATAAGCGCCCCTTAAATCATTTGAGGGGGAATCGTTGCCAATGGTTGCCAACTCGCCTTAACTCATAGCTGGGCCAGTAGTGCCTGTCCAGCCTGAGTGTTACCACTTGGGGTATGCCGTTCCATGCAACGGTATTTAGACGCACAGACTCGCGATCTTGCAATCCACCCACAGCCACGATGAAACTGTCAAGATTAGGCGTAGGCTGGCCATCTACTTCCAGTATTTGACGGCCAGCAAAAAGTCGTGACCGGCTCGCTGGCGAACCAAAACCAAAATACGAAACATAAACTCCCGCTGAATCTATTCCTCTCTGGGCCGAAACCGCTCGATGAGGCGTCTGCAGCAAAGCTCCCGCCCATAGCAGTACGCGCTCGATGCCCCGCCCACTCAGTGCAACCGTGCGAACGCGCCCAATTAACTCCTGCCCATCACGGTAAACTGTAACCTCAACCTCATCACGCTGAACAACGCTCTCTACCTCCCGGAACGTATTCAATACATCGCCATCGATGTTCAGAAGAATATCCCCCACCTCAAAAAACTTTGCTGCTGGAGAACCAGCTACCACGCTTGAGACGGTAAGCACCTGGCGACGTTCCGAATTATGGACCTCATAACGACTTACCCAACTTTCTGGTAGCCCAAACTTTCGCGCGCTGGCAATCGGCATCAGTCGCCACTCAACATCTAGCGAATACAAAGGCTGCTCCTCTCTTAGAGCCTTAATCATGTCGGTAATGAGATCTGCCGGAATGCCTATGTTAGTTTGGGTAAGCTCTCTACCCGTTTGATAAATAAAACTAGCCCAAAGCGCTATTATCCGGCCACGTTTATCAATAATTACTCCGTCAAATTCATCTGGGCCATTTACTAGCCTAATTCCTTCTAGATTCGAATCACGAAATTTCAACGTTCTCGAAAGGGGAAAATTAATTGGTTCTAAAGCGGCTACCTCGCTGGATTGAGAATGTAACGTGTGATCGGCTTTCAGCCCAACCACCATTACTTCTCTACCAGGACCAAAGTTAACTGGGGAAGAGAAGAGTTCGGGAAGAAATGTAGCGCTACGAGTTGGGGTATTCCCTATAAGGGTAGGATCGTAGGCAACAACGGCTAAATTATGTAGCGGATGTATGTATTCCACCCACCCCGGTACTTCCAGTGAACCTGCAAACGTGATCCGCACATCACCCATAGCTACTGGCACCGTGTTCCTGTCAACAACCACCCAACCCCTCTCAGCATCAACGATAACCCCGGTACCGTAGTAGTGCCGATCAGAAACACCAGAAACGGTATACGGCATATCAAAATTGACAAGCACCAAAGATTGTATAACCCGATTAATATACTTAGTGTTAAAAAGTACTTCCCTAAAGCGTGCCGACGGAAATGTCGCGTCCCGAGACGCGACAGTATCGCGGGAAACCGCTTCTGCCAATTCCCGGCACGGCCAAAAACCCGACCGATCATCTCGCTTGCAGCGCTTTGCGGGAAACCAACCACGGTCATTGGTAATGAGACGCAACTTATCCGTCCGCGGATCTTCCAGCGTTACGAAACGCACTGTTGCGCGCTGCTGGTCGGGTAATACCTCCAAGCGTTGCTGAAAATCATCCAGGCTTTTTACTGGCTGGCCGTCGATATCAGTAATAAGGCTTGCTCTTGGAATAGCCGCCGTTCCAAAAATGTAGCCAGAATTAGCGGTGTAGATACCCGAAATCGATCGATTGAAATGGCGCGCCTGCTGATAAGAAAGATTGTGAAAAATTCCGTCCCCGTATTCGATGAATTCATCTGGCGTGATGGCATGCAAATCATCAACAACCATTTCCTGCTGTATACGCACCCCATCCCGCTCTATTTCGACCAGTACCGTCTGACCGACCCGGTCATCGAGCGCGGCTGCCAGCGACACAAATTCCGATAGTAGCTCATTGTCAACACTTATAAGTACGTCTCCAGGCCTCAAAACCTCTGACGCTGCCGAACTAGGAATAATTTGCTCAACAACCAATAGGCCTGTGTATGCTGGAAAGGCTTCTCGATTACTGGCTTCCGTTGATTCAGTCAAACCTAGGCGGCGGAGCTCGGCATAGGGTTTGTGGATGAACTCGGTCTGCAATGTACCCCTAGAAACAAAGTGTCCCTCACGAATCAATGAGAGAGCCCTACGGACCCGCTCTAAAGGAAGGAAAAAACTGGAGGCCGCCTGTGAATTAGCACCCGCATTAAGCGCTACAACTCGACCCTCAATATCTATGACTGGTGACCCTGACGAACCGCCCGACGTCCCTGAAGCAGCCTGCAAATAGAACGTATTGAAGTCATTATAATTTCCACGTCCATAATTCGGCGCTGTCCGATCTATCCGGGCAATCGTGCCAGCAAGAATTGAGAGTTGTTCGCCAGCATCATTACCGACTATTCGAATATCCCTACCGATTTGTGCAGCTTCTGGGACGAGCTTAAGCTCTTCCGGCTTGATAAACCTCAGTGCGCGAGGGTCATATTTGAAAAAACCAAAATCGTGTACTGGATCACGGTACAACGGGACTAACTCTACTTCTTCTTGGTTCAGAAAAATCGCCTGGGCTACCACAGGTCCGGTCGTAACTACATGTCTATTTGTTAAGATCAAGCCCTGTTCAGCGTCTACGACAAAACCAGTGGCTTGGGTAGATTGATTGCGGTCCGTATCAAATGCCCGCGTGCTATCAATCTGAATTGAAACCACCCCGCTCGAAATCTTGTCCAGCGTAGTATTCCAACTAGGCTCATCCTGAGCCAGAACGCTGGCAGAAAAAACAATCATAAATAGGAGGCATGGTAAAAAATGCTTCATAGTGGATAGTCTGCAATTCACGATAAAAATGTAACTAGATTAGAGAGACCTGGGGTCCTCTATCTCCCCCAAACCTTCATGGTCCTGATAAGAATAGCGCACGTTTAGCTGACGTGCGGCACGGACCTCATCAAGACGACGCACCGGGGTTGAAACAGGGGCGTCTTTTATGGCCTGAGGATCGCGTTGTGTTTCTTCTAAAATCTTAGCCATCGCAGCAATAAATTGATCCAGGGTTTCTTTGCTCTCGGTCTCCGTTGGTTCAATGAGTAGGCACTCCGGAATTAAAAGCGGGAAATAAGCTGTCGGCGCATGAAATCCTTCATCCAAAAGTGCCTTAGAAAAATCCATAGCTGTTACACCACTCTCCTTTGCCTGACGCTTCAGCGTCAATACAAACTCATGACTAGCCCGGCGGGAGGGAAAAGCTAAATCAAAGCCCACGCTCTTAAGTTTTTCCATAAGATAATTGGCATTTAGAGTAGCGTAATTTGCAACTCTCGACATTCCACTCTCGCCGAGTAGGCGCATATACACATAGGCTCGCAAAAGGACCCCAGCGTTTCCCATAAAGGCGGATAACCTCCCGATACTTTTAGAGTGAACTGAGGAATCTTCCCAAACATAGTTGGAGCCTTGTCTAGCTATAAATGGCACTGGCAAATAGGGCTTTAGTGTATCGCCAACCCCGACCGCGCCAGAACCAGGTCCGCCTCCGCCATGGGGCGTTGAGAATGTTTTGTGCAGGTTGATGTGAATGACATCGAACCCCATATCGCCAGGCAACACTTTGCCCAGGATTGCATTCAAATTTGCGCCATCGTAGTAGAGCAAACCACCCGCACCATGGACTATTTCTTGAATCGCTTTAATGTTCCGCTCAAAAACACCCAGCGTGGAGGGGTTAGTTAACATGATTCCCGCCGTTTTAGGTCCTACTAAGGCTTCCAAGGCAACAAGATCTACGTCACCATCAGGCTGTGTTGGAAGCTCTCTAACTGAGCAGCCACACATTTTTGCTGTCGCTGGGTTAGTGCCGTGAGCCGCATCCGGCACAATGATCTCCGTTCGCGTGTCATCCCCGTGATCTAAGTGATATGCACGGATCATTGTCACCCCCGCAAGCTCACCTTGAGCGCCCGCCATCGGGGTGAGAGATACAGCTGACATACCAGTAACAGCCTTCAGCATCTCCTGTAATTCGAACATGCATTTCATGAACCCCTGAGAAACCATCTCTGGCGCTAACGGATGACGATCACGAAAACCCGCTAGCATGGCAAAAGTATTGCAGGCTCTAGGGTTGTATTTCATCGTACAGGATCCCAAGGGGTAAAAATGCGTGTCAATAGAAAAGTTTTTCTGAGAAAGACGAGTGTAGTGTCTTACAACATCTAGCTCAGAAACTTCGGGTAATAAAGGCAGCTTATCTCTAAGTGCGTTATTTGGAAGCTCCATCTCACCAACGCCCTCGAGCAGATGAGCACCGGCCGTACGACCCTTTTTTCCGAGCTGAAAAATAAGCGGTTCCATTACTATGCCTCGCTGACCTGATCTATGGCAGCCCGAAGCGCTTGCCCATAGATTTTAAGATCATCATCGGACTTTGTCTCAGTCGCGCAAACTAATAAAGCTTCACCTAGCTCCGGATACCAAGACGAGAGTGGCACACCACCAAGAATACCCCACTCAGACAGCACATTAAGTACAGCCTCAACACTGACCGGTAGACGTAAAACTGCCTCGTGAAAACGTTTGCCAGTAAATACTTCATCAACACCGTCAATGCCATTCATTACTGACACTAGATCACGGGTCTTGACATGACAATGCTCGGCCACGCGCCTGAGTCCCCTTGGGCCTAACAAACTCATGTAAATGGTGGCAGCCGTGACCATCAGTCCCTGATTGGTACAAATATTTGAGGTAGCTCTGGAGCGGCGGATGTGCTGCTCACGCGCCTGTAGAGTTAGCGTAAAACCTTGTGTACCTTCTAGATCAGTGGTCCTCCCAACCAAACGTCCGGGCAATTGGCGCACAAACGCTTCGCGACAGCTCAGAAAACCAAAATAAGGGCCGCCCGAACTCAACGGAATACCGAGAGGCTGTCCTTCTCCACAGGCGATTGCTACACCATCGGGACCCCATTCGCCTGGTGGCTTAAGTAAGCCCAGAGCAACAGGATTGACTAATGCAATAGCTAATACATCGTGATCTACAGCCCACTGAGTAATAGTATGCACTTCTTCTAGAACCCCAAAAACGTTTGTTTGGGGGATAACAATCGCCGTTATATCCTCGTGGGAATATGCATCAAGGGCAGACAACGAGACTTGCCCCGTTTCATTATCGTAGGGTAATTGAACAATTTTGATTCCCTGATTTCTTGTAATACTCCCAACAACATCTACATAAAAAGGGTGAACGGTTTTTGGAATTAAGACCCGCTTAGAGCGCGATTTGCGGTTTATTCTTACGGCCATCAGGATAGCTTCAGCCAAAGCAGATGCCCCGTCGTACAAAGATGCATTGGAGACGTCAAGCCCCGTGAGACTTGCTATCATAGTCTGGTACTCGTAGATAACTTGCAAAGTACCTTGACTAGCCTCAGCTTGGTAAGGCGTGTAGGCACTATAGTACTCCCCACGCGTTGCGATCTCCCAAACAGCCGCAGGAATATGGTGTTCATAAGCGCCTGCGCCCATGAAGCTCAGCTTGATCTGATCTTTTGCAGAGCGCTCCCTCATCAGACGTGCTAATTGGAACTCGGTAAGGGCTTTAGGAATGCCCTTTAGGCCTAAGCAGTGGAACTCCGATGGAATCTCATCAAAAAGCTCTTCTATATTCTCCACGCCTATGTCGCGCAACATGGCCTGGGTATCGCTCTCGGTGTGTGGGATAAAGGGCATTGCTACTTTCCTACTCCGACTTATCTACTCATTGTCCTCAGCCAATAGCCTTTCATAATTTTTATCATCCAGTAATCCTTCTAGCTCACCAGGTAGATCGGGTCTAAGTCGAAAAAGCCACCCTTCACCATAGGGATCATCATTCACTAGTTCCGGCTTCTCGATTAAAATCTCATTTGTGTTTACGATCGTTCCTGCCAGAGGACAATAGACGTCAGAAGCTGCTTTAACAGACTCCACAACACAGCAAGCATCATGAGCGGTAAAACTCCCTCCTGTATCAGGTAACTCAATAAACACTAAGTCGCCGAGCGCAGTCTGCGCATGGTCAGTAATACCCACCTCGACGGTACCATCATCATGTTCCCGAACCCATTCATGGTCACGGGTAAATTTAAGCTGGCCTGGAATCTCACTCATGCCGTTTCTCCCTGTAGCATATCTACCTCAATCTTTCCGTGCCGAACGAAGGGGGGCTTCACAATGCGCGCATCGTGCCACCGACCACGAATCTCAACTTCACAAGCACGTTCTGACTGAACCGGCACTCTGGCAAAAGCAATTGAACAACCTAAGGTAGGAGAATAGCTACCGCTGGTGAGCGTGCCACTACCAAAAACAGTGCGCACGGAATAGCCTGCCCTCAAAACACCCTTCCCGTTCAGAATTAGACCCACTTGTTTGTCTTTTAGTCCCGCTTTGAGTTCATGGTAAAGTGCTTGACGCCCAATAAAATCCCTTTCCTCCCCAAGCGCCACTGTCCATTTGAGACCACATCTCAGAGGGCTCACACTTTCATCCATATCTGCACCGTAAAGATTAAGACCAGCTTCCAAGCGCAAAGTGTCTCGTGAACCTAGTCCGCACGGCACCACGCCATGCTTCAAAAGTGCTTCCCAAAAACCGCATACATTTTTGGCCGGTAAGATTACTTCAAATCCGTCCTCGCCAGTGTATCCAGTCCGAGCGAGCATATAATTACCTATCTGGGTGGAAAAAAAAGGCCCTAACGCTAGACACTTTTTACTATGCAAAATACTCTTAGCAACAATTTCCCTTGCTCGCGGCCCTTGAACGGCGAGCATAGCCAAATCTTTCCTTTGGTCAATCTCCACCGCAGTCCCGCTAGCGACCTCCCGAAACCAAGCTAGATCTTTCGTACAGGTGGCTGCGTTTGAGATGATTCTGAAACGTTCCCCTCCGAACCAATAAACAATGAGATCATCTAATATTCCGCCGTCTTCGCGAAGCATGCAGCTATACAAGGCTTGTCCTTCACTTTGAAGCTTACTAACGTCGTTAGCCAAAACACGTCGCAAAAACGATCCTACTTCGGTGCCCTTGAAATCTAATATTGTCATATGTGAGACATCAAAAACCCCAGCGCCCCTTCTAACTGTGTGATGTTCTGAGATCTGGGATCCATAGGAGATGGGCATACTCCAGCCGCCGAAGTCCACCATGCGTGCACCCAGATCCACGTGTGCTTGATATAATGGCGTATGTTGCATTTAACGCATTCTCAAAACCAAAAAAAACATCCACAAAAAAAAATTTCATCCAAATTTCAAGAAAATCCCGCCTCCGGCGGTTTTTTATTAGCATTCCCC
>CAJWKT010000057.1 GCA_913041665.1 uncultured Gammaproteobacteria bacterium | reverse complement strand
ATATCGTTAAACGGCAATTCATAGGGCTCTCGATCCACCTCGACCACAATCGAGTCAGCTCCAACCTCCGAAAGGGTCCCGGTGAATCTGCGCCGGCCCAGATGCAGACTGCGCATAGTGACTTTGATCTGATCGCCCTGGAACCGGCTGAAATGCTCAGGGGTCACCAACGGCCTATCGAGGCCCGGTGAAGACACTTCAAGTGTGTACTCGCCTTTAATTGGGTCCTCAACATCAAGAATGGCGCTCACCTGCCGGCTGACTTGTGCGCAGTCATCCAACAGGATGCCCCCGGGCGCATCGATATAGACGCGCATCACCTGACCCGCCGTGCTTGATCCTGTCAGTTCAATCATGATGACTTCATACCCCATTCCCTCAAGAGCGGGTTCAAGTAAAGTCCTGATCCTGAGTGTATCCGCCGCAAAGACCATGCCTCTTTGTTCCCCAACTCCGCTTACCTTTGGTCAAAAATTCCAAAAACAAACCCCGCTGTTGCGGGGCCATCGATCAATCTCCACATTTGGTAGCGGGGGTAGGATTCGAACCTACGACCTTCGGGTTATGAGCCCGACGAGCTGCCTGACTGCTCCACCCCGCAACTGAGGAGTGGGATAATACCGAGCCCCCCCAAGACCCGCAAGGCAAAGATTTTATGACCAACCAATTGGTCAACCAAATGCACCACAGTCGATGCTAGGACAACACTCGGGCACAAAGATTCAAAAGAACCCCCGGAAATATCCCGAGTACTAGGAGCGCAAGACCATTGACACTCAAAACAACACGAAAATCTGTGGCCGCTTCCAGAGATTCCTCATTCAGGGGGTCAACAAAGTACATATACCAGACGACTCTCAGGTAATAAAAGGCTCCGATGACGGTAAAAAATACCGCTGAGCCTGCAAGCCAAAACATATCGGTGGCCAACAAACTCTCTAGCACTACTACCTTGGCATAAAAACCGACGAATGGAGGTACGCCTGCCATGCTAAACATGATCATTAACATGACAAACGCAAACCAAGGATTACGGGCATTAAGTCCCTTGAAATCTTCCAGATTTTCCGCTTCAAATCCTCTACGACTTAGCAAAATAATCATGCCAAAGGCGCCAGCAGCCATAATTACGTACGTTAAGGTATAGAACATAGAAGCCCGCAGTCCATCTTCCGTTCCCGCAATAAATCCCATCAGAATGAAGCCAACGTGGGAAATGGTCGAATATGCAAGCATGCGCTTTAAGTTACTCTGCGCAATCGCAACTATGCTCCCAATGCCAAGCGACAAGATAGCGAGCACAGCCAACATGTCGGCCCAGCTCTCGTGCAAGCCCAGCAAGCCATCTGCGAGGACCCTCCACGTTAGAGCAAAAGCAGCAATTTTTGGCGCGGACCCCACATAGAGCGTCACTGGAGTCGGGGCACCCTGGTAAACATCCGGCAACCACATATGAAAAGGCACCGCCCCAAATTTAAATGCAATACCGACGATAATGAACGTTAACCCAAGAAGTAAGGGTAAGCTCAAGGCATCCGGCTCTCTAAAATACTGGCCCAAAGCCTGGAGCTCGACGGTTCCTGTAACGCCATATAAAAAAGAAATCCCATAGAGCAAAGTTCCCGAAGCAATCGCCCCCAACACGAAATACTTCATGGCAGCTTCAGCACAAATCCCAGAGTCACGATTAAAGGCAACTAAGGCATATAAAGACAGGGATAGCAGCTCCAATCCTAAATAGAGCGTCAAAAGACTATGACCAGAAATAATCACCATAATGCCCAACAACCCGAATAGGCCTAGAACAAAAAATTCTCCGCGTAAAAGTCCGGCGCGCTCGAGGTAATCACGTGAATAGAGAAAGCAAATCGCAACCATTAAGTAGGCAAAGGTTTTTAAAACGCTTCCTGCTGAATCGGCTATAAAACTACCGCCAAACCCTATAACTGTCTCACCAACACTGAAGTAGGCAGTCATAGCTGCTGTGCCGACTAAAGAGAGTAGAGCGAGACTATATGTGACGATAGTTTTATCAGCTGGTAGAAAAACATCAGTTAACAGCACCACGCATATGGCACAAATAAGAAAAATCTCAGGTGCTGCTAAAATTAAATCAGCCATAATTATCCCTAAAGCTTCGACTGCAATACGTGCTCGATCAACTGACCTAAAGTTTGCTCCATAACCTCCACGAGCGGCGCCGGCCAGACCCCGATAAGCAGGATTGCCAAGGCGAGAAAGGCGAGCATACTGAACTCTCGGTGACCGATGTCTTGCAGTGTACCCACAGATTTATTTGTAATGTCGCCAAACACCACCCGCTTAACCATCCACAGCGTATAAGCTGCGCCCATTACTAAGGTGGTCGCTGCCACAAAAGCTATCCAAAGATTTGCTTGAAAAGCAGCTAGAATCACAAAAAACTCTCCAACAAAACCGGAGGTTCCGGGCAGGCCCGCATTAGCTAAGGCAAACAGCACCATTAGCGCTGCAAATTTAGGCATAGTATTGATAACCCCTCCGTAATCATGGATCTGGCGTGTGTGTAAGCGGTCATACATGACGCCCACACAAAGAAATAAAGCACCCGAAATTAATCCATGGGAAATCATTTGCACCATTCCACCCTGAAGTGCGAGCCTAGTACCATCCCCTCCGTTCCCGTTGAGTGCGATGGAGAACACAATAAAAAATCCTAACGTCACGAATCCCATATGCGCAATTGACGAATAAGCAATGAGTTTTTTCATATCCTGTTGAGCCAAGGCAACGAACGAAATGTAGACTATGGCAATCAATGAAAGTCCTATCATGAGCCAATCTAGTGCCTGACTGGCATCCGGAGTAATAGGAAGACTGAATCGAATAAAACCGTACCCTCCCATTTTCAATAATACTGCCGCCAGAATCACTGAACCGCCAGTTGGTGCTTCCACATGAGCATCAGGGAGCCAAGTATGAACAGGCCACATTGGGACCTTAACTGCAAAAGCGAGCAAAAAGGCAGAAAAAATCATCAATTGCTCGAACATACTGAGTGGAAGTTCATGAAAATCAAGAATAGAGTAACTCCCAGCCTGCAGAGATAAGTAAATCAGCGCAACAAGCATGAATACCGAACCCAAGAAGGTATATAGAAAAAATTTGACCGTGGCATAAACGCGACGGTCACCTCCCCAGACACCAATGATCAAAAACATTGGCACCAACATGGCCTCCCAGAATACATAAAAGAGAAGCCCATCTAATGCTGAAAACACACCCACCATCAATCCTTCAAGCAAGAGAAACGCTGCAAAATATTGGGTGGATCGAACTCGAATTATCTCCCACCCCGCAATAATGACGATGGGAGTTAAGAATGTAGTCAGCAACACTAATGGCATTGAAATCCCATCTACCCCCAGATAATAATCAGCCCTAAAACGCTCAATCCAAGTGGCCTTTTCAACGAACTGCATATTTGCTGTGGCAATATCAAAGCCCGTGTAAAGTAAAATACTGGCGGCAAAGGTAAACAATGAAGCCGCTAGCGCGACGAATTTACCGATCTCAGCTTCGCCAAGCGAGCCAAGCCAAAGCACGATCACGGCAGAGAAAATGGGTAGCCAAATGATAAAACTGAGAACGGGCAAATCCAGCTCCATATACTAAGTCCTCAGTACCATCCAGCCTACCAGCACTGCAAGCCCGATAATCATGGAAAATGCGTAATGGTACAGATACCCCGACTGCATGTTACGAATGACTGAGGATACGGAAGCTATTGTGCGCGCGCTTCCATTCACTAACCGACCGTCAATGATATTCTCGTCACCAAAGTGCCAAAGAAAATTAGCGGCTTGTCTCACTCGGGGAAGAAGAAAAACCTCATTCAAATAGTCAAAATAATACTTATTGACTAGTACATGATGTAACAACCTAATTCTCTGCTTAATCAAGTCTCTAAGATCCGGACGCTTCAGATAAAAAAACCAAGCTGTCAACGATCCCGCTCCGGCAAGATAAACTACCGGAGAACTCATCATTGAATGTGCGATGAAGATAGTCGGGCCATGAAATTCTGTTCCCACCATACCCAGCACGTCATGGTGATCAAGAACACGCAAAGAATCAGCAAAAAAATCCCCAAACAACAACGGCCCGATAGTGGGCCAGCCGATTACTACTGAGAACACCGCTAGAATAATCAGAGGTACTGTCATTACTATAGGAGATTCTTTAGGAGTTTTTTTGCCAGATAGTTCGGTCCGAGCCTCACCATGAAACACGAGAAAAAACATACGGAAACTGTACAACGCTGTAATAAAAACCCCGCCAAGTAGGCACCAATATGCGTAGCGGGCAGAGACTGCAGTAGAAACGTGAACAGCCTCGATTAAGGCATCTTTTGAAAAAAAGCCAGAAAAACCAGGGAAACCGATCAATGCTAATGTACCAATGAGTGCAGACCAGTAAGTAATCGGCATATACCTTCTGAGTCCACCCATTTTTTTTATGTTCTGCTCATGGTGCATAGCCATGATGACGGAACCGGCAGCAAGAAAAAGCAATGCCTTAAAGAATGCATGCGTGGCTAGATGAAAAATACCCGCTGAATAGGCTGAAACCCCTAAAGCTACCGTCATGTAACCCAGCTGAGATACCGTTGAGTACGCGACGACCCGCTTAATGTCATCCTGAACGATGCCCAAAAGCCCCGCAAAAAAAGCTGTCGTGGCGCCTATCACTAGAATCAGACTCAACGCGGTCTCGGAAAATTCAAAAAGTGGGGACATACGCGCCACCATAAAAATGCCAGCTGTCACCATCGTTGCGGCATGAATGAGCGCTGAAATTGGTGTTGGTCCTTCCATCGAATCTGGCAACCAAATATGCAGCGGCATTTGTGCTGATTTCGCCATAGCGCCTACAAATAGACATATACAGGCGAGGCTTAGGATCGACCAGTCAACGCCAGAAAACACCGTTATAGAAACCCCCGATAACCTCTCTGCATCATCAAAGACCTGCTTGTAATCCAGTGATCCTGTTGCCCAAAGCAGAGCAGCGATGCCCAGCAAAAAACCAAAATCTCCAACCCGATTGACCAGAAACGCTTTCAAGCTGGCAAAAATGGCTGCCTGGCGTTTGTACCAAAATCCGATCAACAAGTAGGACACTACTCCCACAGCCTCCCAACCAAAGAAAAGCTGTAGAAAATTGTTAGACATTACCAACATCAACATTGCAAAGGTAAATAGAGAGATATAACTAAAAAATCGCTGATAACCCGGGTCTTCCTTCATGTATCCGATCGTGTAGATATGCACTGCTAGGGAGATGAGGGTCACTACGGAAACCATGAGAGCAGTCAGATGATCGACCAGAAATCCAATTTCCATAGAAAGATTTCCAATGGTCGCCCAATGGTAAACCGTCCCGTTATATACCTGAGCACCATCCACTATGAGATCTTTTAGTACCAAAAGTGAGAGTAAAAATGAGGCTAAAACACCGATAATTGTGACCCAGTGCGCAGTTGGGCGGCTAATTAACCTACCCCCCAGCCCGACAATCAAAGCTGCCAACAGCGGGGATAGTACGATACCTAAATAAACGGCTTCCATGGCTAGCCCTTGAGTGCGTCCAACTCTTCTACATTGATACTCTGTCGTGTACGGAAAAGCACTACCAGAATCGCCAGGCCGATGGCCGCTTCTGCAGCAGCCACTGTAAGAATAAAGAATACAAATATCTGCCCTAGTTCGTCATTCAGCATTCTTGAAAATGCGATGAAGTTGAAATTCACGGATAACAACATGAGTTCGATACACATGAGCAGCAAAATTACATTTTTTCGATTAATGAAAATCCCTGCTACCGCAATACTAAAAAGTATGGCCGCTAAAATGAGGTAATGAGAAAATGTAACTGTCACACTGTTATTCCTTAAAAGGCTCAACTTTTACCAAACGGACTCTGTCTTCGCGCCTTACAGACACTTGCTCAGAAATTTTCTGCTTTTTAAGGCCAGGTCTCTTTCTCATTGTCAGCGTGATTGCAGCTACGATAGCTACCAAAAGAATCACAGCAGCTAACTCGAAGGCATATACGTGCTCCGTGTAAAGCACGGCGCCAAGTTCTTTGATATTGCTGTAATCAGCAGGGTATCCCTCTGGAACTGAACTAAAGGGAGATCCAGGTATTTTAAATCCAATGACATAACCGATCTCCACCACCAACACAAAAGCAACTGCTAATCCTAGTGGTAGATAACGGGTAAAGCCCTCTCTCATTTGCTCAGCATTAACGTCCAGCATCATGACCACAAAAAGAAAAAGGACCATAACCGCGCCCACATACACCAACACCAGCACAATGGCGAGGAACTCTGCCCCCAAAAGAAGCCACAAGGCAGAACTTTGAGTGAATGAAAGAACCAGGAATAACACGGAGTGGACTGGATTACGACTGGAAATAACACCTAATGCGGCAAATACCAGTACCGTAGCAAATGTGTAAAATAGGATTCCGTTAATCAAAGCAATTCAGTACTTCTTTAGCGATACGCCGCGTCCGCAGCTTTATCGGCCGCAATCATTGTTTCGTACCTATCACCCAACGCAAGTAACTTATCCTTTGTCAAAATATTTTCACCCTTGACCTCCATGTGGTACTCATGAATACGGGTCTCCACTACGGCATCTACCGGGCAGGCTTCCTCGCAAAAACCACAATAGATACATTTGAAAAGATCGATGTCATAGCGAGTTGTACGGCGTGTGCCATCTAATCCTACATCTGATTCAATCGTGATGGCCAAGGCAGGACATACGGCCTCGCAAAGCTTGCAGCCAATACATCTCTCCTCTCCATTGGGGTATCGCCTTAACGCATGAAGCCCACGGAAACGAGGTGACTGCGGAGCCTTCTCTTCAGGGTAACGCACAGTGATTTTTTTTCTGAAAAAATATCCAAGGGTTAATCGTAGACCTTTAATTAGCTCGCCCAACAAAAATGTTTTAAATATATTCAACATTCATGCCTCACGTTATGCCCACGGCCCAATGTCCATATATGACATGACAGCCTCAACACCAATCCACGCAATAGTGATCGGAATAAATACCTTCCACCCCAGTCGCATGACCTGATCGTAGCGATATCTCGGAAATGTGGCTCGGGACCAGAGAAAGCAAAACATAAAAAATAGCATCTTTGACGCGAGCCATCCAAAACTTGGTTGAGCGAGTATCGAGTCTTTAAGTCCTGGAATACCCTGTAACGGAGATAACCAACCACCAAAAAATAAAATGACCGTTAAGGCTGCTATCAATACCATATTTGCATATTCAGCAACAAAGAAAATTCCAAACGCAATCCCCGAATACTCCACGTGAAAGCCAGCGACGATTTCTGATTCTCCCTCTGCTACATCAAAAGGAGAGCGATTAGTTTCTGCAAACCCAGAAATTAAATAGACCAAAAATAGCGGAAATAACGGCAGCCAAAACCAGCTCAAGACCGTGCCTTCCTGGGCACGAATAATTTCACCTAGATTGAGACTTCCACCGGCCATAAGGACGCCAACCAGAGCGAAACCCATGGCAATCTCATAAGCTATCATTTGAGATGCGGAGCGCATAGCGCCAAGAAAAGCGTATTTGGAATTCGAAGCCCATCCTCCGAGAATTACACCGTAGACACCCATCGAAGTTAGGGCTAGAACGTACAGTAGCCCAGCATTAATGTCGGCCAAAACAAATGTCTCGTTTAATGGAATGACTGCCCAAGCAGCTAACGCCGGTATTAATGAAATAACTGGCGCAAGCACAAAAAGGAAACGATTTGCATTCGCCGGAACAATAACTTCCTTAAGGAGCATCTTAAGCGTATCAGCAATAGGCTGAAGTATTCCCATAGGTCCAACGCGATTTGGTCCCATGCGTGCATGCATAAAAGCGATTACCTTACGTTCTGCATAGGTGTAATAGGCAACAACAATTATCAATGGCAAAATAATCCCGAAAATCTTGAGCGTGGTCACCACGATAAAACGCAAAACCTCTGGAAGCGCGCCCCAAGTCTGTAACATGAATATCGTCAAGTCAGTCATCAACTTTCTGTGTCATCCTTGAATCGACTTACCTTGTCTAGCCACCTGCGCTATTTGCGTCTGCTGTAGCGCTGTACCACGCCTCACGATTCCATCAGTCAAATAGATGGGCACATCAAGTACTTTTTCTCCGATCTCAGGCACCATCAAACTCACGGGAAACTTCCCCCGATAACGGTTACTCGACTTCCGGCTTCCCAGTTTGGCTTCTAAGGCTTCGCGTACATCCTCGACACTCCGATATTCGCAATCTGTTATTCCAATCGCGTTACCCAATGCACGCAATAAACGCCAACCCGGCTTGGCATCTCCCACACAATCGACTGCTGCGTTAAAGCTTTGCCAGACACCCGCTGCATTTACAAACGTTCCGTCCGTCTCAGCATATGTTGCAATCGGGAGTAGGACATCCGCTTGATCCAAGAGGCTTTCTGTTACAAAGGGGCTGAAACACACTACCGTGTCGGCTGCACTAAGCGCATCATTAGCTAATGCGGGATTAGTTAAATCAAATTCAGGCTCAAACCCATATAATAGATATGCTCTTCGTGGCGAATTAAGCATCTCCTGGACGTTTAGTCCACACGGATCCCCACGCTTGACTCCCCCAACCCCACGATGCGGAAGAACTCCGGCAAGGGCCGCGCCCGTCGAATTCGCGCCCTCGGGAATATAACCCAGCTTACTGCCAGTTAACTCTGTCAGTGCAGCAGCAGTTGCACGTATGTCAGCAAAACTCGGATGACGCAAGGCAAAGTGGCCAAGCAAAAGAATAGAATTTTCCTTATTCAGGAGAACAGCAGCCGTTTCTCGATGCTCGCTCTCAATGTTAATTCCCTTGAGGGCATTAGCTATCCATGCAGGGGGCTTATCACCCAATATATCCAGAGCAGCGGCTAAGACACCTACAAACATGCTAACGAATGTTTCTGCAGGTGCATGCAGGTAGGCTGTCTGCGGAAAGTGATACTCATAAACCTCGGGTGATACAAAACCCACAGAAGCTCCGCAAAGCGCCGCACTACGAACACGGTGCGCCAGAATAGGTGTATCCATACGGATATTTGAGCCCACAACTAAAATTCCGTCCTGTTGCTCAATTTCAGCGATCTCACAACCAAGCGATAACCAAGTAGGATCTGAGTCTTGATCACGAAAATCGCTGACGCGAAGCCGATGATCAAGGTTATTGCAACCGTAATGACAGGCTAATTCATTAAGGAGATACAACTCTTCAAGCGTTGAGTTAGGACTAGCTAATATGCCTAAAGCATCACCTTCGCCACTCGCGGCACTTGATATCAATGAACTGGTAGCTTCAATGGCTCTGTCCCAAGATACTTCTAGCCATTCCCTGTCTCGCTTAAGCATAGGTTTATCTAACCGATCTTGGGAGTAAATCCCTTCATAACTATAACGGTCTCGATCTGATATCCAAGACTCATTAATCTGTTCGTTATCTCGGGGAACGACTCGCTTTAATGTGCCACGCAGCACGTGCGCATAGATATTAGAGCCAATACAGTCGTGGGGTGATATCAACGGTTTAGCTACCATCTCCCAAGCACGAGCACTGTATCGATACGGCTTATTATTCAGTGCTCCAACTGGACAAAGATCAATAATGTTTCCGGAAAGTTCGTGATCAACGCTTCGCTCAACATAGGTCGTAATCTCCATATATTCACTGCGACCGATCGCTCCAAGTTCTTGAATACCGGCAATTTCTTGCCCGAAACGAACACAACGTGTGCAGTGGATACAGCGTGTCATGTCAGTCGATATCAAGGGCCCTAAGTCTTTGTCTTTAACTACCCTTTTTCTTTCACTGTAACGCGCCACATCTCGCCCGAAACCCATGGCGAGGTCTTGCAGTTCACACTCACCACCCTGGTCGCATATTGGACAGTCAAGAGGATGGTTAATTAGAAGGAACTCCATCGTCGCTTTTTGCGCCGAAATAGCTGCATCTGAACGAGTAAATACCTTCATACCTTCTGCTACCGGAGTTGCACAAGCAGGAAGGGGTTTTGGGGCTTTCTCAACCTCAACCAGGCACATACGACAATTGGCCGCCACAGAAAGCTTGCGGTGATAGCAGAATCTTGGAACATAAATATCTGCCCGGTCTGTGGCCTCGATTAACATCTGCCCACTCGGCACCGCAAGCTTTACGCCATTCACTTCAATATTTACCAAATCGCTACCCATAATTTATGCTGCTGTAGAAACGCTATCCACTATGCTGCACCCGGCGTGCTCTATCATGTATTTAAACTCGTGATGAAAATGCTTGAGAAAACTCTGTACCGGCCATGCAGCCGCATCACCCAATGCACAGATGGTATGTCCTTCAATTTTGTTTGCTACATCTAAGAGCATATCCAAATCAGCTTCAACGCCCTGACCCTCAGTGATTCGCGTCAGAACGCGATAAAGCCAACCAGTCCCCTCCCGACAAGGCGTACATTGGCCACAGGACTCCGCAAAATAGAATCTAGAAATCCTTCGGAGCATACTAACCATGCATGTAGTCTCATCCATAATAATAGTCGCACCAGTACCTAGGCCTGAGCCCGCATCACGCACACTGTCAAAGTCCATATTTAGTTCCATTGCAATCTTTGCTGGGAGTACCGGTACCGATGAGCCACCTGGAATGACCGCTTTCAGCTTGCGGCCATCCCTCATTCCGCCCGCTACCTCCAAAAGATCACTGAGCGAGATACCCAGAGGCAATTCATAATTGCCGGGGCTTTCAATATGCCCCGAAACAGAAAAAATTGCTGTCCCCCCCGAACCCCCTACACCAAGCCCTGAAAACCAGCTGGCTCCCTTGCGCATGATCGCCGGTACTGATGCAATGGTCTGCGTATTATTAACAGTGGTGGGAGCACCATACAGCCCATGTTGAGCCGGAAATGGGGGCTTAAAGCGTGGCTTCCCCGGCTTTCCTTCCAGAGACTCAAGCAGACCGGTCTCCTCCCCGCAAATATAAGCGCCTGCACCCACAAAACTGTGTAGCTCAAGATCAATTCCGGATTTTTTGATGTCCTTACCAAGCCATCCAGCCTGATATGCCTCTTGTAAAGCCGTCTCAAAACGAGGTACTGGACCACCCAAAAACTCGCCACGAATGTAGTTGTAACCGACTGTCGCACCAATGGCGTAACCAGCAATAGCCATACCTTCGATTAGTGCGTGGGGGTTATTTCGAAGAATGTCACGATCATGACACGTCCCTGGCTCACTCTCGTCTGAATTGCAAACCAAGTAACTCTGAATGCCCGGGTCTCTTGGCATAAAACTCCACTTCAGACCCGTTGGAAATCCTGCGCCACCCCGGCCCCTCAAACCAGATTTTTTTATTTCATCAATGATGGTGAGTGGGTCGATTTTTTCATCCAAGATTTTTTTCCAAGCCTTATAGCCACCGATCTTTAAATAATTTTTCAAGGACCAGGGCTCGACCGAAAATTTCAATGTCTCGAAACAAACTTGATTGGCTTTCTGGGTAAACGACATGCGCTAATCCTGTTTATCCAATTTTTCAATAATTTTATCCACCTTCTGTGCAGTAAGATTTTCATAATACTGGTGATTCACCATCATCATGGGTGCACCGCAACACGCGGCTAGGCACTCTTCTTCCATCTTCAAATAGAACTTCCCGTCATCTGAGCTCTCGCCTAACTTAATACCAAGTCGTTGCTCAAGATGATTCACAATGTCATCTGCGCCCCTCAACATGCACGAAATATTTGTACATACAGAAATACTGTGCCGACCAACGGGCTTCGTCTCAAACATTGAATAAAACGTAGCGACCTCGTAAACCTCAATTGGCTGCAAGTTTAGGTATTCCGCCACAGCATCCATGATGTCCCGCGTGAGATACCCTTTATTCTCATGCTGAGCGACTTGAAGCGCGCTGAGTAATGCGGAACGCTGTCTTCCCTCGGGAAATTTAGCAACCCAACGATCTATCTCGCTGCGAGTATGATCTGAAAGAAGTGACCCTCCACTCATCGATCAATCTCTCCAAACACGATATCTTGGGTTCCGATTACAGCTACCATGTCGGCTAACATATGACCTTGAACCATCTCGTTCATAGAAGAAAGATGGGCAAATCCGGCCGCCCGAATTTTGACACGATAAGGCTTGTTGGCGCCGTCCGAACTTATGTAGACGCCAAACTCACCCTTTGGGTGTTCAATGGCAGCATAGACCTCCCCTTCGGGCACACAGTAACCTTCCGTAAAAAGCTTAAAGTGGTGGATCAATCCCTCCATGTCATCTTTCATTTCTAGGCGCTCGGGTGGCGCGACCTTGTGATCTTTTATCATGACCGGTCCGGCATTTGAGCGGAGCCATTCAATGCATTGCCTAATGATATGGTTGGACTGGCGTAACTCCTCGATCCGCACCAAGTAACGGTCATAGCAGTCACCATTGACACCTAGGGGAACATCGAAATCTAGCTCAGCATAAGTTTCGTATGGCTGATGTTTTCTCAGATCCCAGAGCACACCAGAGCCCCTCAGCATAGGGCCCGAAAAGCCCAACTGCATAGCCCGATCAGGTGAAACGACACCAATATTAACCGTACGCTGCCGCCATATACGATTCTCAGTCAAAAGGGTCTCGTACTCGTCCACAAGTTTTGGGAAACGATCTGTAAAATCTTCTATAAAATCGAGCAATGAACCACTGCGAGCCTCATTTAAACGCTTCAGGTCCTTGTCCTTGCGATACTGAGATGGCTGATATTTCGGCATCTTTTCTGGAAGATCACGATATACACCTCCCGGACGATAGTAAGTCGCATGCATACGCGTTCCAGAGACCGCTTCATAGCAATCCATCAAATCTTCACGCTCTCGAAAAGCATAGAGAAACATGGCCATGGCTCCCACATCTAGAGAGTGGGAGCCAATCCACAATAAATGATTCAAAATCCGGGTGATCTCATCAAACATTACCCTTATGTACTGTGCTCGCTTTGGGGGAGTGAGCTTTAGAAGCCTTTCAATCGCTAGCACGTACCCATGCTCATTGCACATCATAGAAACGTAATCAAGTCGATCCATGTAACCGATCGACTGATTGTAGGGTTTGCTCTCAGCAAGTTTCTCCGTGCCACGGTGGAGAAGACCGATGTGCGGATCGGCGCGCTGAATAACCTCGCCATCCATCTCGAGCACCATACGCAACACACCATGTGCAGCAGGGTGCTGCGGGCCAAAATTCATTGTCAAATTCTGAATTTCAGGCATCTTTAGAACCTTTAAGCTGAGGCTCGTAGCGATTATCAGTACGAATCACCCTTGGAACTAACGTTCGTGGCTCAATTGTCACGGGCTCATAGATGACACGTCCCTTTTCTGGGTCGTACCGCATCTCTACATTACCCACCAGGGGAAAGTCCTTTCTGAATGGATGGCCAATAAAACCATAGTCCGTCAGGATACGACGTAAATCGGGGTGCCCGCGAAAAAGGATACCAAAAAGATCGAAGGCCTCTCTTTCAAACCAATTAGCACAATTCCAAATCGATATAACCGAATCCACGATTGGATACTCATCGTCTTCACAAAATGTCTTAAGTTGGATACGGTGGTTGCACGTGATCGATAACAATTGATAAATCACGGCAAACCTACCTTTTGGGGAATATTCTGCATCCCCTTCCCTGCGAAGCTCACCATCATCGCTGGCCCTGTCCTGCACGCCCCTACTAAAACCACTATTTGTTGCCTCAGCTGTATCCCATTCTGTTTCTCCGTACTCCAGATAATCAATTCCACAAAGGTCCATCAGCATCTCAAATTTGCAGCCATCGGCATCACGCAAAAAGCGGCAACATTCAACAAGTTCTGTAGGAGGGAGTTCATAAGTCAATTGCCCAGTACTGCTCAGGCTGCGACTTAGTTTATCTCCAATCTTTTCCTCTATCTTTGAGGCTAGTAGCTCATATCTTGGTGAGAGTTCCATCATGTCCTTTTACTTAGAAAACCAAAAACGGATCTCTTCCTCTGCTTTACGCAATCAG
>CAJWKT010000056.1 GCA_913041665.1 uncultured Gammaproteobacteria bacterium | reverse complement strand
CGGGTACGCCTGCCAGTAGACTAGGCCCGAGCTTTTCCAGCATGCCCCAGCAAGGGAAATTAAACGCATTGATATGCAATGCCAGGCCCCGCAATGGTACGAAAATGTGTTGGCCGATGAATGTGCCTTTTTTCCCAATGACTTCGGGCGGCCCGTCTATGTAAATATGATCATTCGGCATCTCGCGGCGCCCTTTGCTGGAGTACACGAACAGCGTGCCGATCCCTCCATCGATATCGAACCATGAATCTGTTCTCGTGGCACCCGTAGAGGTCGATAGCGCATAAAGTTCAGGCTTTTTATCGTTTAAAAATTTTGCGAGCGCACCCAGCATTTCGGCGCGCTGATGAAATGTGTACTCCCGCAACTTGGTACCACCAACACGGCGGGCATACTCTGCCATTGCAGCAAAATCGACGCCATCACTGGAAATTTCTGCCACGGTTTCACCTGTGACTGCGTCGGTGAGTTCCGCGCCAGCCGCGCTACTCTCAAACCAACTTCCTTCGACGAAGGATTTAAGCTTCACTGCGATCTCCTCTCAAGAGAATGGAAACTGTTAGTATAGACACTGTTTCCCGACACGACACTGTTGGGACTAGACTGAATTCCTGGGGTGTTTCCCGTCGCTTGATTAGCAACGGAAGAGGGCCAAGGAACACGTTAACTAAGTAGGATATGCTAAGCGCCCGGGGTGATAGTTGAGTCCAGTTACAACTGAGCATTGCGGTGACATTGCCATCGTTACCGTGGACAACCCGCCTGTCAATGCGCTTTCCCAGGCCGTACGGGCGGGTCTGGTTAGTGCGGTGGAGCAGGCCAATGCCGAACCCAAGATAAAGGCTGTCATCCTCATCTGTAGCGGACGAACATTTATCGCTGGTGCAGACATTCGGGAATTTAATCGTCCGCCAGAGCCGCCCCATCTGCCTGATGTAATTGCAGCCATAGAGGCCAGCACAAAACTTTTCATTGCCGCTATTCACGGCACCGCGCTCGGTGGGGGGCTGGAGGTGGCGCTGGGCTGCCATCACCGGATAGCCCGTCCCGACGCATCGGTTGGGTTCCCCGAGGTCAACCTTGGGTTGATTCCAGGTGCCACCGGCACGCAGCGCTTGCCGAGGGTTGCCGGGGTTCAGGTTGCACTGGACATGATGGTTTCGGGCAGGCCAGTTCGTGCAGACAAGGCAAAAATCTCAGGGGTCATCGATGAGGTAGCGGAAGAGGGCGAACTAGTGGATGCGGCAACGGCCTATGCCCGGAAACTCATTGATGGGGGCGTCGCCCCCAGGCGGGTTCGTGACCTGACCGTAGATCCCGTTGAGCCTGGGATCTTTGACGATTTCCGAAAAAAAATTGCAAAAAAAACCCATGGGCTGGTTGCCCCGGAACAGATCATCCGCTGCGTAGAGAGGTCTCTGTCAGTCCCATTTGACGAGGCGGTTGCCCAGGAACGAAAGTCGTTTCTCGCGTGTCGAGAATCGGAACAGTCAGCAGCGTTGCGCCATGTTTTTTTTGCCGAGCGGAGCGTAGGAAAGGTTCCCGATCTAAAAAAAGGTATCCAGGAACGTAAGACCGAGACGATGGCGGTTATCGGCGCCGGTACTATGGGCGCTGGCATTGCCTATAGCGGCCTTGCCGCGGGTATGCAGGTGGTACTGCTCGATAATGATGAGGCCGGGCTGGGGCGTGGCCAAGCGACTATCAGGGCGTTGTTTGAGGGCGGCGTGGCAAGGGGCCGGGTAACTGAGAAGGGAATGGCCGACGGGCTGGCCAGACTTAAAACGACCCAACATTACCCAGACATTGCAGATGTAGATCTGGTGATTGAGGCTGTTTTCGAAAACATGGCGATCAAAAAGGAGGTCTTTTCCAGGCTGGACGAAGTTGTTCGGCCAGGCGCTATCCTTGCCACCAACACTTCCACTCTGGACATCGATCAGATTGCTGGTGCAACAAGGCGGCCCAAGGATGTTGTTGGGCTGCATTTTTTCAGTCCTGCGCACGTTATGCGTCTTATCGAGATTGTGCGCGGCTCAGAAACCTCTCAGGACGTGGTCGCTACAGCACTCTCTTTTTCTAAGCGGCTGCGCAAGATGGGTGTTGTGGTTGGTAACTGTTTCGGGTTCGTTGGGAATCGCATGTTGTACAGCTATGGCCGCGAGAGCCAGCTTTTACTTCTCGAGGGTGCAGCACCTGAACAGATTGATGCGGCCCTGACTAATTTTGGGATGGCAATGGGCCCTCACGCGGTCGGCGACCTGGCAGGACTTGATGTGGGCTATAAGGTGAGGAGTGAGCGTACGGACCTTCCGGATGACCCACGCTTTTACCGGATTGCCAATGTACTTTCAGAAATGGGACGATTTGGACAGAAAACGGGCAAGGGGATGTATCTATACGAGGACGGCTCAAGGGCCCCAGTTTCCGATCCGGAGGTTCAGGAGCTTATAAATAACGAGGCAAAAACCCTGGGCATCAAACAAAGATCGATCGATGAGAACGAAATTGTGGAGCGCTGTATATATGGATTGATTGTGGAGGGCGCGCGCATTATAGAAGAAGGGATCGTTTATCGTTCTAGTGATATCGATTTGGTTTGGATTAACGGCTACGGCTTTCCACGCTTTCGCGGAGGGCCCATGTTTTATGCCGATCGTCTGGGGGTGGACAAGGTGTACGCGAAGGTCTGTGATTTTTCCGAGCGGTTTAGCCCCCTGTACTGGGAGCCGCCCAAGCTGCTCCAAGAGCTGGCAGAACAGGGTGGGCGATTCTCAGAGTTATAAGGGTAGGGTCTACAGTTAATTGAGATCGTTGGCCACCCGCTCCACTTCTTTCCAGACCCGGAGTAAATTTTCACCCCAGAGTTTTTCGATCTGGTCCTGGGTGTACCCACGGCGTAGCAGTTCCAGGGTCACATTAAGGGTCTCACTTGCATCGGACCAACCCACGACTCCTCCGCCACCATCGAAATCCGAACTGATGCCTACATGGTCAATTCCGATGAGGTTTACCGCGTAATCGATATGGTCCACAAAGTCCTGAATGTTGGCTGCCGGCCAACGCGCATTAATTTCACCCATGCGGCGCTCGTATTCGGTAAGCCTTTCCCCGGAGAGCGCCCTGACTTCACGCCCGTTCCGGATCCCCATATCAGTCCATAGGGCGTCACGGGCCTGGATTTGTTCGGGTGGTTGTGTTTTTACAAATGCACCCAGGGCTACCGTTTGTATCACCCCGCCCTTTTCCTTAAGCGCCATCATCGTTTCGTCATCCATATTGCGGGGGTGGTCGGCCAGCGCCAACGTACTGGAGTGGGAAGCGATGACCGGAGCCTGTGACAGAGCCATGGCCTCCAGGGCTGCCTGCTTGGATACATGAGAGACATCAACCATGATACCGAGCCGGTTCATCTCCTGGATCACCTCAGCCCCGAAATCGCTTATCCCGTCATGTTCGGACACGTCATCGCCCAGCCCGGCATTAGGCGTGGCTGAGTCCGCGATATCGTTGTGCCCGCCATGGGCCAGCGTGATATAGCGTGCTCCGAGTTCGTGGTATTTCTCAAGTAACGATAAATTCTGTTCTATTACGTAGCCGTTCTCGATGCCGATGACAGCTACGAGTTTTCCTGATTCTCGGATGCGCCGTACATCATCGGCCGTATAGGCAAGTTCAATTTGCTCCGGATACATCTCATCCGTCATCCGGTGAATAGCATCAAACTTGATCATGGCATCTGCACTTGCCTTGGCGTAGTTTTCCTGTGTTCGTTCGGTCTGCCCGACAAAAACAATAAAGAACGCTACGTCCAAACCGCCCTCTCGCATCTTGTTGAGATTAACCTGCCGATTTGCATCCAGTGGGTCTACAGATTCAGTAGCAAAATCGAAGGGAATGTCGTCATGGGTATCGATCGTTAGTATCTCTTCGTGCAATGCACGGGCCTGGTCCGCAGCAGTTTCTTCGTCCTGAGCGCAACCAAAGGTAACGGAGAGAGTCACAAGTATCGGGAGCAATCTATAGTTGTAGTTATTCACAAAGGTCCCCTATTTATTTCCCCACAAGCGTCCAATGTTTGTTGGTTTCCCGAGCCCGTCCATCCTCGCCCAATTTGATCAGATGAGCCAACAGCGAACGCTCGGCCATCGGGAGCAGCCTAGAGTCTACATCATCGTACACCGTGGCCAGTAGCTCCATGGTGGTGGGATTATGCTGCTCGCGGATTGCTCCTATAATTTTTGTTTCTCTTTCGTGTCGGTGGGAAATCGTCCAGTCAATGGTCTGATCTGGATCTGTTATCACTTCCCCGTGACCTGGCAAGATTTTCCCCAGGTTAAACTCCTTTAGACGCTCCAGGGACTCAAGGTAGTGTTTCATGTTGCCATCGGGCGGATTGATGACAACGGTGGATCCGCTCATAAGGTGATCGCCTGTGAATAGCCAACGCAGTTCCTGGTGGAGATAACAAAGATGATTAGATGCATGTCCGGGTGTGTGTATGGCCTGAAGTGTAAGTTCTGACGTTTTGAGGTATTCCTGATCCTTAAGCACTTGCTGCGGAGAAAAGGTTTGGTCTTGGTTTGGGCCTGCAGGAGGTGGCTGTCCGACCAGAGTCGCCCCTGTTTCCCTGGCCAGGAGTGTGGCGGCAGGGGAGTGATCTGCATGGGTGTGAGTGACCAAAACCCAGCGGATGGGTGCGCCCGCTGCCCTTTGGATGGCGCGGATATGCGTATCTATAGCGGGCCCTGGATCTAAAACGACGATCTCTTTTTTGCCAAGCAGGTAGGTGTTCGTTCCCGGTCCGGTCATCAATCCAGCATTGGGTGCCAGGAGCCGGCGAATTCCTGGTGCTAATTCTACTGCCGAGCCAGCTTTCAGTAGGGCGGGCGGGCGAGTATCAGGAGTTGTGGGTTCTGGCATTTCCGATTGTCTTCCAGAAAAAAGTGATGAGGTACAGTTTGATTGATTCCCAAGTCCAAATCATCCGATGCCAGTGAAAATACTTGTAAAGACTAAAATTTCCAAATAGCCGCAATGCTCAGGCCCTTACTTGCGATAGATACATTTCTCAGCCATTTGGGGGGTGCTTCCATCCGCAGGCGCGCCGCATCAATACCTGCCGGGACCAATAAAAACGCTAACACCTGGTTTCGCGATAAGTCTGAAACTGAGGATATTGCATAAATATCACTCGTATCATCTTCCTTTAAAACGGCATAGGCGAACGAAATAGCAATATGCCCCACAACCACTCCTTGATAAAACGCATCGCCTGTTTTTTTTTCCAGTTCTGCAAAGGCAATTTCGGATGCAATCCATTGACCTTGAAACCCGGCAGTGGAGACCCGCATCTTCTGCTGGGGACTTGGGTCCCAGTCTGGGTAAACAATAGAGAGCCCACTGAAACCGACATCAAATCCGTACTGTTTGGCTATCAAATAGTGTGAACTTTCGTGTACGGCCAATGTTGTCAATGCCCCACCAAGAAAAGCCTGCCAGTCGCGGCCTTCTGCTGCCTGGCTTTCTGATAAAAAAATGATCGTGAGAATGAGAGGTGATGCCCAGCGCAATACTCGAACAGGCCTCATTCAATTAGCTCTCTAATCAATGGGATCCGATCATTGCCGAAGTACATATCATTCCCATTAACGAACATGGTGGGCGTACCAAACCCTCCTCGCTCAATGAGCTCTTCCGTATTTTTTTTAAGTTGGCTTTTAATTGAGGGGCTTTCGATTTGACGAAGGAATCCATCTGGTTCTAATCCGGTATTTTCTGCGATCTTTCTAAGATGACGGAACTGATAAATATCAAGATCATCTCGCCAGTAGGACTCAAAAACCAATCTTGAAAATTCCGGAAGCAGCCCATGCTCTCCCGCAACTAGGCAGCCCCGCATGGCCCGAACACTGTTAACAGGAAAAACGGATGGTTGCCAAAGGATTTTCAGTCCTGTGTAGCGAGACCAGTCCTCAAGGTCTTTTGCGAGATAGTTAACCTTTGCTGGTATCGGATTCGCCCTGAACTTGTAGATACTGTCGTTTACGGTATTAAAGACTCCACCCACAAGAAACGGCTTCCAGTCAATTTTAAAATGTAGCTCATGGGCCAGTAGCTGTATCCGATGGAAAGCCAAGTATGTCCAAGGGCTGGAGCAATCAAAGAAAAATTCCACGCGGGAGGCCATGAGTACACTTTATCCTGTCTCGGTTCTTTCAGAAACCCACTGATCATTCGCGTTGATTTTTCAATGTGTTTTCACATAAAGGTACAATGCTTAGTGCAGTTTGTATGACTAAGTAATTTGTTTTACCTGTGTGATGAAGAAAGATAATGATCTGCTGAAGCTCCATTCTGGCCGGCGCCGCTTTCTTACCTTAGCAAGTTTAGGGGCCGCATTGGGCGTCAGTGGGGCTTGCACAAGAGTACCCGAGACGGGCAGAGGATACGCTCCCGTTAGGGCGTCGGCTGATCGCGTGATCCGTACCGTTTCGGGACTCCGGCCTTACCGACCCTCAGGGTTTGTTGTGAGGTCAGAACGTATAGGCAATAAGACCGTTGTGCACAACTACGGGCACGGCGGGGCAGGTGTAACCCTTTCCTGGGGCACAGCGTGGCTTGCAGCGGATGAAGCTGTAGCGACGGGGGCCTCGAGTTTTGCGGTATTGGGGGCTGGCGCTGTCGGCCTTGCAACGGCACGCTTGCTCCAAAGGCGGGGGCTAGAGGTTGTTATATATGCCAGGGAGTTGCCGCCCGATACCACTTCTAACGTTGCAGGCGCCCTCTGGTTTCCCACCTCGGTTTATGAGCCGGGCCGAGTTTCCCCTGAATTCATGGGGCAGTTTACAGAGGCATGCCAGATTTCCCACAGAATGTTTCAGTCCCTGGTGGGGGAACGTTACGGTATCCGTTGGATTGAAAATCATTACCTCTACAAGACGTTACGTGAGACTGAATATCCAGGGGGCCCGAATCTCTATCCCGGAAAAAGACTGACTCAGAATCCAAATATTTTTTTTGGATCTCCCTATACGCAGCAGTTTTTTACCATGATGATTGATCCAACGATCTATCTTGATGCGATGCTCGGAGATTTTTTTCGGGCAGGCGGAGAAGTAAAGGTAACAGAGTTCAGTGACTTGGAAGCAGTTATGGCCTTATCAGAAACTGTCATTGTAAATTGCACTGGACTAGGTGCTAGGGATCTTTTCAATGATGGTGAACTCATTCCTGTAAAGGGTCAGCTAACCATGCTTTTACCGCAGCCAGAGGTGGACTACACATACGTAGTTCCCGAGCCTAACAATCTGCTCTACATGTTTCCAAGGGCTAATGAGATTGTTCTTGGCGGGACCAGTGAGCCCAATAATTGGTCACTAGACGTGGACCCGGAACAGGTAGGCAGAATGCTGGAGGGCCACAGCAGCATAGCCACTACACTTCGATGATTATCTAGAACGGGGTGATAATCTGTTCATGCTGAACCGCCGCGCGGGTGCTTGGCCTTTCCCATACTCTTTCGGCCAATCTCCGGAAAGCAGGTCCGGCAGGACTTTTCATTTCAAGTCGTTCGTCCTGACACCAGAGATAGAAAACGAACAGGTAGGCATCACAAATGCTGTACTTGTCTCCTAGCGCATAGCTTTTTTTAGAGAGTCTACGCTCGATTTCGCTCATCACCCCTACAAGGTTTGCACGCGCAAAATCCCGTACTGGCCCAAGAGGAATATTTTCACCTATTAGGTTATAGGGCCTGAATATGGTCCGAAAGGTCACATGAACGGTACTGGAAAGAAAATTCATCCACTCGTGGGCACGTACACGACCAATCGAGCCAGAAGGTGGGATGAGATTGGATGTTTTCTTAAAGTCACCAAGAAACGTAAGGATCGCGTGCGTTTCCGTTAAGACCTCAGAGTCAATGACAAGAGCAGGAATTTTTCCCAATGGGTTGATTTTCAGATATTCAGGTTTTTTTTGCTCACCGTTCCTAATTTTTACCTCAACCAGCCCGAATTTTAAGCCTGTCTCACGAAGTACAATGTGGCACGCGAGTGAACAGGACCGCCGACTGTAATATAGAGTCAGTGAAGGCTGCGAGGATACGTTCATGGCAATTTCCTCCGGAATATACGAAAGCAGACGACTATCTGGCAGTCAAGATACCCAATCAATTGAGTCAATCAGATTCTGGGTAGTTTATAATTCCAGAGATACCGAAGCTATAATCATGCAGTTATATCTTTCGATGAAATTAACTAGGCTTGGCAATAGCTGCGCCTGGTGGGATCTTTTGATGTTTAGGGGGGGTGGGTTTTTTGTTGCGTAAGTCATTAGCTCTACAATTGTTGTTTTGGATTTCGTTTAGTTACTCGGTGGGTAGCTTAGCTCAGCGGCCGGATTTGTCCGGCAATTGGTTGCGTGATGCGACGGCTGACATTGTGTTCGATGAATGGGATTTCACTGAGGAGGGGCAACGGCAATTTGATAGTTATGACTTTGAGCACGACGATCCGGCCTATGATTGCGTGGCCGCAAGTTGGACCCGTGTGTGGCTGAATCCCAATGTTTTGGTTCAAATTACCCAAGCTGATGACCATGTGCGTTTGCGTTATGAGTGGATGGACATTGACCGGATAGTTTCCTTGGTGGATCCAAACGACGCTGATCCGGAGCGTGCGGGTATAGAGGGTATGCCGAGGGTAGGACACTCAGCGGCTTGGTATGACGGAGACACCCTGGTTATCGATACGGTTGATTTCGCACCTGGCTATATTTCGACAATGGCAGAGTGGGCAGGGACGCCTCAAAGCAGAAGGATGCGAGCAGTAGAGAGAATTACCCGTTCGGGAGATGCGCTCATGATCGAGACGACGCATCAGGATCCCGCCTACTATAGAGAGCCGCTGGTAGTTTCTATTCCGTACAGGCTGTCAGATTTTGAATTGTTGGACTATGGATGTGTTCCTGAAGATGCGGCCGTTGTTTCACCAAATTAGGTGCGAGTTATGCGAACTATATTTTTTACATTAGTAACTATTTTGGCCTTAACAGGCGCTGAGATATTGATGGCTCATCATTCGGTGCCTGTTAACTTTGATCAGTCTAGGTCAATTACCGTTGAGGGAGTGCTGACCGAGATCCGATGGGCTAATCCTCATTCTCATTTTAGGATGAATGTAACGGATGAAGAGGGCGCGACAGTGGAGTGGCTTGTAGAGATGGGCGCACTAAATACCATGAAGCGATCGGGTTTTGAGATGCATCTTTTTTTAGTTGGTGGCCCGGTGGTAATCACGGGGTGGCCTGGGCGGCGTGACCGCGTCGTTTTCTTAAATCAGGCCCTTCTTTATGATGGAACTGAACTTATATGTGCTGGAGTTCGTTGTGGGCCTGAAGACGAGAATTAGCGGTTGAACAATTTACTAACAATTCAAAAAAATTGCCTGACAGGCAGGTAAGGGAAGGGTATGTATAAAATATTTCTCACAATAGGTGTATTGCTGCTGATTCAGGGACCTGTTGAAGCACAGACTAATGAACTTGAGTACTTTCCGGCCGGCGGGCCGGGCGGCCGGGGTGCGCCGTTCTCTGATGCCGTAAGAGTTGGAAATCTGCTCTTTGTGTCTGGCAAGCTCGGTATTGCGCGCGAGGGTTCAGCGCCTGGCGGTATTGCAGCGGAAACACGCCGGGCCCTTGAAAGCATCAAGGCCAGTCTTGAGCGCTATGGATCATCTATGGATCAAGTTGCCAAGTGCACTGTTTTTCTGGCTGATATGGCGGAGTGGGGGCAAATGAACGAAGTCTATGTGACTTTTTTTGATGACACCCCGCCAGCGCGAAGTGCTGTAGGGGTGAGTGGTCTTGCGCGTGACGGTCGTGTTGAAATTGAATGCATTGGGGTCATCACTGACTAGATTGACCTACTAGGCTGCTCGAGGAGTGGCAGAGTTGAAAAAATACGGCCTGGCAGCGCATTCGACTTGTCCCCTGCGCTGTAAATTTGTGGGAGAATTTTTTTGTGTGTTGGGCGACGACCGATCAGGGCTAGAAGACCCCTCGTAGCGAGGAGTTCATTATGATTTATACTTTTTTTTCCAGCACTCGGTATTTTTGGCCCGTCATGGCTGCATTCTCGACGGGATTGGTGGTGTCGCAGGTCGCTGCTCAGTCGGTCCAACCAAATTTCGTGGTTGTGTTAGTGGATGATATGCGCTGGGATGATTTCGGGGCTGGCGGCCATCCTTTCGTTCAAACACCGAATATTGATCGCGTGGCAAGAGAGGGCATGCTGTTTACGAATGCCTTTACGACCACTCCATTATGCTCCCCTGCCCGCGCAAGCTTTCTTACCGGGCTCTATTCGCACACCCACGGAATCATTGATAACACTGATCGCACCGCTCGTAGTCGCCAACTGAAAACATTTCCACAGAGCCTTGATGCAGCCGGTTATGACACAGCGTTTGTCGGTAAGTGGCACATGGGATCTGACGGTAGTCGCAGGCCTGGGTTTGATTACTGGGTGAGCCTGTCTGGGCAGGGCTCTAATGAGGACCCACTACTGACCGTGGGAGATACACAGGAACTAGTTACTGGCCATGTTACGGATATCTTTACCGAGAGGGCAGTAGATTTTTTGGAAGTGACACGCGATAGGCCATTTCTGCTCTATTTTTCTCACAAGGCGTTGCACCCGGACCCCCGTCTGGGTCTTGTGGAGGGGGGGTTCATCGCCGCAGAACGCCACCGTGGCATTTATGACGATTATCATATTCTGCGTCGTCCAAGTGCTGGCATTCCACCCTTTGATAAGCCGGCACTGATGCGAAAAATTGAAGGTTTACCACCGCTGGGCCTGGATACCTCAACTTCGGATCGGACAATTCGGGACCGTTTAGAAATGATGACAGGCGTAGATGAGAGCGTTGGTCAGTTGCTCGAGGTCTTGGAAGGCAGGGGCGAACTCGACAACACCGTGTTTGTAATTACAAGCGATCATGGCTATTTCTATGGAGAGCATGGCCTGAACCCGCAGCGCCGGCTCGCGTATGAGGAGACTGCCAGGATTCCCATGATCATAAGGTACCCTGCGTTGATTGGTGCAGGTCAGCGGGAAGAGCGCATAGCGCTCAATATTGATTTAGCACCAACTGTGTTGGACTTGGCTGGCCAGCCGGGGGCCGAGACACTACAGGGTCGTTCACTGGTGCCACTTCTGAGCGGCGAGGTATCAGAGTGGCGTAGCAATTTTTTGATTGAGCACCACACCGATCCTCCGAGTTACCTTGGGCAGGCCACAGATAGCTTGGCCGACGCACCTCGCCAGGTATCGGAGTTTATGCGCGTGAGAGATATGGGCTACAAGGCCGTTCGCGGTAAGCGCTACAAATATATTCAGTATGTCGGATTGGAGCGCATGGACGAGCTTTACGATCTTGAGAACGATCCCTACGAGCTCGAAAATCTAGCAGAGTTGGGGCATGCGCGGCCTATCATTCGAGAGATGCGCGAACAGCTATCCCGTCTGCTCGAGGAAACACAGTAAGATTTTTTAGTCTTCGTTTTTAGGGATCCAGGTGTGGCCTCACAGTGCAGTCGTATTCCAGGAATCGGGTGTCCGGAGCCAAGGCTGAATATTTGGTGACACCCCAAGTCGTCTGGTAGAACCGGGGATCTTCTACAGTGATTTCCGTTTCCAGAATCTGACCATCTTCGATGAGTGTTATCCGTTCGGTGAGGTGTGCGTCATCGCTATAGGGTATGCCAGAAGGGCGGAAATAGCTGGATTTTAGGCCTACCGTGTCAATTACCAGTGTGAGCCCATCCCATCTGCCAATAGAGTGCCCCATCAAAGTAGGCCGAACCCTTTCAGGGTGGCCGCGCCCGTCCATGAATACCCTGCGTACTTGGTGCTCGTATTCATGGAGCATTGTAATGCGGCTCTCATCCTGCAAGATTTCCATAGGCATCCCTACTGAAATGATTCGTCCAAACCCGATTACGCAGTTGTAAACAGGGTCCGAAGGAGAGCTTGCTAGGGTATTGAATTCTGAGCCCTCCGCCGTATACGGCGGGTCCACCGGCCATTGGGCGGATCTCCCTTGTGCTCCAACCCATATACCGGATAAATCTGGTACAGCGTCAGCCGCGATTAAGGGGCTCGAGCAAAAAAATAACAAGACGAGAAGGGACTGATACCACAAATTTTTTAGAAGTACTCGAAATCTCATATCACTCTTTGTGGGCGGGTATTCGGCAGATTACCCACACAATTGACATACAATGCCCCATTGAACCATGATGAGAGTGCTCAGTAAATCTGTTTGTTAGTGAAGGGTACTAGGGGAGGGAGCTCAATGAGGACTAGTTCGACTTTGTTAGCTTCCGTTGTGTTCGGTTTGTCTGCAGTTTCAGCTGATGGACATCATTCGGCAGCACCGATATTCGATACAGACAAATTGGTTGTTGTAGAGGGCGTCGTAACGGAAGTGTGGTTTGAAAATCCCCACTCAAGATACTACATCCAAGTCACGAGTCAGGATGGAGAAGAGGTGCTTTGGGAGGCAGAAACCATGAATGCCAATTGGTTTTTGCGCCGCGGCTGGGATGAAACTACAGTACAGACTAGCGACCAGGTGACCTTAAGCGGTTATCTTGCGCGTAACGGATCAAATGTTTTTCTGCTTCGACATCTCACTAGGGCTGATGAGACACTGTATCGCTGGACTCGACTGGATGGAGCTAACATCGCTCTAGATCAGATTGTGGTCGGTGATGCAGTCTCCTATGAGATCATTGCCCATCACGAGCTACCCGAGGAAGAAAGGTGCATAATCGTATTTGACGAATGTACCAATTGAAAACCGCATAAGCGCAAAATTGCACTCCTTGTTTAAGTAAATATTAGTCTTAAATGATGAGATATATTGTTGCGAAAAACACTCATCCTCAGCATGATTTGTTAAAGGAGCGTTCGTCGAGGGACGCGGAAAACGAATAACAGAAACTGCGAATTTTTTAGCTAGCAACTGCCGGTAGTACAGAGAGTAAGAATCACCCATTTAGGCTCTCTTCTCGTTTGCTGGGATAAATCTATTTGATTTAAGTCAGCAGAATAAGGAAGGTGTTGCGCGGACCACAAAGGAGCTGTACATGCCAGCCAGACGAGGTGACGAGTTTACCCAAGTATTAAAAGAGCACCCGGTGTCGTTATGGCACAGGGGTAATCGGGTTGAGGATATTACCCAGGAGCCTGGTTTTTCCAATCACGTGAGGGTCATGGCTGACCGGTACGACATGCAATACCGGGAACAGGATTTGATGTTATTTAAATCACCGAGCAGCGGTGACTTGGTAGCCCGCTCATTCATGATTCCTGAGACTTCTGAAGAGCTTGTAAGTGTTGGTGATGCCATGAAACGTTCCATGGATGAAACCGTGGGGATGGCTGGCCGTGACCCGGCTTACCTTAACCGGGCACTTTCCTCCTATGCCGCGGCTGCTCCATACCTTAACGGGTTGCGAGAAGGTTTCGGTGATAACGCTTGCCGTTATCATGAATATGTTCGTGAAAATGATCTGGCTACAACACATACATTGATCAATCCTCAAATTAACCGCTCGGTTGGAGCCAGCAAACAAGCGGACCCTTTTCTTGCGGCACGAGTGAAAAAAGAAACAGACAAGGGCGTAATAATAAAGGGCGCGCGTATGCTGGCGACATTGCCTATGGCGGACGAGCTCCTGGTTTTCCCATCAACCTTATTGAAAAACACTGATGATGATGCGCCTTATGCATTTGCATTCGGGATACCTAGCGCTACTAAAGGCCTAAAATTTATCTGTCGTGAATCTGTAGATTATGGCCGCAACCACTTCGATCATCCGCTAGGGTCCCGATTCGAAGAACAGGATGCAATGGTCATATTTGAGGACGTATTCGTGCCCTGGGAGCGTATTTTTCTCTACAGGAACCCAGAGGCATGCAACCAGGCTTATCAGGCAACCTCAGCGGTGGTTCACATGTCCCATCAGGTGGTTTGCAAGGCCATCTCCAAGACTGAGTACATACTCGGGTTGATTTCCCTAATGGTGGAGGCCATTGGTATTGAGCGTTTTCAGCACATCCAGGAAAAAGTGACCGAGGTTTGGGTAGCGTTGGAGACAATGAAGGCCTTCCGTCGGGCGGCGGAGGCAGATGCCGCGCCCAATGATTATGGAATGATGACACCAAATTGGGATCCGCTTGATGCCTCGCGGAATCTTTACCCGAGGTTGTATCCTAGGCTGATTGAAATCATTCAACAGATTGGGGCCAGTGGCTTGGTTGGTATGCCAACACTCGCAG
>CAJWKT010000055.1 GCA_913041665.1 uncultured Gammaproteobacteria bacterium | reverse complement strand
GGCACTTTCAGGAGGCTCAACTCCAAGGCGGCTCTATGAACTGCTGGCGAGCCCGGAATATGCTGAGCGCATCCCGTGGCCACGAGTGCACTGGTTCTGGGGCGACGAGCGCTTTGTCCCGCCGGATGATCCGCGGAGCAACTTTCGCATGTTCGAGGCCACTGTTCTGTCGCATGCTCCTGTTCCAACTACAAACATACATCCCATCCCAACGGTAGGCCTCACTCCAAAGGAGGCAACCGATGTATATGTTAGAGAGCTACGAAAGTTTCATGGGGGCTCCGCGCTTAGAGATGATGACCCGCTGTTCGACGTTGTCCTGCTAGGACTGGGAGACGACGGTCATACTGCCTCTTTGTTTCCGGGCACAGCTGCTCTTGAAAAGCGGTCGACCTGGGTCGCGGCGGTACGCTCTCCCCAGTCCGAGCCGCGGATCACCTTAACGTACCCAGCGTTAGAGTCCTGTCGTCATTGCCTCTTCCTTGTCGCTGGCCCGGCGAAGAAAGGGGCCCTAACTGCTGTTCTCCGTGGCGAGGATGTTCCGGCAACCCGCCTGGAGCCCCGCGGGCAGTGTGCTTGGCTTGTGGACCAGTCGGCTGCGCCCAGTGAAGTGAAATTCATCCCACCCCAGCTGTAACTATTTGGAAATATCACACCGACATCCCGCAGCGCAAATTTATTATCTGCAAAGAAAAAAACTTTAGGCGTCGTAAGTGGTGGAGGGGGTTTTTCCGCCTCTACCAGTCCAGTTGGTGTGAAAAAATTCGCCGCTTGGTCTATCTACCCGCTCGTAGGTATGAGCCCCAAAATAATCGCGCTGTGCTTGGAGCAGGTTTGCTGGCAGTCGCTCGGTTCGGTACCCGTCATAGTAAGCCAGTGCGGCGCTGATGGCCGGCATCGGAATTCCGAGCGTAACAGCTGTTGCTATGACCCTCCGCCACGACGCCTGAGCATCCTTTACTGCTTTTTTAAAGAACGGATCAAGCAAGAGGCTGGCCAAACTGCATTTCTTGCTAAAAGCATCACAAATTTTGCTAAGGAAAGCAGAGCGTATGATGCAACCGCCCCTCCACATTAGTGCAATAGCTCCATAATCCAGTTGCCAGTTCTCCTCTTCCGAAATTGCGCGCATCAATTGATAGCCTTGTGCATACGACACGATCTTGGAAGCGTACAGTGCCTGCTCGAGATCATTCACTAGTTCATTACGGTCGCCCTCGAATGTACCTGTGGGCCCGGGAAGCACCTTCGATGCAGCTGACCGCTCGTCTTTGAGTACCGACAAACACCGAGCAAAAACCGCCTCACCGATTAAGGTCAGGGGTTGACCCATATCGAATGCCGAGATTACTGTCCATTTTCCGGTCCCTTTCTGGCCGGCCTTGTCGAGAATTAAATCGACCGCCGCATTACCGTCTTCATCCTTGTAAGCCAGGATATCGCCGGTAATTTCGATGAGGTAGCTGTCCAGCACACCTCGGTTCCAACGTGCAAAGACTTCGTACATTTCGTCATTTGACAAACCCAGACCATCTTTCATCATCTGGTATGTCTCGCAGATCATTTGCATGTCGCCATACTCGATCCCGTTGTGCACCATTTTGACAAAGTGCCCGGCACCTCCGTTGCCTACCCAGTCACAACATGGTTCACCCTGATCGGTTTTTGCCGCTATTGCCTGGAAAATTGGCTTTACGAGCGGCCACGCCTCCGGGTTCCCCCCGGGCATGATGCTGGGCCCTTTTAGGGCGCCCTCCTCGCCACCAGAAACGCCTGTTCCAATGAAAAGAATGCCTTTTTGGATCAATTCATTTGTTCGGCGAGTACTGTCCTGAAATTTACTATTTCCACCGTCGATGACAACGTCACCAGGCTCAAGAAAAGGCAGTAATGACCCGATCACCTCATCCACTACCACGCCTGCCTTGACCATGATCATGACGCGGCGAGGCCTGGCGAGTGTTGAACACAATTGTTCAACCGAATATGTAGGGACGATAGATTTTCCCGCTGCCCGCCCGGCAACAAAATCATCCACAACGGAAGTTGTGCGATTATAAACGGCGACTGTAAAACCATGATTAGCCATGTTGAGAACAAGATTCTCGCCCATGACAGCAAGCCCAATTAATCCAACCTCCGCATCCCCCAATGCCCTCTCCCCTAGCACCCTTGAGGCACCTTGATTTTTTTGATGACCTGAACCTTCAGTGTAGGCGTTTTTTCAGATGCTAAGCGCGGAATCTCTGCCCGCACCTCCGTCGTACTGCGACCACACCCCACAACCCCATCCAACATACCATTATCTATGGCCACTCAAAGATGGTTCTCGGTAGAGGGCCAGGGGGTGGTTGAGACAGATCAACGCCAAGAGCTTCCTTAATAAATTGCTTTTGCAAAACCGGGAGGGGCTTTTCTGATTGCGCGAATTCCTGGAGCATGGATTCCGGGTTGTCAGATTGAAATACCAAAATAAGTAAATCCCCCTGAGGTGTTTCCTGTATATGCCAACTCTCATGCATGATGCCAAAACCCTTTAAGGTCTCTTCAAACTCTTCGTGTTCAACAGCTTCTGCAATATGCTGCTCCAATGCTGTCGTTTTTCCTGGTGGAACCGGAATTGCCATTGCGAGAACAGGCATGATTATCTCCTTTAGTGATGGGGAGACGGTTATTTCACGTCTAGCTTAACTAAGTTGGATAGGCTTGTTTGATACAAAACAATATTTCATCAGGCGCCTGGTGGGCCTGCCTGAATCTGTTCACGTACCTGTGCCAAGGTTCCGGGTTTACCGCATTCCGGCCATTCCAGCCACCAGGTTGTTCCGGCCTCCTGATAGGACTGTAACTTGCTGCGCACTGCGTCCCTATCCAGGCCATGGCTTACACCAGAGACAACCACCTCGAAGGGATCATCTGTGTCCCGCAACGCAGATGTAAACTCGATTACCTCCCGAATCTGTTCCGGGCTCGGAGAAAACAAGGGGCGCATGTCCAAGTCGGAAATGTCCTGTGTCTCATCGAGATTCGCGGGCATTACATGGGGCATGATACCGTCCCAGCGCGCAGCCCTGCGTTGGCCGGGTTTTGCCGGCAACATGGCGGCAACCCAAACTGGAACACGCGGCCTTTGCACTGGACGCGGAAGAAGTCTCGCATCCTTGATCTGATACATTTCGCCATCGAAATTGACTACCTCGCCTGTGTGCAGTTCTTTCATAATGGCGAGTCCTTCATCCGTTTTTTTCGCCAACACTTTCTTATTGGGCTCTTCCCCAAAATTTGAAAACTCCTGATCCATCCCCCCCAGTCCAACACCAATCCGTAGGCGCCCATTTGACAGTTGGTCCAGGCTGGCGAACTCCTTTGCCAGCTTCCAGGGGCGGCGGCGGGAGAATGGAGTGACCATGGATCCGATAAGGACCCGGCGGGTAACAGCTGCGATCGCGCCAAGCACGATGCTGGGATCGGGAAGTGCCAACATACCCTCAGGATCCAGTAATAAATGGTCACAAATAAAAAAACCGTCCCAACCCGCTTCTTCGGTTAACTTAGCCAGCTCAACTATGTTCGCCGGATCCGAATACTCAAAGATGGTCGGTGCTAAGAAAATGCCTTTTTTCAATGTAGACGGTCCTCTTTCATCAATTTTATTCCAACTCTCACAGGCCTAAACTAACAATTTCCGTCGGAAAAGTAGGAAGCGGATCACATCCGTCCTTCGTCACGTGCACATAATCTTCACCACCGTAAACTCTATAGTGACCATTTTCATCCATATCAAACATCCAGCATTCGACTGCCAATACCATACTTTCCTGTACTTCGAATGTTTCACCGAGAGCAATGGCCGGTGGCTCCTGGCCGTCTATTCCAACACCGTGTCCACCCTGGTCCAGTGAACATTCAAGCCCCCCGTCCTCCAATGTCTGGTTGATTGCATCCATGATTGCGCCGGTGCTCACTCCCGGCTTTGTCATCTCCGCTGCCACTTGCCGGCCACGATCCAAGACTTGCGCTCTGCGCAATTCTTCTTCCGGTGCTGGCCCCATATGAAAAGTGCGACCGGAGCTTCCCCAATACCCCTTGACTTCAGGTAGCGGCTCCAGAACCAATCGGTCCCCCGGCATTAACGGGATTCCTTCATCCCAGGCCGGGATATCCGCCATAAAGACCTGTCTTCGGCTGGCCATGCAAAGACAAGGCTTACAATTGTCCGCATATTCGAGGAGTTTTTTCCGAACAAATAGGCCGACGTCCTTTTCGGTCCAACCCCATTCAAAATTTGCCACGAGGTCATGATAAGCCTTGACGTCTGCTTCACATGCGAGCTTTAGCGCCTCCACCTCCAGAAGTGACTTAATCATTCTCACATTCCATATCTGGTCCGCAGCATAAACAAACTCTACGTCAGAGAGCGCAGCCCGGAATTCATCGATATCATTCATTGGCCGAGGGATAGCCATGCCCCCTTTGATACCACCTTCAATTCCAACACGCCCCTTACTACTGCCCATAAGTTCTTTTACTACCTCCGCCACTTCTTTCGGCAGTCCCCTTAAATTTGCAGTAACGTGTGGATTATGCTGACACCGAATATCGTTTATGAAGGTATAACCCTCTACAACACCCTGGAAAAAATTTGGCACAATCATGACTGGTTCCTTATCAACCGCAACAAGTAACACGGCGGGGCACACTGTGACCGGTGGGAAGTGATTCGACAAAAAGCCGGTAAAGTAACGGATGTTATTTTCACCCCACATCACTATCACATCCAGCTTGGCCGCCACCATCTCCTCTTTTAGTCGGCGAATACGATCCTCATACTCCGGTCTGGGAAACGGGGCATACGGGGGCTGTTTGTGCATTCGTTCAACTTTATTAAGCATCTTTTTCCTCTTTTTGTTTTTGATCGGGTATTGTTATTTCGGTATTTTATTGTATTGGAGCAAGGATAGCCTACAACAAGAAATTCAAAAATCAGCTCAGGGCGCTAAAAAAATGTCTCACGCAAATTTTTTAACGACGAGCCGATCAATTCGTCCTATTCAGAAGGTAAGCGATCCAAGAATGACGGGTCATTCTCTATTTTTACCCTATCATCGCAATCGTAAGGCTCGTAAGCTAAATCAGAAACCTGAACTTCGTCTTGGCCCATATAGGTTCCTTGTAAATAGAGTGGATCTTCAGCCACCCACGCCCGAGAAAGTGTTCTACGCTCGTGGTCATAGCTGAATCGCTCAACGACGTGGAACTGTTCGCTATACATAATCGGTACTCGGAAATTCAAAAGACCCGACTCAAATCCGACCGTATCAACAACGAGCACCTCCCCTTCCCATCGGCCAATGGAATGCCCCCATGTAGACTGAACGTTGCCAGGGTGCTTGGCTTGATTCATATGAATGGTTCTCATGAGATCCATCATCCCGTACTTCATCACGATTGTGTCACCTTCTTCGGTGATCTGGTTAACATGTTGATCAAAGGTCCAATCATTAAATATGTTAGTAGGCCTGCAGTTTTTCCGGGGGTTGTCTCTAGCTTCAACATAACCAGCAGCAGCAGCACGCATGGCTGCGGTAGGTCTTAATCCAACGGCTCCCCCCGCGCCCATACCCATACCCATGGCCATTCCAGACTGAACATCACTGAGCAGAGCTAGCCCTCCCCTGCCCGCTATATCTATCCCCCGGGGATCAACACTAACGCGTTGCTCCGCAGCCCAATCCCCAAAGATATTAGGGCGCCCGTCAGCAGTTAAGGCGGCGTGATCATCAGCCATCGTTGTATTTTTAGCAGATAATTGCGTATACCGATCGGTGGAAGTGCCATCTGCAAACTTTACGGTCGCGACATAACAGCTATTCGGTTCTGTTCGGTCCGGTATTCCCTCGATTGTGATTGCATCGCCTTCCAGAAATAATTCTTCAGACCACCCGGAACGCCTGAGAACCGTCCCAGCTCTCATCTCACATCTCCAGGGCTCTATGTCTTCGTTGTCATCCAGAATCGCGTCTAAGTAAACATAAGCATGCGGGTTGACTAGAGCTACGTCGCTGACAATGCCCGTTAGCACTAAATTTACGCTGGCATTAAAGGAGCCCATCCCATGATGGGAAAATGCGGGCAAAGAAAAAAACCCCAGCAAAATAAAAAATAACTGACTTTTTGAGTTCATACTTTCCTTCTTTTCTGCATCAAAAATAGCTTAATCCTAGCCACTACTCTGGCTGGTCTATCAGTGGGTGTTGAATACTTCCTGGTAAAGATGGATTTTGTCTCGGACTCTTTGTTTTTCTCCCTCCGTAGGACTTCTCGGGTCTGCAGCTGGCGGCAATGCCCCAAACTTCATAAGCGTAGCCGTCAACAATAGTCTTGCCTTTATCGGAGATAGATTGTTCCCTTCTATGGAGAGATCAGAGGGGTTTATATCTACCATCACAGATTCATCCCCCCGGCTGACACGCACTACTGGAATTCCGCTCAGCGACGCAATATCCAGCGCATTTCTAAGCGGATCATAAATGATGCCTCCCAGGCCTTCTGCCACTAATCCAGACAACGGCGAATCGCTCAGATTTTTCTCGACTCTTGCCAGCACCTCGACTTCTTCTTCCACTCGGGCTGGATCGCTGTCCCTGGAGTACCGGTTGTACCTGACCATGGTGACTTTCGGAATAGCCTGCCCAAGAAGAAAGCCTTCCCCATCTTTGACTCGAACCTCTACAGTCTCAACCCTCCCATTCGATCCCTGAACCCCAGGGACGCTCACCGGGAGCTGTGATAAATTAACTGCTGACTGCCAAGTGTGCCGAGTTGTAGGCTCGAACCAAAAGGTGACTGGTGGCCCAACTGTACCTAAGATGCCGCCGTGCCCACCCAGCGCCAGATAGCCTCCGGGCCTCGCATCGTCTTTTGCTGCTTGCCTTGAAGCAAATATCTGCTCAGCCTGCAACAATACCGTGCCGATCCGGTCTTTCCCCTCATCGTCAGCCCAGGCCTTGGAGAGAATATAATCTAGAGAATCGATGAGGTTACGGTCCCCGTCATTGCTAATAATTCCACGGACGCGCTGGGAAGAGTTGGCAGAAATGGGAATTTGCGTGTCGATTAAAAGGTTGAGCCAATAGGCTGTCTCGGCCACCGTAAAGCTACTCTCGAGCCACATAGCTCCCGCGTAGTCTTCGCCAGCTAACGCTTCCTGGACCACGTTGGCGGCCCGAGCTAGGTCCTGTAGGCGAGGATCCCGGCCGTGGGGCTCGTAAGGAAAGAAATCCTCTCCCAGAATTTCGAGAGAGATGGCCCCGTCACCAGTGTCAGTCCTTTTCTCCTCGGCAAGACCTTGCGTATACCCTCCGGGTGGTACAGCGCGATAGAAATCGAAGTCAGCCCGCGAACTTAGAGGATTCGCTGTACCTCGCCCGTTCCGGCCATTGACCCCCCGATCGATCTCCTCAAAAGCGCGGGACGCATCGGGATAAAAACTCTGTCGACACCGCTCAGGAGGCGCATCGCCCAATGCACATGAGCCGTCCCACGGAGACCCGTTTGCCTGCATAGCCATGTAGGGAAGCAGGTAGAGACCATCTTCAGGTCTTAGGGTAACCCGGTAGACAGGCTTATCCCCAGGCGACTGCCGAGTAGCATAAAAAGTGCCGCCTATACCCACGTAGCCGTCTGGTGGGCCGTACAGCTGAGGGGCATCGTTTTCCAAGGGATGGCCCGTGAACTGCTCGATCAAGACTTCCACGGACGCTGCTAAACGTTGGGGTGCGAGGTGATCAAACCGGATCGGACTTCCATCAGGATTGACCAATAACGGAAGGCCCTCTTTCGCTCTGGCCTTGTTACTACTCACCAGTGGTACGCTATTCTGGATAGTAGCATTCGGACCGGAAAAGACCGCTATCCGAGGCCTATCCTGCGCCAATGCGGCTGACAAATAGGCGCAACTAAGAAGGTAAAGACCGAGGAGTATTGTTAGGTTTTTGTTCATTGCTGCCTGACCGACCATTGCTTGTAACCTCATACTACCTTGGCTCAATGCGAAATTCGCTAGGATGTGGTGGCACGATGGCCCGCTCCTCCGGTCGGTCCAGTTGCGGGACCCAGTCATAAGGGACACGGAAGGCACGGTAGATGTTGTGACGTGTATCGTCAGACTCGTAGAAGAACGGGTTGATGTATTCCCAAACGATCTCACCATCCACTGTGACCTCGAAGGCCCGCCCGGGCGCGCCTTCGGTGATCAAGGTATTTCCATTAGGTAAACGTTGTGCGCCACTTACATTCCAGCTAAAAAATCGAAAACTGCCGTGGCCGGAAATCGAGTACTCCCAGGCGGTCTCCATAGTTACCGGATTGATCTCAAGCACCCGTGAGCTGCGTCTCGCAACAATATTGCGACCGTTTGGGGCAGCGGGGGTCGGCTCGCCATAACCAGCCCCGCCCCCGTTATCAAATACCATGAGGTGGCCCGCGCCGGGCAGTCCCATCGGGATAATATGCGGATGGTGCTGCCCGATGACCTGCCCGATCTCTCGTAACGCCTCGGTCTCCCGGAAGTCGGGCCCCATCCGCCAGACGATCTCGCCGCTGCGTGCGATGATCCCGACAATGTTTGCGTGCCGGCCGGAGAAAATCACGTTGTCCGGATGGAAGCGCTCATCACCTTGGTCGTACCACCGGTTGGGCCCAAGGTAGGTTGCAGCATTGATGTGTAGCCAGTCCTGACTTTGAATAACAGTTTCCATGTCTAACCCTGTCGTAAGCGGGTCTGCCCCGATACCGCTCTGCCGAATGGCACGTCTAGCTGCCCCGGAAAAACCCAACTCGTTAATGTGATCGCTGGCCAACCAGCTCCAGAGAACCTCACCGTCCCAGGACACCTCCAAGATATAATCATCGATGAGGCGCTGATCGGAAATCTCCAGCACCATCACATTTTTATGCGCGAGAATGAGTGTCCTGCCACTCGTGGTAGCGGGGCTGCTTTCGGGTGCATAGTAGCCCGCAGGCAGCCCCTCACGCTGCCAGTCATGATGTAACCGTGCGGACCAGACAGTGCCTTCGTCTTCAGCCTCCATCTGCTCCGTTCTATTAAAGCTCCAGATGACATTACCGTCCCAGTCCTTCTGCATGAGCTCCGCACCATCTCCCCCGCCGGGAGAGTCTTCAGATGTCATGCCCATGATGTAACCGCCCGGTAAGATCCTGCCCAGTCCGACAATGTCGGTCCAGCGCCTGACGATGTTGCCGTTCATATCGATCAATATGACCCCCTTGTCGTCGGGAGTCCGATAGACCGTGTACCCGTTCCATGCCCTGTCCGGATCATAAATCGTCGTACCCGTCGGATAAATCGTGGGGAATGCGTGCGAAGTTGCAGAAACCAGCACAGCCATGAATGCCCATGAAAAAAGGGTTAGCCTACCTTGTGTTCGTGTCATGTCGTTTCCTTAGACTGGCTCAATTTTACGGCCCTGGTGAAGGCTGGCAATCGGTGAAATACTCCGAGTTAGGGTTGTTTTTTAGTCGCTTGGTGTGAGCCTCAATAATTGACCGTTATCCTCTGCCGTTAGGATGTAAAGCGCCCCGTCTGGACCTTGGGCGAGATCTCGGATCCTAAGTCCAAGTTCTTCGAGCAGGCTTTCCTCGCCGATGATGCGGTTATCCCTCAAGACCAATCTTGCGATACGTTTACCAGAAAGACCGCCAACAAATAAATTTCCCTTCCATACTGGGAAAAGGTCCCCCACATAAAAAAGCATTCCCGAAGGTGCAATCGACGGTGACCAGAAATAGGCTGGTTGCTCCATTCCTTCTTTGGTTGTTAGTCCATCGCCAAGCGCATCACCTGAGTAACGCCTTGAATAGGTAATGACCGGATAGCCAAAATTTCCGCCTGCCTTGATGATATTGATCTCATCTCCACCCTGCTGCCCGTGTTCGACGGTCCACAGGTCACCAGTGAATGGATGGATAGCCGCACCTTCAATGTCCCTAAAACCAAAAGCGTAGATTTCCGGGTGGAAATCATTTTGCTCAACCCATGGATTATTACTAGGGATCGACCCGTCTCGATTGACGCGTAGAATTTTGCCGATGTAGCTATCCAGTTGTTGCGGTAACACTTCTCCTTCTGCTCCTGCCCAGGTAGATGTCGTAACAAACAGTGTATTGTCCGGCCCAACAACTATCCTCCGGTTACCTCCTTCAACAATGATTTCCACATTCTCTAGACCTTCATCGTTTTTGGCTAGCTTGGCACGGGCAACACTTTCGATACCAAAAGGATTTGCATCACGCTCGGCTCTTGGTAAGGCTGCCCAGGCTCGATAGTCTTCATAATCTGCAGCGCCTGCAGGTTTACCTGGCGGCGATGCGTAGTAACTCAAATAAAGGGTACGGTTATCCACAAAATCCGGATCTAGAACGACATCGTGAAGGCCCTTGTCGCGAACACTCCTGAGTGCCGGTAGCCCGCTCAAAGGCTCTGAGAGTCCCCCGTCAATATCGACAAGTCGCAAGCGTCCAGGGCGCTCAGTAACTAATATCCGTCCGTCGGGAAGAAAGGCAAGGGCCCATGGCTGGACTAATCCGGAGACGACGGTTTCCACTGCATAACCGGTAGTCTCTTGTGGTGGAGGAGCGCGCGTTTGATTTTCAAACGCGGGTGTCCGTACGTATCCAGGCGCTAGGGTTTCCCAAAAAAAATCAGCAGTTGCATCGGTGGTGGATGTATACCACCTGGGGTGGCTGCCGAACCCGTGTGCTGCATCCTCTGCTGTAAAAATCTCTGCATCGACCCCTGCGGCTTGGAGTGCTGCCAGCATGCTTACTGATTGTTGGTATGGAACGACGGTATCGGCAGTACCGTGCAGGAGTAGAAACGGTGGCGTTTCAGGTCCAACGTATGAGATTGGGGATGCCTTAACCCATAGTTGGCGATTGTTAGCCAGTGTGGCACCAAGGAATGGAATGATTGTCTCATCCTCTGGGCCGCGCCTCTCACCTTCTGCCACAAGATCCAGAAATGGATAGAGTGCAGCCACCGCTCGGACATGACTAGAAACGTCAGGATTCCCGCCAGTACCCTCAAATTCAGGCACTTCCTCGGTTACACCGAGCATGGCCGCGAGATACCCACCAGCAGAGCCGCCTAATGCGCCGATACGATCAGGATCGACCCGATAAGTCTCAGCATTAACGCGCAACCAGCGCACTGCAGCCTTGGCATCCTGTAGCGCTGCGGGAAATCGGGCTTCTGTCGCCAACCGGTATTCGATGCTTACGGCCACAAAACCTCTTTCGGCTAAATTGGCTGCCTGGCGCCAGTACTGGGTCTTATTCCCCCTACGCCAGCCACCGCCGTGGATAAGTATTACGGCAGGACGGTTATTGCCCGATGCTGGGGGCTGGAATAGATCAAGGTGGAGTTTCCGTCCATCCGGATTCGCGTAAACGATATCCTGAGTCAGCTCAACCCCGCCCGGCAGTTCATATGCCAGATCAAAATTACTGTCCGGTGCCTGCGCTTTCGCGTCGCAGTATATGAAGCTTCCTAGGAGCAATAGAGCAAGGCTTGCTAAATTCATGTTTTTTCCTTCTCGACTTGCCTAATCTCGATCGATTGGAATTCGAACGATCACTCTCGTTCGCCAACCTAGAACGCTCGGCCGATCCCCCGCAGAGTATCGGTGGCTTTCTGCTCCGTATACCAGGGCACACCATTCTTGATCACGAGATCCACGTGTCGAAGGGCGTGGATGTCTGAGAGCGGATTGCCAGCGAGAATGATGATGTCGGCCAGCATACCCGCTTCGACCGTACCGAACTCTCTGACGGCTCCGATCCCGAATCGCCCTCCGCGGCCCGAGAGAATTTCCGCATTCGTTTTAGTCGCAGCCGAGATCACCTGACGGGGAGTCATACCCGAATCAACTAGGGCGAACAGCTCCCACCAAAGCGCTTCCGTATGAAAATTCATCGGGCTACCGCCGTCGGTTCCCACGCCGATAACGGCACCGGCCTCGATGAATTGTCGCGCCGCGACGCGCGAAAGCTGTATCTCCCGCTCGATCTCTCGAAAATAGCTACGCCGGTGGAACTGGTCAAATGAGCGTTGAAACTCATCGTAAAGCTCGGCTGATAGATCTTCACGAAGCAACGGGCTCTCGAGGCGCTCAGGGAACGCGAGTGTCGCCGGATAGACCCAGATGCGATGAGCTATGGTCTGGACAATAGGGATATTCCTGTGAGCGATCTCCAGCACCAGGTCCTCATCGTATGGAGGGTTTCTGCCCGAACCCACATGCTGAAGCACATCGACTCCCGCGTTGACTGCGGCCCGGATTCGCTCGGGCTCATAGAGATGGGCGTGGACCATCACGCCCCTGGCATGCGCTGCATCGACCACGGCTCGCATGTCGGCTTCATCCATCCCGAACCAGATCTTGATGATGTCAACCCCGCTGTCAATCAACTCCTCCGCGGCCCGCGCCGCCTGCTGAGGTGTCTCAATGATCCTATGGGACCCTTCCCCTCCGAACGGCGGTGCAAACCGCGTGATCTGCGGGCCAGCAATAATCAGACGGGGGCCTGGAATTTCGCCCGCATCGATCTGCCGCCGCGTCTCCAGAATGTCTAACGTGGAACCAAGATCAGCTGCACTCGTTACCCCTGCCCGTAGGAGTTGCTTGACCGCAATGCGGCGCATCTCGGCAAGCCGCTCGGGCGTGTCGACAAAACGCCAGTACTCTTCGTATTCCCCGTGGCCGATAATTTCGGTGTGCACATGGAGATCGATGAGTCCCGGCATCATGGTCTTACCACGGGTATCGATCACATGGGCGTTAGCGGGAATCTCGATCTGGTCGCGAGGTGCCGCAGCCAGAATTCGATTACCCTGGATGATCACGGCAGCATGGTGCACTGGAGGGGCGTCATACCCATCGATCAACATCCCTCCCACCAGGGCGATCACGGGCTCGGATTGGGTCTGAGCGAGCGTGTTACAGCATGTCAGCCAGCAGATTATTAGACATAGCCCTCGGCAACGTGTGTCGCGGACTGTAAAAAAAGCTCTACTCATGATGCCTCCTTGTAGTTTATTGCTTTTCCTAAACTTCTCTGGACGCCGTGAAAAGCTGTTCAACATAGTGGATTTCTGTCGATAGTTTCAATTTTCTTCGGCCCGCGCTCCATTCTCCCACATCTCGGTTTTCGTCAGCTGACCGTTTTCATCAAACCACTCCCAAAGACCTTCTAGTTTTCCGTCTTTGTAGCTATTTCTGTGCCACAATTGACCGCCCTCGTAGAATCTCTCCATAAGGCCATCTAGTTTTCCGTCTTTGAAGCTTCCTCTACTCAATAGTTGGCTGTTTTCGTAAAAGGATTCCCAGGAACCATCCAATTCGCCGTCTTTGAAATTGCCTCTACTTTCCAATTGTCCACTCTCGTAGAACCTTTCCCCAAGACCGTCTTCTTTTCCGTCTTTGAAGTTTCCCCTTATCTTTAACTGACCGTTTTCGTAAAAATCTTCCCTGAGACCCTCTAGTTTTCCATCTTTGAGATGCGCTCTACTCAATAATTGACCGTTTTCGTAAAAGGATTCAGCCAGACCATCGGGGGAAGAACAAGAACTCAAAAGCAATCCACAAAGAACCAGCCCAAACAGGCGAAGGCTGATTACTGACCGTGTTCTTTTCATAGCTCACCTTCCCCAAGGTCTGCACGCTAGCTAACCCCCCATAACTCACCCCAAACTTCCCTCGCGATCACCTAGTGGCGGCAGTTCTACCAGACCCTCGGCCAAGGCTTGCCCACAAGAAACGCGGGGTTGGCGCCCTCGCGCGGCGTGTATTTCTGGACGCGCCCGGTTCTCACCTCTGAGGTGTAGAGATTACCGTCCATGTCCGTGTGGAACCCATGCACGCCCCACATACAGCCCTGGCAATCGCCGAACGTCCCCCACGAATAAACGAAGTTGCCACTGGCGTCGTAGCCGTTGAGTTTGCTCGATCCCTGATCGGCTGCCCAGAGCACACCGTCGTCACCCATGTAGATGTCATGGATGTTCATGGGTGGGCGCGGACCCATGTTCCACTGGTCCAGGAACGTGCCGTCCTCGTCGAACACTTGCACGCGGCCATTGTTTCGATCGTTAACGAAAACCCGCCGCGTGGTGGGATCGACAGCAATACCGTGCACATTATTCCAATAACCAGGACGAGTCTCATTGGGCGGGGTCCCCTTTTCACCCCACTGTCCTAAAATGTTGCCGGCCATGTCGTACTTGATGACGCGGGTGTTGTCGTAGCCATCGGCCAGATACCAGATATTGGCGTCCATGAAAGCTATGAACGTCGGCCGGGCGAAGTGCGTATCGTCGTTACCGGGTTCGCCTGGCGTGCCCAGTGTCAAAAGACGCTCCTTGCCATCGTTGGTGAACTTGCTGACAAAGTGGTTGTCAGCATCCACGATCCAGACGTGCTTTTCTGGATCGTAGGGACTGATCTCGATGTCGTGTGGCCGGCCCCAGATGCTATCCCACTGCGACCAGTCTTCAATCATGTTGCCCTCGCCATCGAATACGACGATAACGTGCTCCCATCGCCAATCGATACCCGGACGGCCGTTACTCCCATCCTCGTTCCCGATGCCGTGACTCGGGGTAGCACTGGAAGATTCGCGCAGTGGCACACGGCCGCCCACGGGGAACTTGATGCCAGGCCCAATCTCAGGCAACCAGGTTCTGGGGATGCTCGCCGGAAGCACAGGCAGCTCGCCCTTCTGAGCCACAAGAATGCGGTCGGGACTCTCCACGAAGATATCGGTGGCCTGCGACCAGGTCCATCCCTCATGGTCAGGAAGACTCTCCGCCAGCGGCTTTGGCCATCCCTGCACTGGATCGTATGGGCCGAACACGTCTTGCCCGCCCTTAAGGCCAGGGACCGCCGCGAACCCGGTCCCGGGCGCCTGCGCCTGCTCTTCCTGGGAACAAGAACTCAGAACAAATAGCAAAAGAATTACGGTAAGTTTTTTCATCTATTTAACCTCACAGCTAAGCAGAGCAATATGCTCTAGTTTGTCCGGGCGATAAACAAGGATCGGCTCTGTCATTCTACGATTCCTCCAGCCTGTCCTCGGCTTTTGAGATGCATGATAATCGCCGGTATCAGCAAAACCT
>CAJWKT010000054.1 GCA_913041665.1 uncultured Gammaproteobacteria bacterium | reverse complement strand
TGGTAATCAAATTAATTTAGAACTATATGCTTGGGGTCTCACGGATGAGCAATTTCTCTATGAGTCAGTTGAAGGTAATGGTTTGGAAGTTACACCTAATATTTTAACTTCAGGAATGTATGTCCTTGCCATAATCAGCCCACATCATAGTAGCTATGAAGATGATGTTGAAGTTGTGTCAAGGAAAAGACACATGAACATTAAAAGAAGCGTCAGTATAATGTGAGAGTTATGGAAATAAAACACACCTCCCTCTGCTGTTGCTTCAGGCCCCGCGGCCAACCTCCCCCCACACTAGCACACAGGGCAGCCTCCGCCCCCACCCTCACGCCCTCCAGCGCTGGACACCGAAACATCCAATGCCTCCATTCGTCCTCCTCTCGCCCACACTTAGGACACATGACCCTCGGGCGTCCCTGAAAATGCCTCCGCGCCCTCCTCCTGTTCTCCCCCCAAGTAATAACTCATTCCTCGATAGTCTGACAGAATAGACGGCAACGCCTCAGCTTCTAAAGAATCGAGGATCGGCCCGGGGGTCGTTACAGCACGATCAACATCCGCGGTTACGGTGACCACGCGTTGCCGATCAACACGCCTTATGGTCGAAAAACCCGTACCGAAATCCACTTCAGCTACTGCCGAAAAAGGTACCTCGGAACCAGCTGCAGTCCGAATTCGCATATCCTCAAGGTCCCCGAGAGACCTTCTCTCAAGTTCGGGATAACGGACCATAACCCTGATATCCTCAGTACCGCGCTGGATCCTCTGAGCTTCTTCACCATAAAAGGCCTGACGGACCTGGCGCGCCAAGTCGTTTAAGGTGAGCCCCAGATGGCGTGCTTCGGGGCGTAATGACAATTTCACTTCCTGCTTGCCAGAGCGGAACGAATCCGAGATATCCGCAACGCCATCAAATCTGCTCAATTCAGCCCGAATTCTCGCAGCAGCTTCACCCAATTCGCCCACATCACGGCCCCGGAGATTAATGGAGATCGCGTCGCCAGTATTGAATGCAACCGCAGAATATTTGAGTTCCACTACGTCCGCTACCTGACCGGCAAGGTCACGCCAACGTGATGCGACTTCTAAGGAACTGATATCGCGCTCAGCGACCGAGACCAAAGCCATAGACACTTCGGCAAGATGACTGACTCCCGGCACCAAAAAGGACCCTCTTGGGCCTCCACCACTTCGCCCGGCGGCCCTACCGATCGAGGTGAGAATATGGGTAACGACACTTGACTCACCCGGATCCTCACTGTCTAGCTGCGCCTTAAGCCGCAATGCCGCCCGCTCAATTTGTTCTGCAGCCCGCACAGTTTCCTCTACAGGAATCCCCTCCGGCATAGTAAGGCTCGCGTATATGCGGTTACCCTCAATCGGGGGCATAAACTGAAAATCAATACGCCCGCTAAAAAGCACCGCCAGCATTAATATTGCCACACCTAACCCCGTAGCCAATGCCACATATCGCCATTCCAATACTTTTTTCAAAAACTCTCCATATCGCTGCTCGGCAAAACGCTCTAACCCTTCCCCCAGCCCGCCTTGAAACCGGATCCATTTCTCAACAAAAGGGTTTTGCTTGCCGGGAAGATTCTCACGTTTTCGATGGGCAAGATGCGATGGTAAAATCAATAAGCACTCAATAACGCTGAATATCAGGCAAATAACGACGATCTGGCCGATGATGGAAAAGAACGCTCCCATGCGCCCTGGCGTAAAGATGAGAGGTATAAAGGCTGCCATACTGGTTAGGACCCCGAAGACCACGGGAACCAACATTTCGTGCGTACCATTAATCGCGGCGGTGCGTTGATCTTCCCCGCTGCGCTCGTGCGCATATACACGCTCCCCTACCACAATGGCATCATCTACGACGATGCCGAGTACCAACATAAATCCGGTGGTGGCAAGTAGGCTCATCGTGATCCCAAAGAAATCAAACATCATGATCCCGCCGAGCAGCGCAATCGGAATACCTGCAGCAACCCACATCGCCAAACGAAATTGAAGGGGCAGGGTAAGCGCTAATAACACGAGTACCAGTCCCCCCAGGGCCACACCAAGCATCGTGTTGATCGCCTGGCTCACATCCTCAGATTCATCTAGCCAAACAGCCAAATCGATGCCCTCGGGTACCTGACGCCGAGCCTCCTCAAGGTAAACTTTGCTCTTCTCCGAAACAGCCCTACTGTCTTCACTTGCAATTCGATACACCTTAACCACCGCAGCCGGCCGGCCGTCCAACCGCACCCGAAGATCACCTTCCTCAAACCCGTCAACCACCCGAGCAATTTCACCGAGAGTAACCGCTGTGCCATCTGCCCGGCTCACAATAACGATGCGTTCAAATTCACTACCCTCATACGCCTGCCCCTTTGTTCGCACCAAGATCTCGCCGCCCCCGGCCTTGATAGAGCCACCTGGTAGATCGAGCGAAGAACTCCTCACCGCATTCGCCACTGCCTGCAACGTAAGTCCGTAGCGCCGTAGTGCTTGCTCTGATACTTCGATTGAAATCTCGTCCGGACGCACATACTCCACCGCTACTTGGGAGATCCCGTCTATGGCAACAAGACCCTCCCTCATATCCATTGCCAACTGTTTGAGAGTGCGCTCATCGGCCTCTCCAGAAATAACGATGTGCAGCACCTGATTCAGAACCGTTAATTCGGAAATAATCGGCCGCTCCGTTTCTTCCGGAAACGTATTAATACTGTCCACCTTGCTTTTTATTTCGTTGAGCGCTTGGGCAATATCGGACCCAAGTTCAATTTCCAAGGTAACGGTACAATTTCCCTCTCTCGCTCTGGACGTCATTCTGAAAACACTTTCCGCGCTTTCCAATGCTTCCTCAATTCGGAAACAAACACCTTCCTCTACTTCCTCGGGCGCGGCTCCCAGATAAGGAACGCTAACCTGTACAATTCCCAACTCCACATCAGGAAACTGCTCCTGGTTGAGTTGTGTCAGCGACATCAAGCCGCCGCCAACCAGAATTAACATAAGCAAGTTAGACGCAACCGGGTTGTCAACAAACCAAGCGATTATCGATTTCATAGGTCTCAGTACTCTGAGATATCAGGATAGACCGGGCTAACCAACATGCCGCTCACTACTGTTTGCAGAGGTGAGATACATACCACCTCCCCCTTACTCAGCCCCTCAACGATATAAACCTCGTCACGATAGATCCTCAGAATTTCGACTGTGCGATACTGGAGCCGCCGATCTTCGTCCATCACAAGAACTTGGCTATCATTGCGCAGCGCAGAACGGGGCAAGACGGTGACATTCTCTACCAGGCGGCCCTCAATCTCTGCCTGTACGAATAAACCCACCGGCGGGGGCATTGTGTGCCCGTCCTCACCTGCTCGAATACGCGCAACTGCATGCACCATACGGCTAGCAGCATCTATTTCGGCTTCAGTACGAACAATCCTACCAAACCATTGCTGCTCTGCCCCGGCAAAGCTGGCAGAAAGAGTCACCATAGGGGCATCCCCATCCAACTCACCTCGTTGCGTCAATGGCACGCTGAAATATGCTAACTGTCTATCTGCAATAGGAAGGCGGACTTCCACATAATCTGACCCATAGATACTCGCAACTGATGCACCACGACTCACAAACTGCCCCACATCTACGCGCTCATTTCTTACAAGCCCTGTAAAGGGAGCCCGGATCTGTGTGCGCGTTAGATCCCGTTCTGCCTGCTCTAAAACCACGCGCGCATCCCTCAGTGTCGCCTTGATTACATTTGCTGTCCTAATAGCATTCTCCAGGTCTGACTGGCTGATAAGTTTCTTTGATTCCAATTCGATCGAGCGTGTCAGATTGAATTGGGCTAGCTGGTCCTCTGCCTCCGCCCGACTGATGCTTGCCTCGGCTCGGTCCACTGAATTTTGGTAGTCACGATCATCCACTCTGAGAAGCAGCTCTTCCTGCTCAAAATATCCGCCTGAAACCAGATTCGGGGAAACCCAAACAACCGTGCCAGAAACCTCAGGAACCAGATCCGTCTCGGTTCTTGGTGCAACCGAACCTTGGGCATGCACGACCATGCGCGCCATACCTGGGCGAACCTGAACCACGCGAACTGCTGTCGGCACAGGATCTGGCTGCGTCGGCCGTAACCGTTGACTGGTAGCCAGCAATGTGGCTGCCCCCAAAAAAGCGACTGCCAGAATAACGACAGGGACAACAACTTTAGCCTTCACGCTAATCCTCTGTCGCCTTGGCTGTTGGCCTCGCTGAGGAACTGAATAAGACTACCCCTAAAGACATCTACTAGTTTTTGTATGCCTTCACTGAGGTCTTCCAGATCTTCTCGATCCAAGGCACCCTGCATGCCGCCAGCGATTTTTGAAACCAGCTGGAGATCAAGGGCAGGTACAAGCCCCGTAGCCTCAATCCGCGGTAACATTTGCATCCTCAGTCCATTGGTAATCAATCGCAAAACTAACCGATCCGAACCTATGACGAACAGCCTCAAAAGCTTCCGAAAAGTCTGGCCTTGTTCTTCCTGCCTTGCCGTCTGAAGTGCCATCAAAACCGTCTTTGCTTCGGTAATTTCAGTCTCACTAGCTCTTTGAAGGAAGGATCGAGCAGCAAAACCAGCAAGCAGGCCGAGCAATTCCATTACCTCTTCAACCAGCACCGGATCAGGTAACTGATTCAAATCCAACAACGGCCCTAAAACGTCTAATGTGCACTCCTCCACGGCAACTACACGGGCACCACCCGGCTGCACCGATGCGATACCGAGCTGATCTAATCTTTTAAATGCTTCGCGGACTGTTCCGCGGCTAGTTTCAAAACGGGTAGCCACATCGCGCTCTGACGGCAGGCGTTCGCCAGGCCGATACTGCCCCCGGAGTATTTCGTCCTGGAGTATTAAGGTTACTTCCTCTGTTCTGGATATGCTCAATGCCAACCTCAACCTAGCGTTGTAGGACCAAATTGGTCTTACCTAATTGGTAGGGCCAAATTTTAATCGGCTCCCCTGCCTAAAGCAACATAAGCTTTTATTAGATAGCTGTTTTTTCTATTTTTTGCATGAATGATTTAAAAATTGCTGGGTGGCCCGCGCGCTGAGAAATTGCCGCCACCTCCCAGCCGATCAGATTTCGCCCTTTAGCTGAGCCGCCACTAATGTCATGGGGTAACATTAAACAAATACTATGATGGGGATTATCAGTGGATAAAAGCAGGAAGATTATTGGTTTGTTGCTTCCCAGCGAGATTCTTGTTTCACGGTTCAGGAAAAATCGTGGATGTTTTTTACAGCCTGCGTCAATGAAACTGCCTGGCAGGAGGACTAGCCATGGATGATCAGCTGCAACGTCTCTCCGGTTTCATTCTTCCTTGGCTTGACCGAATGCCAGCCTGGTTACAAGCACTATTCATTGTAGGACTCTCTTTGGTTCTAGCTTGGGTAATCGAGAGATTTGTAGTCGCTACAGCGGCCCAAATGGTGCGTAGCACAAAAACCAATATCGACGATCAGTTGGTTGAAGGCCTTCGGCGCCCTCTTTTCTTAAGCATCTTCTTTATCGGCCTGGTTATGGCCACACAATTGCTGGCATTGCCAGCTGCCCTCACGCACATCACTTTAGCAAGCCTTGGAACCATAGCAACGATCGTGTGGCTGGGATTTCTGATTCGTCTCGCAAGCCTGGCGCTTGGCACCGTTAGTAAGCTCAGAGGGAGCTACGAATTTGTTCAGCCCTCAACGCTACCCTTGTTTGATAACACGGCCAAAATCATTCTATTCTTGGGGGCGATCTACTTCATCTTTCTGGCTTGGGGTATTGATGTCAGTGCCTTGGTAGCTTCTGCCGGAATTGTCGGTCTTGCGCTCAGTTTCGCGGCAAGGGATGCACTTTCCAATATCTTTGGTGGCATGTCTATTCTGGCAGACCGTCCATATCTGGTGGGTGATTATATTAACTTGGATTCCGGTGAACGCGGGCAGGTAACTCATATAGGACTGCGTAGCACGCGTATGTTGACTAGAGATGACGTGGAAATCAGTATCCCCAACAGCGTTATGGGTAACGCTAAAATTACCAATGAAAGTGGTGGTCCGTATGAAAAATTTCGTATACGAATCAAGGTCGGTGTCGCCTACGGAAGTGATGTGGACCAAGTGGAAACAGTCTTAATTGAATCGGCCAAACAGCACCCGGAGGTCTGTAAAAAACCGGAGCCCCGGGTGAGATTTCGAGCTTTTGGTGCCTCTAGCATTGATTTTGAACTTTTAGCATGGGTCGAGCAGCCAGTGCACAAAGGACGATTGGAACATGAACTGAATTGTGGCATTTATAAAGCATTCACACGCGAGAAAATAAAAATACCATTTCCGCAACAAGATGTGCACATTAAAACTAAACAGGGCGGATGAAGTGGAGCTATCAATCCAAAAACTGCACTGGGATAGGCTCTGCGTAGTCTCAAAAGGCCCCACTCAAACACGGCTGACTTGCAGCATTCCTTTACAATTCGTCGCATGAAAATTTGCCACGACCACAATCTGAATTACGCGCTGGATGGGGAAAGGTTGTTTGGGATACGGGTCAGCCTAGACAGTAGCGACCCCTTTAATCGCTTGCTTGGGGCTGATTGGGAGCGATTTCACTGGTATGAGACAGCAAAGCAAAGAAATCAAGCTTTGAAGGAAATGACTAAAGAGCATGTTTACTCTCGGCGCGGTGATCGCCCAATAATCACTCTTGAGCCAGTAGCTCGCTCTAGCCACGCAGATTCAACCTAATGAACTCGCTATAATGCCTGTCCTTCCACGGATGACCCTGTGCGAAAATCAGGGGAAACGCCGCTTTTTCTTGGAGAAATCAAAGAATGCTTGAGCTGATGAAGATTGCCCAGACTGAGGCTAGAGGTGGCGACTTGCTCAGTCTCCTGCAAGGTCTGTTCGAGTCCTCGGACATTCGACCGACAGGTTACCCGGATGCAGTAATCTGGCAGGGGGGGCATCATGACGGGACAATCAGCCCGATCGCGCACTCGCTCACGGATGCGTACGCACTCCTCGGAACTATAGCTGCTATCGACATTCTTGGCTTACCTTATTATGCGGTTCCCATGTGGGCCCAATACCGCCACGATATGGCGCTCGCCCCCCTCGGTTGGTTCGGTAATATGCCTTGTATCTCCATCAAGTGGTCGACTGCCGGCGATGCATACGTTAACGATGCCAGCGGCAACAAAGTGGTAGTGATGGGGAAATCAGGTAATGCGCCACTTAGAACCCAGGCGGGTGTCTATTGCAACGTGCGTCCCTACGGGCCAATAACCGTCGTGCGCTGCATGCCATGCCTTCCGTATTCCCAAGACAAATCCGTCTTCGATGTGAATTCAGAAACCGGCATTATTCACAGCGAAATGAATACACCAGGCGTGCAGATGGCCTATGCCAATCGTCGTTTTTTGAAAATGGTGCATGAAACCGGCAATCTCGGTCGCGTTGCCTTCAAACCAACTCAGGCACAGGAGGACGGGATCAATGCAGGGTTACTTTCTTGGATGCTGGAGGGTACGCAATTCAAAGTTGGGCGCAAGTACGCTGTGGACGGCTACGTGGAACATCGGGAGCTTGTCGATCGAATTATCAACTTACTCCCCGACGACTTCAAGAACGGAATGGAAAACTGGGGTGGGCAGATTGAACAACACATTGCCGACACCAATTACGGAATCCTGATCTGGGATCTTATTCAAAAACGGGATGTCATTATTCTCACAACGGATCTGGACGGTGACCGACTGACTGATCTCCTTGCAGATGTATCCGAACCACTGCGAATGTTCGGACAAATGGTACTTAGTCACTGGGTTGAAGCCACTGAAAAACGAGAGCAGCCAACTCGTGAAATTCTCAATGCCTACATAGACACGAAGGTCGAGGATCTTTGGAGCGACATGGGCTACACGACAGGAAACGGCCGCGATATGACATCAGTCATGTACCGCATACAGGGGCCCCCAATCCATGAGCAGACCCTTGGATCTGCGGATACCATGCTCTTAAGGCTGCTTGATGGTGATGAATCAATGGGTGGAACAAAACGCCCCTACGACCCGCGCATCCACTTCGTCCTCACACGTGATGCCTATAAAGACGCCAACCCTGACAACAAAGAACTTCATACCTGGCTAGATAAAGCGCTTACAACTTTTGATGATGTGTACGCCGGGGAACGACCAGGGTTTCTGGAAGGCTATACCCAACTCAAAAATTCAATCAAGGCTTGGGGTACCTGATCACTGCAAGCATTATTCTTGTGAAAAAAATGGCGATTACTCCACCCAGAAAAGTATAGGTTGGGATTCTCAGCCTGCTGCGACTGGCGGAAAAAATAGAACGACATCACCAGAGGTGAGCGGAGAATCCCAATCCACGAGTTCGTCGTTGATCGCCACTTTACAGCGCTCCATTGGGTCGACAAAACCATGTCGCTGCGATAACTCAAAGAAAAGTTGGCCAGCAGTTTCGGCGGTGGTGTCAATCGTCTCGCTTTCTTTGTCGGCTAGCTCCCTAAATAAAGCAAAATACTGGGCTGTTACACCAATCATCCCGCTGACTATTCCCTAAAATCCCGTTTTCCGCCCGTCTTAGAAATTAGCCTAACATCACTAATCCGTATTCGATGTGATAGCGCCTTACACATATCGTAGACAGTCAACGCTGCCACGGTCGCACCCGTAAGTGCTTCCATCTCAACCCCTGTTTTGTGTGTGGCTCGAACTGAGCAATCGATTGTGAGTTTATCTTCCTCAGCCCACTCAAAAGAAACTCTACAATCTTCCAATGGAATGGGGTGACAAAAAGGAAAAAGATGATGCGTTTGTTTAGCGGCTTGAACTCCTGCAATGATTGCCGTATCTAGTACGGGACCCTTCTTTGTATGAAACGTCTCCTGGTAGTCAGCTAGATGGTCTCTAGAAAATTCGTCGGGAAAAACCACTGTCGCTCGGGCAACAGCTGTTCGCTTTGTTACTGCTTTGTCACTTACATCTACCATCGTTGGAAGATTTTCCTTATCTACATGACTAAGCATTAGCCACCCATCCTGTACATTTCTATTCGGGATTCTTTCTTTTCATTCATTTTTCTCTCTCTAAGTTCACTGTATCTGTCTCCGCGTTGTCGCCAAATATTTTGCAACAACCCGACTAGATCGGCATCACTTGCCCCAGCTCGCAACGGTTCACGAAGGTTAATGCCTTCTGTTGCAAACAAACATGTGTACATAGTGCCGTCAGCTGAAAGGCGAGCACGATGGCAGTCACCGCAGAACGGCTCGCTTACCGAAGAAATAAAACCAATTTCCCCCTTCCCATCCTCAAAGGCATAGCGCCTAGCCACCTCACCGCGATAATTGGGTTCTAAGGATCTCAGTGGCCAACGAGCACTGATCAAATCAAGAACAGTCTTCGAAGGCACAACCTCATCAAGGCGCCAACCGTTCAGCGTGCCCACATCCATATATTCGATAAAGCGCACTATCACAGATGTACCGCGAAAATACTCCAAAAGATCAAGGATAGTTCGGTCGCTCTTACCCTTTTGGACAACCACGTTAACCTTGATCGGGTCTAGCCCCACGTTCTGTGCCGCCTCAATCCCTTCAAGTACGGTTTCCAATTCGCCGCGTTCACCGCTCATCTCTCGGAAGACAATCGGGTCGAGGCTATCCAAGCTAACTGTGATGCGCCTTAATCCAGCAGCCTTCAATTCAGAAACGTAGCCCGCAAGAAGAGTTCCATTCGTGGTCAGGGCAAGATCCTTTAATCCCGGTAAATCAGAGAGAGTAGCAACGATCTCAGCAATGTCACGCCGCAGTAACGGTTCCCCGCCAGTCAGGCGAAGCTTGTTGACCCCTAGCTGCATGAAAAGGCCTGCGATACGCCTCAATTCGCCGGGAGTCAACCATTGTTGCCTGGAAAGAAATGCGTAATCAGAGCCGTAAATTTCTGCAGGCATACAGTAAGGACACCGGAAATTGCAGCGATCCACGACAGAGATCCGTAAATCGCGCAGCGGTCTCTTCCAGGTATCCTTCACTACACTCGCGGCTCGCCACTCTGCAACTCTACTTGGCATCAAATCCCCTTTGTTCTGCCCAGCTATAACTGCAACACCTTAAGGCACACAATGCTAGCATTGGTATACTAACGTATATAGACATGTCTCCACTGAGATATAGCACATAATCAATGACTCCCTAAGTTTTCAGCGTTGCGCCACGTGTGTCTACGCAGGCAGGTACTACTGTAAGTTAAAACATGTGCACAAGGTCAATTACCAGGACTGGAGAGTCTTTACACGATTTTTTTGGATGTCGTAATGAAGACTACCTCAGGACCATTGGGGCCTAACAGCTGCTTAATACTATGATTCCGCAATCAATCGTCGACTTCTTTTATATTAATCAGAATGCACTCTGGCTAACAACGCTCATTTTGGATCTCTCTCTGACCCTTGTAATGTACCGAGTATTTGGTCGTATTGGGCTTACCGCTGCTATAGTACTAGCAATATTACTTGCGAATTTGCAGGGGCCAAAACTCACTGAAATTTTTGGTATGGAAACTAGCTTAGGTGTAATTTTTTATTCCACCATTTTCTTTGCCACCGATTTACTTAGTGAAAAATATGGGCGCCAAGTCGCAGGAAAAGCAGTATTAATGGGGTTCGGTGTTAGTGTAATTGCGGTCCTGATGATGAGCATGAGCTTGCTCTATCTACCATCTACTCAACCGAATACCGCTGAGTTCTCTTTAGAGATTCACCAGGCATTCGAGAGCATTCTCGACTTTACGCCACGCTTTGTTGCCGGTTCATTGCTTGCCTACCTTATTAGTCAGAGCTTTGATGTCTGGCTGTTCCACAAAATAAAATCATATACCGACGGACGACATCTTTGGATTCGGAACAATCTATCGACAATGACCTCTCAGGCATTAGACACAACCATCTACTCATTAGTAGTTTGGTGGGGCATAGTAGATCTAACAACTGCCATTGAACTTGGGTTAGTCAAGTACGGTTTCAAGATTTTTATTGCTGCCTTCGACACGCCCTTTATCTATTGGGCCCGAAACTGGAACGTGCCACCTACTTCAGAAAACCAGAGTAAGCGACAATATCCAAATGTGGAGCAAACCACTTAACTGATTAGCAGAGATCGTCTGCTTAATCAAAAAATTATTGTTATATTAATGTGATGTTAAAATGCGAGAGTTTTTAGGAAAAAGAAAGGGAAAATGAGCAGGAATACCCCAGAGCCAGAGCCAGAGCCAGAGCCAGAGCCAGAGCCACTTAGCGTACCGCGAAATAGAGTCGATCAACGCCGCAAGCTGAGCGCAACACGCAGAAATAGCCTAACTACATTGGATAGATGGCTTCTGAGCCAAATTGAAAAACGTCTGGTTAGTATTCCTTTACGCATTCAACTGTGGGATCAATCCACTATATCCGACAATGTCCCTACGGTGAGAATCCATGATCGCGGTGCGTTAATTAGACTGATTTTCAACCCAGAGTTAGAGTTCGGCGATCTCTATAGCTCGGGACGAATTGAATTTTTTGGGAACTTTGACGAACTAGTGGAAAGTGCCTACAGCTACGTTAAAGACACTACAACATTCGCTAGACTAATTAGGCGCTTACGCAGATTTGCGGCGCCAGATTTGGCGCAATCCCGTCGCAATATCCACCATCATTATGATATTGGTAATGACTTCTACAAACTTTGGCTCGACGAAAAGGCAATGCAATATACCTGTGCCTACTATCCAAACGATTCCATGGATCTAGAAACTGCGCAACAGGAAAAAATGCATCATGTTTGCAGGAAGCTCTGGCTGAAACCAGATGATACGGTGGTAGAAGCGGGTTGTGGTTGGGGCGGTTTTGCGCTGTTCATGGCACAACATTACGGTGTAAAAGTACGTGCATTTAACATTTCTCATGAGCAAATTCTTCATGCCCGTGAGTGGGCAAAACAAAAGAACTTAAGCGATCGGGTGGAATTTGTTGAAGATGATTATCGTAATGTTGCTGGACAATACGATGTTTTCGTTTCGATTGGAATGCTCGAACATGTGGGACGGGCGAACTACCAAGAACTTGGAAAAATAATAAAGCGGTCACTCAAGCAGACTGGTAGAGGCCTGGTTCACAGCATCGGGCGTGACAAAAAAATTCCATTTAATCCCTGGATAGCCAAACGTATTTTTCCAGGTGCTTACCCTCCAACATTAAAAGAAATGACGAGTCTTTTCGAAAATAGTGATCTTTCGGTTTTGGATATTGAAAACCTTCGCCTCCACTATGCAAAGACCCTGAAAGGATGGCTGGATCGCTACGAGGAAAATATGGATGAAGTCCGACGCATGTTCGATGACACTTTTGCCCGGACCTGGCGTCTTTATCTTGCTGGCTCTAGGGGGGCTTTTAAAGTTGGGTCTCTGCAACTTTTTCAAATTTTGTTCACGCGTTCGAGTTTTAATGAAATACCATCTACGCGAGCAAGAATCTACCCCAATCCCCAATAGTCATGGATAGAAAGTTAATCAAAATCTATGCGCCACTATGATGTCATTATCGTAGGGGGTGGGCCGGCAGGCTCTGCATGCGCGGCCCAATTGACGGCTTCTGGCATGAAAACCGCCGTACTGGATCTAGCGGAGTTTCCACGACTTAAACTGTGTGCCGGCTGGGTGACTCCAGAAGTGCTGGATGACTTAGATATAGAACCTAAACACTACCCGTATCGACTAAACACTTTTGAGAAACTTAGAATTCACATAAAGGGACTAACGTTTAATGTTAAGACCACACAACATTCAATCCGAAGATTTGAGTTTGATAACTTTCTTCTTAACCGCTGTGGCGCGGATATCTTTAACCATAATGTAAAAAATATTCAAAGACAAAATGGGAAGTATCTTGTTGATGATAGATTCAGCGGAGATTTTCTTATTGGCGCTGGAGGTACGCGCTGCCCAGTTTATCGCACTTTTTTTCGAGCCCTTAATCCTCGTGCCAAAGAAAGACAGATTGTTGCTTACGAACTTGAATTCCCGTACGAATGGAGCGACCCACGGTGTCATCTTTGGTTCATTGAAAATAATCTTCCAGGCTATTCATGGTATGTCCCCAAAAAAAATGGATACTTAAATTGTGGTGTTGGTGGGTTTTCTGACAAAATAAAATCCAATGAAGATGATATAAAAAAACACTGGAAACAATTAGTTCATAAACTGGAAAATCTTTCTATGGTTACGGACTGGAGGTCAGGAGATGCCCACGGATATAGCTATTTCATGCGTAGCAACATAGACACCCTGCGTTCTGATAATGCTTTCATCATTGGGGATGCTGCGGGCTTGGCGACCCTTGACCTAGGAGAAGGAATTGGACCAGCAGTTCAAAGCGCCCGCCTAGCTGCGGATGCAATTATGGGTGAAACGGAATATTCACTTAATACGATACACGCTTATAGCCCCATAAAACCGTGGCTCAGAAAATGGCTTGAGGGTCGATTAACAAAAAAAATGCTGCGCAAAAAAAGACGCGAGGATATCAATTCTGCTGTTGCTCACTGATCTCACCTGTTTGAGACAGAAGCAAGCGCTTGTTTTTCGATTTTAGCCCAACTATCACGAAGCGTCACAGTACGGTTGAATACAGGCTGGCCCGGCTCAGAATAGACGGTGTCCACACAAAAATAACCTAGTCTCTCAAATTGAAAAGTATCACCGATATTTGCTTCTGAAAGACCCTGCTCCAAAGCGGCCTCCTTGACCACCTCCACAGAACGAGAGTTTAAGCTATCCACAAACGAAACATCCCCCTGGTCTGGGTTAGGGCTCAAAAAGAGGCGGTCATATAAACGAACCTCAAGGCGCTCTGCATGTCTAGCTGATACCCAGTGAATTGTCCCTTTGATCTTTCTTTGATTGATACCATCCCCACTTTTTGTATCCGGATCATAAGTGCACCGAAGAGTAACAATGTCGCCGGAAGAGTCCCTTATGATTTCTTCGCACCGGATAATGTATGCATAACGCAGTCGAACCTCACCACCCGGCCTCAAGCGATAAAACTTCCCGGGAGGATCTTCCATAAAATCATCCTGCTCTATATAGATTTCCCGACTGAAGGGAACCTTGCGAGAACCAAGCTCCGAACGATTAGGGTGATTAGCAGCATCTAGTAATTCCTCTTCGCCTTCAGCGTAGTTCTCGATAATTAATTTCAAAGGATTAAGCACGGCGAAACGACGCTGTGAATTTTCGTTAAGTTTCTCGCGTACACAAAACTCTAGAGAACCCATCTGAATAACGTTTTTCTTCTTCGTAATCCCGATACGTCTTGAAAAATCTCTAATTGCAGAGGGTGGATAGCCTCGCCTCCGCATGCCGGAGAGCGTCGGCATACGCGGATCATCCCAGCCTTCAACATGTCCTTCATCCACAAGATTTTTAAGCCGGCGTTTACTCATGATGGTGAACATAAGATTCAACCGAGAAAACTCGATCTGCTGGGGCTGATTGGTAACAGAACATTGAGCGACAAACCATTCATAGAGCGGGCGATGATCCTCGAACTCTAAACTACATAGAGAATGAGTGGTTCCTTCTAGTACATCAGAGAGAGTATGAGCAAAATCATACATCGGGTATATGCACCACTGTTCGCCTGTTTTTTGGTGAGATACTTTTCGTATACGATACAACGTAGGATCCCGCAAATTCATATTAGGCGAAGCCATATCAATTTTCGCTCGCAATACGCAGTGCCCTTCATCAAACTTACCCTTACGCATAGCCTCAAAAAGCATTAGATTGTTTTCTATAGAACGCATTCGATTGGGGCTTTCTGTACCTGGCCTGGTAAGGGTTCCACGATGTACGCGAATCTGTTCGGCTGACGAGTCATCAACGTATGCCTTTCCCTGCTTTATAAGTTGGACAGCAAATTCATGGATCTGCTGGAAATAATCAGACGCATAGGTCAGTGCAGCCCAGTCATATCCTAACCAGCTTACATCCTTACGAATTGCTTCAATGAACTCAGAATCCTCTTTCTCTGGATTAGTATCATCGAAGCGCAAATAGCATTTGCCATTGAACTCTGCGGCAATATCGAATGATAGGCAGACCGCCTTCGCGTGCCCAATATGAAGATAGCCGTTGGGTTCAGGCGGAAATCGTGTTTGGACACGACCACCGTTTTTCAATGCAGCAACGTCCGCAGTCACAATCTGCCGGATGA
>CAJWKT010000053.1 GCA_913041665.1 uncultured Gammaproteobacteria bacterium | reverse complement strand
TTTCAAGATTCCATTGCTGCAGAACCTCGTAACCCGCGCGATTAGGGATGCCTGAGGTTACCGATGGAGTTTTTTCGGCTTACTCGTAATGTATGGGGGCAGGAGGTGCTGCAGGGTATGTCTTGGGACCTTATTGGTATTTTTTTTGGCCTAGGTCTTGCTTGCATAGTTGTTCACGCGCTGTATAGGTTCTTTTTGGCGCCTAAGCTGATAAAGCGTTAGCTCTGTGATTCAATGGACTCCAAAGAGGGCTGCTTCGGGAGCCATGGTGGAGGACAAGCTTCTAAGACACACTTTGGCTGACCGTGTCTTTCACTGGGCCATGGCTGGTGCTGTGCTTGTTCTTCTGGGTACGGGGTTCCTTCCTATCCTAGGGTTAGATTTTCCCTGGGTTACGGCTCACTGGATCTCCGGTTTAATTTTAACTGCGGCGGTTTTGTTTCACATAGTGCGCGCACTTTTTTTTCAAGACCTAAAGACCATGTGGATTAGTTTGGAAGATTTAAGAAATTTGATAGAACTCACCCGTTGGAATCTTCATTTGTCTCCAGCCATACCCGGGAAGCCTGGAAAATATTCCTTAGCACAAAAATTAATTCATCATGTGATGACTTTGGTGGTTCTGTTGGTGGTAGCGACAGGTCTTCTTATGCTTGTAAAGATTGATACACCATGGTGGGAGCGGAATCCATATTTGCTTGAGGAATCTAGTTGGGGTTTTATTTATGTGGTACATGATTTGACTGCGATGTGTTTAATCACATTAGTTATGGTCCATATATATTTTTCGGTCCGCTCAGAAAAGCTCTTTTTTTTGCGTTCCATGTTACTGGGCTGGATTACGCGTAAAGAATATCTTGAACACCACGATCCTCGGCGTTGGAAGATATCGGATAAGGTTTAATCAATGAATATAGAAACTAAAGAAGACTTCAGGCAACGGATAGATGCAATCGAAAAGGGTTACGAATACATGTTGGCTTACGCAGCTCAGGGGCGTGATAGCGATGAAGGGGATGGGGCGGCTGGTTCAGAGATTCGGGGGTATCTGCAGGAGATGAACAAGGCGCTGGACGGTCTTGGTGAAGTAGCTTTATCAACAGTTGCCCAACATGGCGGTGAATTGGTAGAAGCGTCACGGGCTTTTTTGGATGCTCTAACAGCGGACGGGGAAAAGACTCGGGGGGCAATCCAGTTAGTGCTTATTCAGCCTGGCATCAGTTCTCTACTGATTGATAATCTAAATGTCTCTATTCACGTGCGTGCTCTACTTACCGATCTATTTGTTATCGATGAGGCTCTGAGGAAACTCGTTTGACGTGCTTTAGCGACCGAGGCTATTTAAAAAAGAAATGTTTCTTTTGCGTGTAGCTGGGTGCTATTTTATGATTGATCAATAATTCCAATGAGATCTTTACTTCGAGGAGGGGTGCCGTGAAGATTTTGATATCACTGATTACGCTTATTTTCGGAAGCATACTTTTTTTTGGGCCGCTGCTAGCTGAGGAAGAATATGGCCACACTGAATTCCAAGCTTCTGGCTCACAAGAAGGACATCAGCTTTTCCTGAAAGGGCTTCTGCAGTTACATAATTTCGAATACGAAGATGCTCGCGAGACATTTCTGGAGGTTCAAGGGATTGACCCCCAATTCATCATGGCCTATTGGGGAGAAGCACTGACTTACGAACATCCGTTGTGGAGCCAGTTTGATACGGAGGCATCTAGGTCAGCATTGGCTAAATTAAGGCCCACTCCCGAACAACGGGTAGCCACGGCACCCACAGAGCGCGAAAAAGCCTACCTGCGATCCGTTAATATTTTATTTGGTGAGGGCAGTCAGGAGGAACGGGAGATTGCATATTCATCTGCGTTAGAAGAAATTTACAGGCAATACCCGGATGATATTGATGCTGCTGCGTTACACGCTCTTTCCTTGTTGACCATTAGCCACGGGGGGCGTGATTTCTCCCTGTACATGAAAGCTGGGGCCATCACAGAGGAAATTTTAGATAGGAATCCCAGGCATCCGGGTGCGTTGCATTACAGCATTCATAGTTTTGACGATCCGGTCCACGCACCATTAGGTTTGAGGGCGGCTGATGCTTACGCGGTGGTGGCTCCCTCGGCAGTTCATGCGCTTCACATGGGCTCTCATATTTATTTTGCACTTGGGATGTGGGAGAAGGGCTCAGAACGAAATGCCCGTTCTTTTGAGGAAGCCATGGCCCGCAGGTCTGGCCAAGATGACCCGATTCCTCGGCAGGGCTATCACGCTTTAACCTGGTTGATTTATAGCCTGACTCAGGAAGGTAAGCGCGGTGAGGCACGTGAAAAACTAGCCATCATTGAAGATCAGGTTGAAAGATTTGGAAGTTCCCAGCATCGCCAGAATTTTATCTCAGCACGCGCTTCCTATGTGATTGATACACAGGAGCTTTCCGGTCACTTTGCCCAAGTTGAGGTGGATTATGAGGGTTTGGCCCCTTTCTTTGTGGCTACGGATCAGTATGTTCGTGGAATTGTGGCCCTCCATCGGGCTGATATGGAGGCGGCTCTACAGGCGTTAGCAGATATCGGTGGTGAGGAGACAGTTCAGAGCCGGGAACGGCGCGCGATAACCCCAAGACTTTTGCGCATGTCATTACAGGCTCAGATTGAGATGATTGAAGGCAATACTGATCAGGCGCTCGTTCTACTGGAAGGGGCGGCGGAGTTGGAAGATGGACTTTCTCCCGACTATGGTCCTGCAATACCGGTGCAGCCTTCAGCGGAGCTGTTGGCAGATACATACCTGGCTTTGGGCGATCCTGAACTCGCGGCCAGAAACTACGAACGTGCACTGGCAGGATTTGTCGGCCGAGAGCGTTCTTTGCTGGGGCTCAGTAAAGCACAGGCTGGACAGGGATTCGCACAACTCCAGACGCACTAGTGTGTCCATTTTTTGGTTGATGGGTAGGCTGAAAAGGATCTAGTTGGTGGATCCGCTTACGCAAGCTGCACTCGGTGCTGCGGTTGGTCACTCATGCACAAGCAGGACTCTCGGCTACGGCCAAACCGTGTTTTGGGGCGCCTTTGCTGGCATGTTTCCCGATATCGATGGTTTAGTTGTGAACGCAATCACGGATGATCCCCTGTTGCGTTTATTGCACCACCGGGGCATTACTCATTCTTTGTTGTTTGCGCCGGTCGTTGGTCCGATATGGGGCTTAGCTCTATGGAGCTGGGCACGAGATGGCCCCAAGACCAGTCCTTGGCCGTGGATTGTGTTGATTACAGCGGCGTTGTGGTCACATCCTATACTGGATTTCTGCACACATTACGGTACGCAGCTTCTTAGTCCTCTCTCACAGCATCGGTTCGCTTTTCCAGCACTTCCTATTATCGAGCCAATTTATACGTCCCTACTAATTGTGGGTTTGTTGATAGCCGGGGTGTCGGTGTTAGATCGGGCACGTTTAGCCACGTTCTTTTTTATTTCTTTGTCATGTGTTTATTTGTTGTACGGATTTAAAATCAACCACGATGCGGAGAAGTGGGCCCAGCAAGACCTGTTATCGAGAGGGATTGTAGCTACTGAGGTGTATGCTTTTCCCACTTTGCTCCAGTTACATTTGCGCCGTCTCGTAGTACGTACTGAAAAAGAGGACTGGGTCGGGTTTGTGTCCATGGCGCAGCCATGTTCAGTCAATTGGTCGAGAAATGAACGGGACTACAGTCCTGTGGCAGAAGTGCTTCGCAATACCCGGGAGGGCCGCATCTTCGAGTGGTTTGCCGGGGGATTGACAGCTGCCTATCACGATGAGAGCACTGTGTTTATAACGGATTTGCGTTACGGATTCTCTGGCGATGTACTCTCGAGCAATTGGCAACTTGAGGCAGCCCGTGTCGATTCTCTAGTTCAGCTGGAAGTGCCACACTACAAGCGCAACGCCCGGCCAGTCGCGTCTTGGTCCAATATCTCAAAGCTGTGGAGTGCAGCGTACCCCCCTGACTGCGAAGCTTTTGCTAGCTCTCTTGAGGCTTTTACCAATTTTTGATTTTGTTGCCGCCTAGGGGTCCAGTTGATTATGCTCCGTGAGGATTGAGCGTTGAGAGGTAAATTGGAATGTTGAAGTATTTGACGAATCTTTGGTTGGCTCGTGCACTGGTCATTCTGGGGTTCATTCTGGGGATGCGCAGTATCGGGTCCACCATTGGCCACATTGGAGATGAATCGATGATCCTCACTCCCGATTCGCGGTTGGCTCAGACGCACAGCTGGCACCACTATTTTAGGGAGGTCTTCAGCGATTTTGGTGTCATGGCTGCAATTTTGATCATACTTTTTGCGACTCCCAGATTTCGCAATCCGATTACTTGGTGGGTGATGCTTGTTCTCATGCTTGGTTTTTACGCGCCGTTTTGGGTGGGAACACCTTTTATGGCAGAGTTGGCTGCACCCAGCATGGGGGCCGAGATAATCCATTTACAGATGGCTGTACCGCCTTTGCTCGCATGTTTTTTGGTGCGCCGGCATTTTTTTGGGACTACTGGTGCCTAATTTTCTGGAGCGAAGTACGGCGCGGATTGCATAGTTAGCCTACTTAATGACACCATTATCACGCCAGATTTTGATTTGTTGCTGGGAAAGACCAAGTTTGTTCAAAATTTCGTCGGTGTGTTCCCCGAGGAGGGGCGCGCGTCGGTAAATACCCCCAGGTGTTTCAGTCATGCGTACTGGAACACCAGCGATTTGGTATGACCCGGAAGAGTGGGGTCGATCAACAGATATGATCATCTCTCTTGCCCTGTAATGATCATCTTCTAGGATGTCGTTGATGTCATAAACAGGGCCGAATGGGATTTTTCCACCAAACAACGCGACCAACTGTTTTCTTGTTTTCTGGGACGTGAAGGCTTCGATTTGTTCATAGATATAATCTTGGTGCGCGATACGAGCTTTGTTATCGATGAAGCGTTGGTCGTGCACTAGTTCTGTCCGCCCAATCAGCTCACATAAGCATCTCCATTCCTCAGCCGATTGCGCAGCCAGCGTGATCCAGCCGTCCTTAGTCTTCGCCATCCCAAACGGACAGATCAAAGGATGTCGGTTTCCTTCGGGAGCGGGAGTTTGTCCTGTTACTGAGTGTTGATAGATGATTCGTTCGCAGGCCGCTAGCACACCATCTAGCATTGCAACATCAACAAATTGGCCCTGACCGGTTCGCTCAGCATGCCGTAGGGCGGCTACGATGCCAAATGCCAGCATCATGGCGGGAATCAAATCGCCTACTCCCGGTCCCACCTTAGTAGGATCATTCTGATGGGACCCAGTAATACCCATAATTCCACCCATGGCTTGAGCCACGATATCAAACGCGGGCCATGCGACGTAGGGACTTTTTCCTGTACGCGGATCTCCAAATCCGCGTACTGTGGCATAAACCAATTTGGGGTTTTTTTTATGCAGAGTTTCATAGGAAAGGCCGAGCCGATCCATTACACCGGCCCGGAAATTTTCCACTAGCACATCCGCGTTTTCGATCAATCGGAAAATGATTTCTTTTCCCTGGGGGTTTTTGAGATCTAGCGCTAAGCCGCGCTTGTTTCGATTAACACTTGCAAAATATCCCCCATACTCCTGGTCCTCATTTTTTTCAGTGTGGGGTCCAAATGTTCGAGTAAGGTCGCCTGAAATTGGTTCTATTTTGATTACATCAGCACCCTGATCGGCCAACATTGCCGTGCAGAAGGGCCCTGCGAGTATCTGCGTCAGATCAATCACTCGGACCCCATTCAATACGCCCCAGGAGTTAGCCGGCGGTATTTTGTTATCAGTCAAGCACTCACCTTTTTGACAAACCACTGTAATCAGGGATGCGATCTAACGTTTGCAAGGCACTAAATAACTGTATGAGTTTAGATGTACCATCTTTTCCAACGACTGGCTCACAGAGATTTTGTGCTTTGGCTTCGATTGCCGGTCTTTCCTCGTCGGGTTTGGCCGAGCTGGTCGGTTTCCCAAAAATCTTTATGGTGCTTTCATCCTTAAGGGAGAAGATGACTTCCGCTTCCTCATGATTGAGGTTTGCAGACGCTTCCAGTGTTATCTTATTCATGAGCTTACGTAATGCGCTATCTCGGGTCAGGTGTTCCTCAAATGTGGTCAGGGCCGATGTGTCTTTTCCAGTTAGCGCCAGTGCAACGCAAAATTGCACGCTGAATTTGGCGGCTAGGCCGGTCTGGGGTTCAGGGTTGTCGCAAACTTTAAGAAGCTCTGGGTGTCCACACACGTGTACCTGCTTTATAGAAGCTGGTAAATGATCATCATTATCAGCAAAAAAGGTTTTTGCAGCTTCAATTGCACCGTGGGTCAAAAAACAAGAAGCATGGTACTTAAAATGATTGCCATGGATATGAAATTCTTCCCCTAGAGGTTTCTTAAGCGGAGCATCGCTGAAGTCATTCGAATGTAATGCGTAAAAGCCATCTGCTGCATTGAGTACGCGTTTTGAGCTAGTAAATCCTCTCTGGGCTAAATCCGCTGACTCAAGGCCCAGGGCTGCAGCTTGTCCGAGTTGCAGAGGTTTTGCCATGGAACCAAATGCTGCCTTAGTTCCAGCAGCCCGGCATGCTGCCAGCTCCAAGGCGTCCATTATCGTTTTGCCTTTAAGACCATGAAGTTTCGCGCACGCTGCACTGGCACCGATAGCGCCTAAAGTTGCAGAAGCATGCCAGCCCCGCCTGTAGTGATCGGGACATAATGCCAGCCCGAGTCGGCACATCACTTCTATGCCGGTGATCACAGAGGTGATGATTTCTAGGCCCGTACGCCCATCTCTTTCAGCCGCAGCCCAGACTGCACTGGCAACCGGTACGGTCGTGTGTGCTGGGATAGCCGGATAGGTGTCATCAAAATCATGGGCGTGCGCAGCAGTTCCATTAAACAGTGCAGCCTGGCGGGCTGTGCCGCATCTACCGGTTCCAATCAGGGTGGATTGTGCTTCCCCTCCTTCCTGTTGCGCATGATCCAAGAGGATTTTTGCACAGGGCTCCCTAGAGCCAGCAACCGCCACAGCTGCCCAATCCAGAAGGCAGAGACCCGCCTTTTTTAAGTCATGTTCATCAAAAAGCGATGGATTTATTTCGGTTATCAGATGCAACAAATGGTTGTCAGGCGAAACAAATCGATTAGCCTTATCAGTCATACCCTGTATCCTTCACCAACAGTGCTGGGCTGACTTTTCCGTTCCCATTGCGTGACCTTTGTTAGTTCTGGGCAACACTTGCGAAACTTTTATCACCACAAATAGCGGAGCTTTCCTGTGTCGGCTAAAAAATCACGGTGCTAAGTAAGCAGCCAAAGCATCTAGGTCCGCATCGCTGATTTCGGTCTTTCGATAGAATGGCATAATCGAGATACCAGTGCGGACAATTGTTTTAGTGTACTCAGGCAAGAGGTCTGTGCGTTCCTCAAGCAGTGCAGGTTTTTCCCCGTTATATAAAATCTGCAATGCCACAGTGCCCGGCCGTGCTGCTCCATCGTCGTGACAGGGGGCGCACCAGTATTGAAAGACCTCCCGCCCCCTCTCGACGTCCTGAGCGAGCGCCTGTCCCATAACAAATAGACTTAACGAAACCAAGATGCCAGCAATACGATGGACCATTATTAAGCCCCCCTCATATTTTTGGGCCATATTCCCGATTTCCCTGGAGAAATGATACCGTTCGGGTCAATGGCATCCTTGATGGTTTCGTTGAAACGCCTAAGCGCGTTGTTGCCGAAGGAATAGGCGTTCATGACATCATCCTGGAAAGCTGGTGGTGTACGGTATTCTCCCCAACCATGTTCTGCTGCTATCTTGATCAGCTCTTTAAAGGCTGTCCGGTTTTTCCGATCCACCTCAACGTTTCGTGTAACTTGGAGAGCCATCAGTAGCATGGCGGATCGCTGGTAATACAGGGCAGGCAAGGAGGTGATTCCTTGCGGTGGTCGTGACAGGCCTAATTGGTCATAAGCTTCCGTGAATACTTTGGAAGCTTCAAAGATAGCTTCACCTGTTTTAGGAATTATCGGTGAGAAATAATAATGCCCAAACTTTGGATCCGGATTCCATGGTGTCCGGGAAATGATCTGGAAAATCGACAAATTCGGGATCCCAAAATCTACTCTCCCTCCAGCTATACGGCCCTGCTGGTATTCCTCTCCCTGTTCATAGGTCAGTGGAAATTCTAGTTTTTCCCCTTCGGTGAAAGTAGCTCCAGGAATCGAACTGGCAAATTTTTCCCGAGCGTGCGCCCATTGAGCGTTTATGACTTCCTTTGGTCCATAAGTTTTTATGTTGCACGTCCAGTACGGGATGTTTTTCTCTCGCCCGTAGCGTTCTAAAGCTGGACGGTCACTGGTTTGCAGGAGTGCTATGTGTTCCGGGTCGCTGTCTGCTCGAAGTAACGGGCTCCCTAAACCGGGGAGTCCATTACTGATGGATGAATTTGTCAGATATGAGGTTACATCTACCAGCGGGATGAGATCATCATGGTTATAAACGGCTACGGTATCTTCACGGAAAGCCTCTGGCTCTGGTGCAAGCCAGAATCCCATTTTGGTCACGATGCCAAAATTAGACTGCGTAAAAATACCATCAAGTTGCGGCCCAAATGCATATTGGTACTGCTGCCAAGTTTTGGATCCCGGGATACCTCCCGGCCCGGTTCGCAGAACTTCGCTGTTAGGCAATACGACTTCCATACCGCAGTGCGATCCAAAATGATCACGAAAATGGCCTATCGTATACCCAAGTCCATGGTCCAAAGCATTACCGATGGGACTTCCCCAGCCTGGATCCGGGCAGTCGATCCAAAGTTTTGCGCCTTTTTCCTGAATAGCATTGTAGAGATCGAAATAACTTACTCCAGGCTCCACTAAGCAGGTGGCATTTCTCTCATCGATTTCCAGCACACGATTCATTCGCTTTAAATCAACTACCACGCTACCGGAATGTACCGGCGCTGATCCACCATAACCGTAATTCTTACCTGTAGAGATAGGGTATAGCGGTATGCGATAGCGATTTGCGATTCTGACAATCTGCTGCACTTCCTCAACGCTTTCAGGAGCCACCGCCGCCGAAGCCAATTTTTCTTCGTCGGAGCCCCAGAAAGGGGAATACGCGTCACGGTATAGCGCAACATCCTCATCACTGGTAAAAACCCAATTTGTTCCCACGGTCTCTGCGAACTGTCCGAGTGCAGCGGAAAAATCGGTTTCATTTATGCCTGGTGGAAGAATCGGCATCAGTATCTCCTTTCAGAAACTTTTAGCTTTGGTTTTTTCATACTCTTTTGGTCGGTGCAATCACCCAAGAAACTAAAGAGTCAATATCATCTGTCGACAGACTTGAGTAGGGTGGGAGGGGGATTGCTTCACGTTTGGGGTAGTGCATTACTTTTTCCGCAGCCAAAAGTAATGGGGATTCTGGAAAAGACCCAATCAATTTCTTCGATCCATCTGTCGGTTTGTGTTCAGTGGAGTATATGAGATGCATTTGACATGCACTCCAAGCCAATTGCTCTAGGCAAAACAATGCATTGGCGTCTGTTAACCCAGCAATGGCTGCAGGACCCTTTTTCCAGCGGTGGCGCAGGTCGTGATACCACAGGCTGGTAATATCCCCGTCGATACCATAAGTTTTCCCTCCTGCGTTTTCTGTGTCTTTAGCGAAAACGCGGGCCACCGCGTATCGGTTATCAAAAATCACCTTATATATCGGGATCGAGGGGGAGATATTTTCGGCTGTTGAGCTCTTATTCGGTAGCATAAGCCCTGTCGAAACCGGTAGTGCTGAAGCTGCGATTCCCATTTGCAGGAATTCTCTACGATTCGCCATTTAGTCTATTCCTCTCTACTTAAGTCAGATGTTATCTCGATATTCTTGCTCGGAGCGTATCTAGAGTTTAGCTAAAATAAGCATTGTAAAATAGTATAACCGGTACGTTAGTGGGAAGAGGCTTATAAGCCGATTTTTTGATCTTTTGACTGGAATAATACAGGCCCAAGCTATGACAAAAAAGACTGATCAGAGAAGAATGAGAGAGCCCGTGAGGGAAGGACTTAATGACGCGCAACGGAAAGTTTTTGATGCCATAGTGGCGGGACCTAGGGGTTCAGTCCCGGGCCCCTTGGCAGCATGGCTTCCGAGGCCGGAACTCATGGACCGAGCGCAACGCCTCGGGGAATACACACGCTATCAGACTTCCTTAAGCCGCCAAATATCTGAGCTTGCAGTGCTGATAGTAGCCCGGTTTTGGAGTGCGGAATTTGAGTGGTGGGCTCATAAACCAATGGCGATAGAAGCTGGCCTTTCCCCTGAAGTTGTTGAGCAGATCCGTTTGGGGCAGGTGCCTATTTTTAATGACGTGGACTTAGCTACTGTGTATGAGTTCGCTATGTGTTTGCTGGAAAACCATGAAATTGATGATTCACTCTTTAATCGCACAAAAGATTCAGTTGGAGAAGGAGGAGTCGTTGATCTTGTTGGAATTCTCGGTTATTACTCACTGGTTTCGTTTACGATAAAAACCTTCCGTGTACCTTTGCCAGAAGGTGCCAGTGAGGAGCTTCTATAGGTCTGTGATGCCTATTCGTGGGAGCAACCTCTTCCAGTTGAATTATTGCAGGGTCCCTTTTCTCATAAAGGCAGTTCTGTCAGCTGATTCGATAACAGTTTCGCACCTTTCTGAGTCCCGCAAAACAGTGATTGGAATTTCGACACCCGCGCTTCCAAGGCTCCATACTCGTCTAAACATGTTAGCTAGAGTTGATACAGGCTCTTCGTTGACACGCAAAACGACATCCCCAGGCTGCAAGCCGGCTTTGTCAGCAGGACAGTTGCGATAAATGCCGACCACTGTGAGAGACTCATCGCCATCATGTACAAGTACACCCATCCAGGGCCGAGCTGGAGCTAAACGCTGACCGCGCTCGCAAATTTCATCAATAATCGGTGTTAGGAGATCTATTGGAACGAACATATTAACCGTCTCAGAAGAGCTATGGGCCTCAAAACCTTGAATAACTAGCGAGCCAATACCACAGAGGTTTCCATTTTTGTCAATCAATGCCGCCCCAGACCAGTTTTCGTGCGGTGGTGCGGTGAAGAGCGCTTCATCTAAGACATATTCCCAACGACCTGCGAATTCTTGCTTTGCTACCACGTTTGCAGCAGTCATTTTATTTTCAGATCCGCTTCCTAAAATAGTTACGGGATCGTTAACTCTTAAAAAAGAAGAGCTTCCAACTTTCATGGCCGGGCCAGTGAGGGACATTGTTGGTTTAACTAAACCAAGACCACTCTCGAAGTCGGAGCCAACTACAAAACCCGGAACTACTATACCTTCACTGGTTGTAATCCAGATTTTTTCGGCTTCGTTTATTACATAACCAATAGTTGCTATCAAGCCGTCTTCCCGAATACGCACACCATGGCCAGCCCGTTCCGTGCCTAATAAGCCAGCGCTCATAGCATCCTCAGGAATATGGGTTCGAATAGAGACCATTGCGTCGGGCAATATCGGGATTTCAGTCACTATTGGTCGTGGCGCATCGATCATAGTTGCGCCGAATAGTAGCCTTACCGGCAACATTCTGCGAGAGGCACACGGGTTTTTTTGTTATTAATGATGCATACTGGGTCTGATTTTTAGGTTGTTTGGCACATAAAAAACGTTAATAGGGGATGCCAATGGCTACGTCGAATCGTGTTTGGATAGGTCCCATCGAGCTAAATGATGGCGTAAAGGCAGTACACTTTCTTACGCTTGTTTTGATTGCATTCTTATGTGTGCCGCTGATGAGCAAGTTGCAGACCATGAACGCGTATGTTCTTGCCGAGCACCTTTTGATCCCGAGGTCCGAAATGGGGACGGTATCGGGGAATCTGATGAGTGTGCAAGAGATTGCCATTATCCTCTGTATCATACCTTTGGGAATGTTGGTGGATAAATCTGGCCGGCGGCCCATACTGCTTCTCTCAATCGGGATTATCTGCCTGACTTTTGTGTTCTATCCATTTGCTGAAACTTTCTCGCAGCTGGCTGTGATTCGAGGGTTTTTCGCAGCTGGTGTGGGCGGTATGGGTAGCGTCACGATTACGTTGGCTAATGACTTAACTGCGGAAGGCAGTCGGGGGAAGGTTGTCGGTGTGTATGGCGCGACGATCGCGCTTGGGCATGCACTTTATGGTGTCACCGTGGTACGTATTGCCGAAATCCTTGTAGGCCAGGGATGGCACCCCGTAGCCGCTGGCAAAGCCATGTTTCTAACTTCAGCATTGATTGCATTCTGCGCGTGGGTGGCTGTTTGGATTGGACTGAGGGACTGGAATGTAATCCCGGTTAAACAGAGACCACCTTGGCGTGTACTGGCCACGAGCGGAGTACGTGCCGCAAGGAACCCGCGGATTGCCTTGTCCTATCTCGGCATGATGACGGGTCGTTCTGATCTGGCCGTAAAGAACACTTTTCTCGCGGCGTGGGCTTCGGTTGCAGCAGCAGACATGGGTTTCTCTCAGGCTGAGGCACTGGCACGGTTTGGGGTGATCATTGCGCTAGCAGAAATCGCACGGATCGCTTGGGGCTTAATTTTTGGTGTCATCATGGACAGGATCCTGCGGATCACGGCTTTTGCGATTGCAATGGCGATCGCGGGGATAGGTTATTGCTCCATGGCTTTTATCACTAATCCACTGGACTATGCCATGTTGCCGGTGATGGCATTGCTCTTCATGGCCACAGCAAGTTCCGTCAACGCTTCCTATACGCTCATTGGTCAGGAAGCGTCTGCAAAGGAGCGGGGTAGCGTTATTGCTATGTCGAATTTGGTGACCGCTATCTTTATTATGTGGTTCATGTGGTACGGTGGCCAGAAGTTCGATTCCGTTGGTCCATGGGCGCCCTTTGTGTTGATCGGGGGTTACCAGTTCTTGCTGTGTTTGGCTGCTATCTGGTGCCGAATGGTTGCGCCGGGAGGTCAGACAGGATTAGCATCAGAGCACACGCCTTCTAAAACCTAATATTAGAAAATTCACTCGCTGATCTTTTCAGACGTTGCTTATGTATGTGGTAGCTCTGTACTCCCTTTTTTCGCTCAACGCCTAGTTTTTCCAAAAAAGTCGTTAGTTTCCCGGACTACTACTCCGCTCAGAAAAATCAATCCAATTAAATTCGGTAATGCCATTAGACCATTCATCACATCAGAGAACAGCCATACAAAGTCAAGTGTTCGCACTGAGCCATAAAATGCTGCTAACACGAAGGCCACGCGGTAAGGGATGACCGACCATTCTCCCAGTATGTACTGAATGCTTCGTTCGCCGTAGTAGCTCCATCCCAGGATGGTTGAAAATGCAAACATGGTGAGTCCAACGGCCACAATGGCAGGGCCAACAACTGGAAAATTATTACTGAATGCAAGTTGGGTAAGGGTGGCACCGTTTTCACCAGAATTCCAAACGCCTGTAGCTATGATGGCGATTCCGGTAAAAGTGCATACTACTAATGTATCAATAAAAGTCTGAGTCATTGAGACTAACGCTTGACGCGCCGGCTGTTGTGTTTGGGCCGCCGCCGCAACAATACCAGCAGACCCCAGGCCCGATTCATTGGAGAAAATTCCTCTCGCGATTCCGTAACGCATGGCAAGTGCCATAGTGGTTCCAGCAACGCCGCCCGTTGCCGCCGATCCAGTAAAAGCATCGCGGAATACTAAAGAAAAGGCAGCCGGAATTGCCTCTATGTTCAGGATCCAAATCGAACCGCTGACTATAAGATAGAGGATGATCATAGTCGGCACAAAAATACTGGTGACTCGCCCTATGGATTTGATGCCCCCAAGAATGACGAGCCCTAGTGCAATGGCAATCACCAGGCCTGTGATCCATTCCCTAAGGCCGAAAGCACCTGCAACTGCGTCCGCAACCGCGTTGGACTGAACCATGTTGCCAATCCCAAAGGCGGCTATCGATGTAAATAGCGCGAAAAGCCAACCCAGTAAGGCCCCCAGTTTTTTCTGTTTAATGCCTCGCGTAAGGTAGTACATTGGTCCGCCCACGTGTTCGCCGCGGTGATCTAGGATCCGGTATTTCACCGACAATAGAGCCTCGCAGTATTTTGTGGCGAGGCCAACGAGTCCGGTGACCCACATCCAGAAAAGAGCGCCGGGTCCGCCAAGGGCTATTGCTGTGGCTACACCCACAATATTGCCCGTGCCTACAGTGGCTGCAAGAGCAGTCATCAATGCTTGAAAGTGAGAGATTTCCCCATGGGCGCCTTCCTCTTTCCGCACAATCAGCGCCAGATAAAGGGCGTGCCCCAGTTGCCTGAATTGCAGGCCACGCAGACGAATTGTCAGAAAAACACCCGTAGCCAGGAGTAGTGGTATCAGAAGGTACGGACCCCAGATAAAATTTGAAGCCGTCGAGAGTGCTTGTGTAATCAGATCTCCCACCATCCTAATGATGGCAGTGGCAAACCGAAATGGGAAGTTGGGGTTGCTTTCTCAGAAAATTACCGCTTGCAAAAAGGTTCGATAACAGTGATACCAGAGCGCAGAGATGATCCTATCAAGTCGAGTGACTAAAACAGATAGTTAGCATTATGCCTATTTAATTAACGGTTACGCCGTAAGAATCAACGTAGCTCAGCAGTTCCATGACCTCTTCGCGAATTTCTTCTGCCCGGTCTGGGGCATGCCTAACCAAGGCCCCATCAAGAAGGTTTGCGATCAGTTGAAGATTTTTTCCCATGCTTTGAAGTTGCTGATTATTGAATCTGTAACCATTAATGAAAGAGCCCTGAACTTCTTCTTCGATAGAGGATGTGATCACGCGTGCTGACTCAATCAAAACGTCCCCATCTTCAATTCCAACGGCGCTGGCTAGCCGAAGTAGATGTAAGGCGCGGTCCGGCGCAATCAGTAGGGCCCGATCGATGAGGCGCAGCGCATTGAATTGCTCAACAGAGAAGCGTTCTTCGCTGGGCGATATCCTGGTTCGCCATTCCGCGCGCAGGCGAGCCGCATTTGTATACCAAAGGTCTGTAATTTGGCTCCTATTCATCTCACCGTCTAGTGCATACAGGGACTGCCAGTCTTGGTCTATGCTGTACTGCCATCCCCTGACGACCGCAGCGGCTCCGCCCCGCAATCCGTTGACAATGGAAAGTAGATCGTCTGACGCGTCGCTTTGGGCAACAAGGTCCAAATAATCATGAATGAGCAGATAGCGTGCCTGCATGTTGCTGGGATCTGCAATGAAGGCAGTCCGCATGGCTTGGTTTGCTTCGTTTTGTTGCCCCTGAGACAGATAAATTAGGGCGTACACTAAAAATTCGGCGGATCGATTCGGGAGAATTTCTGCCATTGCGCCAGCGCGCTGCGCCTGGCCCAGGTTGATCAGTCTCTGGGCGATGTAGCCGAAATTTAGGTCATTGCCCAGTTGGGTGTAGATCCAACTGTCCGATCTAAGCAGCGGGTCATAGGGAGCCAGTAACTCAAGTAGCTCTGGAAGGTAGAGTCCATCGGCCAGGCTGCGGCTCCGGGTGGCCATGAGGTTGTTGTCGTCGGTGCTGA
>CAJWKT010000052.1 GCA_913041665.1 uncultured Gammaproteobacteria bacterium | reverse complement strand
TCGGCCTGACTCTTACCGAGCACTACTTCACGGGCGAATTGGTGTTGTTTAGGGGTCATCTAAGGCGCCCAAATCCATCTCTATGCACCATTCTAGCACCATATGCGGTACTAGGATTTTCATCTAAAGTCGTAACCTATTGATTTAATTGGTCGGGGTGAGAGGATTTGAACCTCCGGCCCCTGCCTCCCGAAGACAGTGCTCTACCAAGCTGAGCTACACCCCGAAAAAAACAAATCGATCTGGTTTTACTCCTGATCGTGAGTTCTTAGAAACGAAAATTCCCTAAATTTTTTTTGTGCGTTCTTATACGCGTTCAATAATGTTTCGGCAAGGATTATTGATCAGAAAAAAGGGAATCGTCGCATTCTTTGAGTGTTAATTGGTACAGTTTGTAAATTCTCAAAAGCATACTTAAGCCTTGTGGAGAGGGAATCCTTGTAGATTCCTTTTATACTGGTGGTCCTAGTAGGATTTTCTGTACGCGGCCAGAATACTAGGCAAGAGGGTATTTTTAGGAGTTTAGCAATGGGATTGCTGGTAGAAGGGAAGTGGAGCACGGACTGGTACGACACAAAGGCTACAGACGGGCGCTTCGTAAGGCAAAGCGCTGGGTTCAGAAATTGGATTACAGCAGATGGCAGCTCAGGTTTGAGCGGTGAAGGTGGCTTCAAGGCGGAGACTGACCGATATCATCTTTATGTTTCTCTAGCTTGTCCTTGGGCTCACCGGACGCTAATTTTTCGTGCTCTTAAGGGACTCGAAGAAATGATTTCCGTTTCAGTTGTTAATGCTTTCATGGGCGACAAAGGCTGGACCTTCAAAGACGGGGACAATGTTGTTCCTGATACGATCAACAACAAGACATATCTTTATGAAATTTATCTCGAGGCTCAGCCTGATTATACGGGGCGCGTTACTGTGCCAATCTTATGGGACAAAGAACGTAAAACCATTGTCAGTAATGAATCATCAGAAATCATCCGAATGTTCAACTCTGCGTTTGATGATGTTGGGGCTAAGCAGGGGGACTATTATCCTAAGTCCCGCCGACATCAAATTGATGAACTAAATGATCTTATCTATCCCAGCGTGAATAATGGTGTTTATCAGGCTGGTTTTGCTACAACAGAAAAAGCCTATGAAGAGGCTGTAGCCGATGTCTTTAAAGCGCTTGATTTTTTAGAGAGCCATCTTGAGAGTCGGCGATATCTTGTTGGTAGCCAGACAACAGAAGCCGATTGGAGATTATTTACAACGTTACTTCGTTTTGATGCGGTTTATTATGGACATTTCAAGTGCAATTTCCGCCGTATCATTGATTATCCTAATCTGTGGGAATATACCCGAGATCTTTATCAGTTGCCGGGTATTGCAAATACGGTCAATCTCGATAGCATCAAGCAACACTATTATGGGAGCCATGAGAGCATTAACCCAACCCGTATAGTCCCAGTGGGTCCTATGATTGATTTTACTCGGCCCCACACCCGTCACTTGTTGTAAAGCCCGACTTTTTGGCTCGCTAATAGACCTCTACCATGCACCGGCCGGTGGCTTTTACGCCACGGCGTATCTGGGAGGGCTCCCAATCAATAGGGTCTGTCCCGGAGAGTTTTTCCCCTATTTTAAAGTAGCCGTTGTTCAACTTATGGTGAGCCATGGACTGATAAAGACCGATCTGCATGCCGGCAAGACCGCAGATATAAAGTACCGTTCTCGGGTTCTCCAGTATTGGCCCGAACTGGGCAATTTGTTCATCGACTAGTTGGTGTATATAGCAGCCACGACTGCCATCGGGACGTGTTTCCCGGCTTATGGCGGTGTGGTAATGAAAGTTGTCGTGTTTGGAGGCAAGGCCTGTAAAGAGATCATCGTAAAGCAAGTCACTCGTGTAGGGGGCTCCCATGAGGAGATGAATCTGGCTTGTAGTGGGGCCGTGATCTGGATGGGATAAAAGTTCCATCGCCATGCCGCGGAACGGCGCAATACCGGTACCGGTTGCGATGAAAACATAGTCATGTTTATCTCGGTCTACCGGTAAAAGAAAACGTTTGCCGCTGGGGCCAGTAAGCTTTACTTTATCCCCAGGCTCCAGTTTACAGAGGTAGTTGCTACAAACACCCAAAAAAAGACCGTTCTCGGTTGGACCGGGGCTTTTTTCTTCAGCATTAAATTCATCGATAAAACGTTTGGGGGTTGTAGAGATAATTTTACCTTCACCGTCTTCTCCGTAGCTTGGGCAGGCGATCGAGTACAGCCGTACCTTATGGGTTTTCCCTTTTGGGTCCTTGCCCGGAGCGAGAACCCCAAAAGATTGACCCACCAAGCAATTACCTTCCAGGGGTGTGCCCGAAACATCAATTTCAGTGTGACGAACAAAGCTAGCTGACTTGCCTTTCATGCATGAATTATTAGATACGACCCTGCCAATTACAGGATCTTTTACCGGCGCCAGGTTTTTCGCAGCGTCAGGCAGAACCGGGATGTCGGCAGTCACGACTTTTTTTACCCCGCAAAACTCACATCATTCCATTGATGACCTTTTGGCTTTGCTCATCACTCAGGCCCAGTGATCTATGGGCTAAGGCACCACCCTTTTGCAGCACGGGTTCCTGTTCCCCTAGTGCTGGCCTGTCATTCGCCTGTAAAAATAGTCCGGTGTAGATAGTGTCACCCCATAGCATCGCTTTTTCACAGGCGGTCTTCCAGTCATTCGTGTCGTGATTTTCATCTTCGAGCCGCCGAATACGCGGTTTAAAAAATTGATCGTTGTTGTCATGGTTAAATGTAATGCAGGGACTGAATATACTAATAAGTGAAAAACCCCGGTGTTCGATAGCTTTTTTCATCAGCATTGAAAGATGTTTTGTATCACTGGAAAAACCGCGTGCAACAAAGGTGGCGCCATTCATGATTGCAGACGTTACAGGATTGAAAGGAAACTCTACGCTACCAAAGGGTGTGCTCTTAGTTTTCATGTCATGGTTACTGGTGGGCGATACCTGGCCCGTGGTAAGGCCATAGATCTCATTGTCCATTACAATATAGGTTAGATCTACATTTCGGCGAGCTGTGTGCGTGAAATGATTACCACCAATGCCATAGCCATCACCGTCTCCCCCAGTAACGATTACAGTCAAATCCTGGTTTGCCATTTTTGCACCTGTTGCCACCGGAAGTGACCGCCCGTGAAGAGTATGCATTCCATAGGAATTAAAGAATCCAGGAAAGTTTGACGAACAGCCTATGCCGCTAACTGTAAGGATCTCGTGGGGCTTCAGTCCAAGGTCCAAGCAGGTCTTCCTTAGACTATTTAAAACACCAAAATCACCACAGCCCGCACACCAGTCAGGATCCACCTTACCTTTGAATTCATTAGCGGTTGTAGGTGCGCTTACGAGGGCTCTTGTATCTATTCCATCCATCTTTAGACCTTTTACGATTTTGTTAAACCATGATTTCTTGAGTTGGCACAGAGTAATCTGTGTTTCCTGCTAGTTGCTCCTGAACTGCATCGACGATGTGGTGGGGCGCGAAAGGTTCCCCATCGTATTTCCGGATATGACCATCGACGTTCAGCCCAGTTTCGCTTCTTAAATAGCGATAGAATTGTCCGGAATAGTTATTCTCGACGATTATTGTCCGTTTGGCATTGGATAGGATCTCAGTTACGGCTTCCACATGAAATGGAACAATCCACTTTATAGGTAAGTGATTTGCAGTTACACCTTTATCTGCTAGTTGTTCGACTGCTTCTTTAATAACTCCGTAGGTTGACCCCCATCCGATTAATGTGACTTCTGAATTTGCGGAGCCCTCTAATTTAGGAGGAGAGATTTCTTTTGCTATATTTTTTAGTTTTCGTGCACGCTTCTCGACCATTTTGCGTCGTTTAATTGGATTGGTAAATTCATCACTGATCAGAACACCATCCTGATCATGCTCATCGGTTGCGGCTACATGCACGTGGCCCTCCAACCCAGGAAGAGCCCTAGGTGAAACACCACTTTCAGTATCTTTATAGCGAAGATACTCTTCTTCTCCTTCGGCGCTGGTAATTATCTCTCCATGGTCAATATGTGGTTGTAAGTTGATGTCATCAGGGTCCACACTAAAAGTTCCCTCAGAAATTAGCAGATCAGAAATGACAATACCGGGACACTGATACCTATCACAGTAATTAAACAATTCTGGGATTGTACTGAATGCATCCAAGGCATCCTGGGGAGCAACGATGATTCGCTCGAAGTCCCCTTGGCTGGCACCCAGTGCTTGCCAGAGGTCCCCTTGCTCAGTTTTAGTCGGGACCCCCGTTGAAGGGCCTGCCCGCTGGACGTTAATGTATACCACCGGGATTTCCATCATCGCTGCCGCACCGATGGCTTCGGTCATTAACGCAAATCCGCCCCCAGACGTAGCACACATGGCTCTGCAGCCAACGTGGGCTGCGCCTATGACCATATTAGCAACTGCAATCTCATCTTCTGCTTGTCGAACCAAGATGCCAAGATCACGTGCGTGTTGGGCCATCCAATGCAGAACGCCGGTAGACGGACTCATAGGATAGGCTGCATAGAATTTGACACCGGCTGCAGCGCCACCTATGGCAAGCGCATCATTTCCCGTCCAAAGAGCAAGCGGTTTCGAACCCTGAGGAATTGGTTGAGCGTAAGCATCAAAATTTTCTTCCGCGTACTTGTAACCTGTTCTCGCTGTGTTTACGTTCTCGTCGACTACCGCCTCCCCTTTGGATTTAAAGCGTGCAGTAAGTGCCGTTTCTAGGACCTTGAAGTCCAATCCAAGAAAATAGATGATAACCCCAAGCGCAATAGTATTTTGAATGACCTTATTTCGGCTTTTATTCGATAGCTCAGCGACAGGTAAGGGGCAAAGTTGTACACCCGGCTTTGGGTCACCTGCCTTGATTTTGTCGCCGTTGAAGATTACATGCCCACCTGGCCCTATGAGACCTAGGTGTCGGTCCATCGTGTCTTGATTGAGACAAACCAGCACGTCAAGTCGGTCTCCATGCGTCTCTATTTTCCGGTCGCTTATGCGAATCGTCAGAAAAATATGACCGCCACGAACTATCGATTGGTAGGCATTGTAGGCGTTTAGATGGAGTCCACGCCTTGTGATTATTTGTGCAAGGATGCCGCCAGGGGTAGCAATACCTTGCCCGGCTGCACCGCCAATAGCGATTGATAAATCAAATTGATCGTTACTCATATATTCGGGGATATACTCAAGGATACGTGTCTGGAGGCAAATGATGGCACAAATTGAGCCAATTTGGCAGGATGATCTCAGGAAAGGATTTATTTTTCATCTTGCAAACAAATAGTAAAATGGTGTAGGAAATTATTTTTTAATGGGAAATTTTATGATTGTTGAGCAAATCTGGATAGACAATACCTACCGTAATTTCAATTACTTAATTGCCTGTCCAGAGACAGGGGAAGCTTTGGCTGTTGATCCGCTGAATCACACAAAATGTTTGGCTGTGGCGAGAGATCACGGTTGGGATATCAGACAGATTTTAAATACTCATGAGCACGGTGATCATATCGGCGGCAATCAATCTATGATCGTAGCCACAGGCGCCCATTTATTAGCGCACGCTGGTGCTGGGAATAAAATCCAGGGTATTAACCGAGGACTCTCGGGTGGTGACATTGTTAGGGTTGGCAGAAGTGTAGAGCTAGGGGTTTTGGATACCCCTGGACACACCATGACCCACATTTGCCTGTTATCACACACTGATGTACCGGCTTTGTTCAGCGGTGATACTTTGTTCAACGCAGGTGCGGGAAACTGTCATAATGGCGGCCATCCCGCCGAGCTTTATTCGACGTTTTCTGGGCAGCTCTCAGAATTACCAGACAATGTTCTGGTTTATCCAGGCCATGATTATATTGCTAATAACTTAGAATTTACCTTAGACCGTGAACCCGGAAATAAGGTTGCACTAAAGTTGCTTGAGAAGGTTCGTAATCAGGATCCAAGTCAGGCTTTTGTCTCTACTATTAAACTCGAGAAAGAGGTTAATACTTTTTTCCGTTTGCAAAATCACACTGTAATTGCTCAACTTCGAGAAACTTTTCCAGATCTTGCAGAAAATCCAGATTCTAAAACAGTGTTTCTTCGGCTCCGGGAGCTAAGGAACAAGTGGTAAGCGCAATGAGCAAACTTGTTACGGCAGATTAATATCCTGTTTTTTTGTACTAATGTGGTGAAATTATGTAAATTAGTTATTTCAATTTTTTAGTAAATATCGAGTGAACTATAAAGGGTTCCTCAGATACCGTATCCTTAGGTGAGCCGGTTTCTACTAAATGCTCAGGAGGCTACGATGAAACCCATACTCTCTCTGATTGTCACACTAATAGCTTTGGTTCTTCCCTTTCGATTAGTAGCAGATGAGCGGGACATTCCTCATGTTCACGTAGGTGGAAGATTAGCCCATACCCCCTTTTCTCCAGTTAACCTTATCTGGTATCAGGATATTGTGTTTGATGATTCATCAGGGAATCTAAAGGATACTAGTCTCGATGTTTATGTTCCTGATCCAGAGATAGCAGGGGCACCCGTCATGGTCTATGTGCACGGCGGTGGTTATGTAGTTGGCGACAAGGCGTGGCATAAAGATCTTGATCCAAAGCCAGAGTATTTTACGAATAAACTGGGGTATATTTTTGTGAGTACCAACTACCGACTTCTACCGGAAGGTAAATACCCCACAAATATTCAGGATGTAGCGAATGCCCTAGCCTGGGTGCATGAGAACATTGCAGCTTTTGGCGGTGATCCTGAGCAGATATTTCTAATGGGCCATTCAGCTGGTGCTGGTCTCGCTTCCCAGGTTGGTACAAACGAAGTGTTTTTAGAAAATGCTGATAAAGAGATAGGCCTACTTAAGGGAGTGATTCTGATTGATGGAAGTGGCTATGATTTTTCAAGTATGGCTCCGGAGCAACGGCTGGAACGTTATGGGCGCGATTGGCTGAAGGCATCCCCTGTTGGCAATATCGGTCCGGGCAAGAATATTCCTCCTTACCTCTTTCTTCATGTTGAAGAGGGACTAAGCTCAGGGTCTACAAGCGCGAAATCGGCGGTAGATATGGCAAAAGCCTTAACTGATGCTGATATTAGGGCGTCTGTTGTGTCCCTAGATCATGTCGAGCATTTTGGTGCCAATGAGCGTATTGGTGAGCCAGGAGACATTACAACGGTTGCAGTGGAACGTTTCTTGGGTGCATTGAGGGGTTCTGATAGAAAATAAATAATGTACTGGTTTTTTAGTATTCCCAATGTTCGTCAATTTTTGGGGGTAAGGACCGCCGTATGACTCATGGTGCCAGATAACCGAAAAATCCAGCAGGACTATTTTTGCTGATGGGCTTAAGGCTTTGTTGGAAATGATAGGTAGGTACCACTTTCTGTTTTTCGTCGCTTTCCTGATAGCGATTTGGCCACTGTTCTCTTCAGGAGAGCTGCCGCCCGTACCTATTCCCGAGGAGAATCCGAACACTGAGCCAAAACGGTTGCTGGGCAAGATTCTTTTTTGGGACGAACAGCTTTCGAGCGATAACACAGTTGCCTGCGGGACTTGCCACCGGCCTGCTTTTGGGGGTGCAGACCCGAGACAAGGAAGGCATCCAGGATCGGACCCGGGGTCTATTGATGATGTAATGGGTTCCCCGGGTATTGCGCGCATACGTGCAGACGGAAGCCGAGTGGAAGATCCGCTGTTCGGTTTTGATCCACAGGTGACGAATAGGCTGGCACCCTCAAATTTTGGGGCGCTGTGGGCAGATGAGGTTTTTTGGGATGGACGCGCTGGATCTCAGTTTATCGATCCGTTGAGCGGGGAGATAATTATCCGCGAAGGAGGTGCGCTTGAAAACCAGGTGCTTGAAGCATTGGCGAGTAGCTCTGAGATGGCAAAAATGGGTCGTACATGGCCGGACCTTACCGGTAAACTTGAGCGTGAGCGGCCATTGGCATTAGCTAGGGACCTGCCGGCTGACATAGCTAAGGCCATCGAGAGCAATCCCAGCTATCCTAAACTTTTTGCTTTGGCTTTTGGTGATGCTGAAATTACCCCAGCAAGAATTGCCTTTGCAGTAGCAAGCTATCAGCGTACTTTGGTCGCCGATCAGGCTCCCTGGGATCGCTATCAGGCGGGTGAGCTGAATGCCCTGTCCCAAGATGCCGTGTATGGCTGGAATAGCTTTCAAAGTTTACGATGTATTAACTGTCATGAACCACCTACATTTTCTAACAATGATTTTCTCAACACTGGTCTGCGGCGAACTGAATACGACTTGGGTCGGCAGGCGGTGACTGGGGAGCCTGAGGATGCTGGGGGAATGAAGGTTCCAACCTTGCGCAATGTTGCGCTCCGCAAGCGCTTCATGCATACGGGTGAATTTTCCAGATTGGGTGCTGCTATTGGATTCTATGTTTCACCAACGGCTTTAGAGGGGCGAGACGAAATTCCCGGAGCAGGTGCCTATACCTTCAGTTTGGGAGAGATAGTCCAGTATGATCTACTTAGTTTTTTAGAGACTGCTTTAACCGATCCACGGGTGGAGAGCGAAGCCTTTCCTTTTGACAAGCCGATCCTGCGTACAGAGCGTACTAATGATGAAAGTAAGGCACCGTTAGCACCATTAAGATTTCGGGCCACTTATGATGAGGGAGCACTACAGCTTTACTGGGATCCACCGCGGGATGAAAGGGATCTCGTCGATTATATCTTGAAGCGCGACGGGATTGTTATTGCCTTTTTAACAGGGACGAACTACATGGACACGGATGTTCGGAGCGGTTCTGTTGTGACTTATTCCTTAACAGCGCGTAATGCAGCCACGAGTGCGTCCCCGGTTACAGTGCTGCATATTAACTAGTAACTCATTGCGCTTACTTTGATTGCACTTTAGGGTCCGGTCTTACGCGCGATGCATCCTGTGTAAAAAAAACTTGAGGTCAAAAAGATGGCACAAAAATACGATATGACAATTGGCGGCAAGTCTGTAATGGCAGATTCCTATATTGATATTCGGAACCCGGCAAACACAGATGAAGTAGTTGGAGAGGCGCCGGTGGGGACGAGCGCCCATCTGGATGAGGCCGTTTCAGCGGCACGGCAGGCCTTCGAAAGCTGGCGATACTCGAGCGAAGATGAGCGAATAGATGCTTGCCAGGCTATTGTCAAGGTAGTCACGGATAACGCAGAGGAACTTGCTGTTTTGTTGACCAAGGAACAAGGAAAACCACTTGGAGGATTGGGTTCGCGGTTTGAAATGGGGGGATGTGCTGGCTGGGCAGGCTATACCGCGTCTTTGAGTCTTCCGGATAAGGTCTTAGAGGAAAGCGATGAAAAACGCGTCGTAATGAAGCGAGAGCCGCTGGGTGTAGTGGGATCGATTACGCCATGGAACTGGCCGCTGATGATTGCAATTTGGCATATCGTGCCTGGAATTCGAACTGGCAACACAGTAATCATTAAGCCGTCTCCATTCACACCACTCAGTACGCTTCGCATGGTTGAATTAATGAGCGCAGCCTTACCGAAAGGGCTTATAAACATCATTTCTGGTGGCGATGAGCTAGGAGCGGACCTCACGAGTCACCCAGGTATCAACAAAATTGTTTTTACAGGCTCGATTGCGACTGGCAAGAAAGTCATGGCGAGTGCCTCAGAGCACGTCACGCCGGTCACGCTGGAACTTGGTGGTAATGACCCGGGTATCCTTTTGCCAGGTACGGATCCAGTTCCGTTTGTTGAGGGATTATTTTTTGGATCGATGATCAACTCCGGTCAAACCTGTGGGGCCCTGAAGCGCCTATATGTTCACGAAAATGACCTGAACTTGACCGCCCAAGCGTTAGTGGAGTTCAGTAAGAATATACCGATGGGAGATGGCATGGACGAATCCAGTTTGCTTGGGCCATTACAAAATGATCGCCAATTCAACCGCGTTACTGAGCTGGTCGAGGATGCAAAGGCGGCCGGCGCTAAAGTGCTTATTGGCGGAGCACCAATAGGTGGTGCTAATTTTTTCTATCCTGTGACATTTGTGACGGATATCTCAGATGGTGTGCGCTTGGTAGATGAGGAGCAGTTCGGGCCGGTGCTGCCAATTATTACCTACAAAGATTTAGATGAAGCCATTCAGCTTGCCAATGGCACCCATTTCGGTTTGGATGCGTCGGTCTGGGGAGTGAATCGGGACGAAACAGCAAAAGTTGCCGAGCGCCTTGAAGCTGGCACCGTTTACGAGAACAAGCACGCTGAGATTGCTCCACACATACCGTTCGGTGGCATAAAATGCTCAGGTTTTGGTGTTGAGTTTGGAGAAGAGGGTCTAGCTGCCTACACTTCTATCAAGGTGATTAACGCGGCGGTGTAACCGCACCCAAGAACAAGCAATGAAGCGTTTTTTGTCTATTCGCTCAGGTAATGGAGGTGCCTAAGATATTTTTTGTTAGGGCCTTTGTTCATAGAACGCATCTCGTTGTTCATCTGTCGGGAGAGGCTTCATTTGGGTTCCATCTTCAAGCGTAATAATACTTAAAGAAATTCTCTTGGCACCGTTTCGGGCAAGGCTGCCCGCGGCGGTCAGTCTTTGTCCAGGCTTGAACGTATCTGGTCGCCAACCCATACGACGCAAAACATTAGGAGTCATTGTCTCTACCTCCCAGGCCTCTATTTCACCGCTCTCGTTTTTCACTTCCATATAGATGCGGGTGTGGGGGTTTTCGAACCAGAATTCCGTGACAGTACCCTCAATGGTGGCAGGTTCTTCTCGGTTATAGTCCGCGGTAAACGAGTGGTGTGCATAGCCCGGAGCTATTGCTATGAGTGTCACTCCAATAATAAAAACGGTCGTAAGATTTTTCATTTCGATATTTCCTTTTGGGTTTTGCCTTGACCTTGGAATTAACTGTATACCCCTTCTTACTGTGATTCTGGCGCAAGGTGTTCACGGACAATGCACCGATACTCCAGAATAGTTGCGGCAGGACTGTAGGTCCAAGTGACACTCCATGGTTCCCGGTAATAATTTGGGTCTGTGACGGTGAACTCTATTTGAAGTTGTTTTTCGCCGGGAAGGGAGGAGTACCGCTCGGTGATCCGAGCTGAATCGGAGTAGGGCAGTGCCCCTGAAGGGCGAAAATAACTACCCTCTAGGCCAATTGTGTCTACAACTAAAGTACTGTTTTCCCAGTAACCGACCGAATGGCCCATTAAAGTTGGATAGAGATCATCTGGGTGACCCCTCCCATCCATGTATATCCGGCGTATCTGGTGATCATATTCATAGAGGATTGTTGCCCGGTCCCCATCAATTAGTAATTCCATAGGAAATGGCGCAGAGACAATTCTCCCAAAACCGATGATGCATCCTAGCATTGGGTCTTCATCCTGAGCCCAGCTGTCAACTAACCCCTGCCCTGTCGGTGTGATTGGTACCTCTGCTGTTGATGGCCAATTTCTAGTGGCACCGGGGTCGTTATACCAGAGACCAGACAATTCAGAGTGATCATCTATAGGGCTAGCATTCGCGGGGTCTTTTTCTGCATTTCTGACAATGCTTTCCTCCGAAGATTCGCAGGCAGCGATGGATAGGGCGGCAAAAACTAATAATAAATAGACTGATCGATTACCGGTCATGTAGGTCTCTCCTCATCGCCATCATCGAGTTTGTTGCTCAATTGGTATTTAAAGAATTAAAAAAATTTCCCGTCTCCGAGCTGTCGATTTACCCTAGAGAAAAGTTATAGTAGTAGATCGTTGCTTGATGTTCATGTTAACCAAAAAAGAGAAACAGAATGAAAAGATGTAACTGTTCGATCACCGGACTGATCAGCGTGCTTGGCCTCCTACTTGGTAGCAGCTGGGCTTTAGCTCAGCCGATTCTTTTTCAGGGCATTCCTGCCAGTGATTCGTTGAGTGCGGAGGACATTTGGCAGAATCCTACCTTTGTGGGCAGTGTGGTTAATGGGGGGCCTACTGCACACAGTGAATGGTGAAACAGCGTTTCGGCGCTGGACAGTGCCAATAATCGTCTCTTTGTAAGCTCCCACGGCAGCCGACTTTCCGTTTACCCGTTGAACGAGGATGGCACCCTAGCCAGCCGGACAGCGGACCATGTCATTGGTGAACCATCTCTATACGGGCGCAGAAACTCACCTGGCATAACCACGCGCTCAGAAGGTTCCCTCATAGGTGCCACTGCCTACGACAGCGTGAATCACCGGGTTTTTTCGGCTGATGGCGCGGTCATTGCCTGGGGTGCTAATCCCCGAATTCTCGTTTTTGATGCGCATCCCGATCGCATAACCAATGGTCCAGAGGCCTTGGCAGTTCTTGGGCAACCCGATTTTACGACCCGTGAGTTAGGCGCCATTGGCCCGAACAGGCTTGGCTCTCGTGGCTCGACGGTGCTGGATGAAAGACACCAGAGGCTTTTTGTTGCGGATGGCCTCAACAAACGAATCATGGTGTGGGATGTCCATCCAGATCGTCTAACTGAAACACCTGATGCCATAGCTGTCATCGGGCAGGATGATTTTTTTAGCCAAGAGCAGCAGTCTGGGCAGGCTCGTATCGGCAACCCGAGCAGCCTTCATTACGATATCAGTACCGACCGTCTATTTGTCAGTGACGCTGTGAATAACCGAATTCTAATATTCGACGTTTCACCAGAGAGCCTCAGGACGGGGATGAATGCTTCCTTGGTAATTGGACAGTCGGACTTTGATGAAAGAGATCCCGGTATCGGCCCTGATCGTCTCAACCGGCCCGGGAGCCTGCGCTATGATCATGTAAATCAACGTTTATTCGTTACTGACGTTGGTAATAAGCGTGTTTTAATCTTTGATGTCGATGAAGGTAGGCTCCAGTCGGGCGCAAGTGCCACTCACGTTTTGGGCCAAAGTGATTTTTTTTCTAGACAAGACCGGTCGGATCTTAAGAAATTAATTCCTGGGGCCACGATTTTGGATGTTAAAGAGCAGCGCTTGTTGGTGAGCGAGGGCAGTGTATTGAATCGTATGCTGGTTTTCGATGTGCACCCCGAGCGGATTGAGAGTAATCCGGATGCGTTTGCTGTGCTTTTTCAGGAGGACTTTGGTCCCCCTAAGCGCGCAACAAGCGATATTTTTGAGAACTCTCCTCGACCTTTTCTAGATGAGGAAACTAATACGCTTTATGTGGCCTCCGGATACCCAGGAGGTAATCGTGTGCTTTTGTATGATTTTTCTCCAGAAAATGTGCACACGGGCATGCGCGCATTTGATGTTCTGGGGCACTATGATCAAGAGGGTAACCCAGATTTTGATGCGCGGGCTGCTTATGGCCGCATCAATGCGCGTTACGTTTACCCGAGGGCAGTGGCGCTTGATCCACTCGATCACCGACTGTTTGTAAATGACCAATATAACAATCGGGTAGTCATGTATGAGCTTGATGTAGAGAACAGAATTGTTGACCGGGCAGCCAAGGTTATTTTGGGCCAACCCGATGAATACTCGGGGCAGTTACGTGATATTGCTGCTAACACGATGCAAATTCCCCTTGCGCTTGCCTATGATGTAAACAACAAGCAACTTTTTGTTGGTGACGGATGGCACAATCGGGTCCTCGTGTTTGATGCACATCCGGATCGGTTTTCTACTTTTGATGATGCTATTGCCGTTTTGGGTCAGCCTAATTTTCAGTCCGAGGAGCCTGGGCTGGGATCAGATCGTATGAATTTTGGTGTTGCCTGGGGTCGGGGAATTCAGTCCACAGCACCAACACCATTGGCTTTGGAGGTTGATAGCAAAAACCAGCGTCTTTTTGTTTCTGATGGTATTAATCACCGGGTATTAGCATTTGATATAAGCCCGGGCATGGTCAGAAATGGGGCTTCTGCAGTTGGCGTCTTGGGCCAAGAGGACTTTGTTTCTAATGAGCCAACACCAAGCGAAAGTGCTCGCAGGAACGACAGTCTTGGAAGTACTTTGGGCGCAAGGATTGTGAGCGGCCGAGGGCCTGCGAATGATCAAGGTTTTGATACACCCAGCGGCCTTGTTTACGATGCCGAGCATGATCGCTTGTTTGTGGTGGATGGAAATAATTCCCGTGTGATGGCTTTTAATGCTGATCCTGAGCAATGGGAAGACGGCGCACCGGCGTTTGCCATTTTGGGTCAGATGAATGACATCCTGACTGATGAGCTTCGCCTTGACGCAGTGGAAGTGAGCGATGACGTGGGACGTCGTCGGTTCCGTATGGCAAGCGGAATCACCTATGATTCGGAAAACAAACGTTTGTTAGTAAACGATAAAGGTAACGATCGGATACTTTTTTTTGATGCTCGTCCCGAAGTGCTTGAAACTGGGATGCCGGCAATTGGTGTGATTGGCCAGGACGATTTTGTCAGCCGTAATCCGGGTAACGGAGAGCAGGAACAATTGCTTGATCCTAGGGAGATCACATTTGACTCTCAGCACCAGCGGATTTACGCAACCGATTCTTTCTGGGGTAGATTGATGGTTTTTGATTTACCTCGTGCAGAAAGATTAGTAAAGGTACCGGCTCGCACGATGTTGAGCTACGGCACCTTGGATGCGTGGAATGGACGGGAGGATAAGCCTGGGCGCGATGCTCGGGAGGCTTGGCGCGGGAGCCTCCAAGGGAGCCCGGCTTTGGGAGGAATTCTCGTTTACAGCTCTACGAGACAAGAGCTTGATGTGCTAGCCAAGCGGCGCGGGCGTGTGTTGCTTAGCGAAACCAGTGCTGCTGTCTCCACTTCACAAGAAAAAACATTGCTTTACGTTGATGGGCGCAACAAGAGAGCAAACACTTTATTAGTCAGCAACCCAGACTCTAGAGAAAATCCAATTGGTCTGCGGTTGTCTTTAGGCGGTGAAACGCATTTTTCTCAGACTACCGTACCGGGAAATGGAAAACTTGAGGCAAACATAGACGAACTTTTCGGAATTTCCCTAGAGGGGGTTGAGGCTGGGCTGGAAGTAGATGCCCAATGGCCGGTCGCCACTATAATGCTGGGGCGCCGGCCCACCATTCGAGGGGATAGCCTGGTGTTAGCCTCCACGGGCTCAAGCGGATGGGGCAGCAAGAAGGATCCACTGGTGCTGCCTGGCTTGAAGATTGGGGGAGGTTATCGATCAGAGTTCGTATTGCTTAACCCAAGTGCGTCGGTTATCGAGGGCCAGATTGCCCTCTTTGGTCGTGATGGTGCTGCCATTACTCAATCTCAACCAGGCGTAATGGGCTATCGGATAGAGCCTGGCAAGGCTTTTAGTTGGGATCTCGGGTCATCGTTAGGGGTTGAGGATACAGCCTACGCAGTGATTACCCCGACGACAGGTGTAGCACCCTCAGCTACAGCTCGGCTGAGTTCATGGAAGGGCATGCTGCTGCTGAATGAGACGGAAATTCCTGCAAAAATGGCTACTGCAAACGCGTGGGTGCCAGTAGATACCATGGCATCGATTATTCGTCACGGTGAAACGTATATGAATTTTTCGTTTGCCAATGCCAGCCGTACCCCCGCGACGGTCCGCCTGACACTTTTTGACCAAATGGGGAATGAAAGTGGTCGATGGGAGCAAATTTTGCCAGCTTATGCTCAACGGAATTGGTCTCTAGCTGATTTGTTTAATGTTCGTAGTTATCGGGGGGCTTTACGGCTCTGGAGCGACGTGCCATTAGCTTTGAGTGCTCGTCGGATTACACGCAATATGCGTGGTGATCTGATTGAAAATGAAATCAGCTATGTCAATTTAACAAGTTCTGGGAGCGGACTATT
>CAJWKT010000051.1 GCA_913041665.1 uncultured Gammaproteobacteria bacterium | reverse complement strand
AACGATGGAACCTTCGGCACGCCGATCCTGGCGCTGATCGCGCACGCTTGCCAAAAGCCAGCTATCGCCCACGCGGATCTTGATCTGGCTACCGACCTGTCCGGTCATAGCGATGGAGGGGTCGGGATCGTCCGCGCAATCGGTGAGCCGCTGAATATCGATCGCGATCTGCGATCCGGCGCCCGCAACTTCGAGCACCACGCCGATGGGAAGCGCGGCGTTTTCGCCGGGAGCCGGCGCGACCGGCTTTTCGGACGTTTCCGAGGGAGGTTCGGGCTTTGTATGCGGCGTTTCCACCACCTTCGGGCGCGGCGGCTGCTTTTCCGCATCGATTTGGCGCAGTCGGTCGCGCAGGGCCGCTGGACGGGCGGGCTGGGCCTGGTCTTCGAAATCGCGCTCCGTGGCCGGGTCGAACACCCGAAAATTCCCGCCTCCCATATCCGTCATACGAAAAACCTTTGCGCGCCCTTTTGGTCTAGGGTCCGCTATGGATCGGGAGCGGTTAAGAACGGGTCAATATCCACAACCGCGCTTCGTTAAGCGTCAGATAAGCGCGAAAAAACGGCCTGCTGCCCAGCCCATCCCGATCGACAGAATCACCGCGACGAGCCCGTATACGAGGCCGTGGCGATTGGCCGAGTTTTCGACGAAGCGTTCGAAACCGACCTTGCGCACTTCGACCTCGGCCTGCGCCGAAGCGATCACGCGGCCATCGCGCACGGCGAAGGTCCACGGCCAGATCATCTATACGGTGACCGAAACCAATAGCAATACCGGCAGGACCACCGGCCAGTTCGCCTATTTCACCAGTCACAAGCGCGTCTACAGTCGAGAATTTCGCCGCGCCATCAATCTGGCGAACCCCAACCAGCCAACCAAGCAACTCCTGCGAATTGGAAATATCCACCTTCGCGGTAGCCGGATTACCATCATGATCAACGACCGGATTAGGTAATACCTGACTCATGAAGGGGTTGTACCAATTACAATTACCAACGCCGGGCGCACCCGTCGTCGCATCGCAATCCGGCCCGCCCAACCCAAGCAAAGCATTGCGCCGAAATTGAGCCTTGCCGTCTGGCATTTCACTGAGCTGCTTGGACTCAGACCAGGAACCGGAGACTCTGAAGCTCCAACGGTCGTTCAAAGCACCTTCTATCTGGCCGCCTATCCGAAAGCTTTCCGCCTGGTAAAGGGTGTCCTTGGTTTGGAGATACGGGATACTCCGTTCCACTTTCACCAAGGCCGGGTTGGTCCAGATCTTCTGGCCCGGATCCAGCACAGCGTTATACATCATGCCCGGGTTCGTGGCCGGAATCATCGTATCCAGGAAATTACCGTTCCACTGACTAGAGTTGGGGTTGGTGTATCCCACGTTTCTCGCCTGACTTTCCCTCGCCGCTGCAAACTCCCCACTAATCGTGAGATCGCTGCCCAGGTCATGTGTAACCGCGGCAAAGACATTAACGCGCTGGCGCTCGTACGTGTTGTCATATCGGGCGGAGTCGCCACTGGGATGATTGTTGTATTCGTAGCAAGTTTTACCGCCCCGCCCCGATTTAACAAAACCCGCTAGGACAGGGTCCAGTCCCGTGGCCGGCAAACCGGTCAAGCCGATGACCCCGTCGGGGTCCCCGCACAGAGGGTCAGGCCGAGAGCCCTTGCCATACTCCCAGTTGGTTGCGCCGCTGGCATAGGGAGTGGAAGTTGCCTTTGCCGGGTAGAACGTATTGACCCCTCTTGAGTTCGGCGAAGCATCTTGAGCCGTGCTCCGGTACTCGGGGCCCAACGCACCTGTGGGAATTGGGATTCCCGTAATCATTTGCGGCACTAGTGGATCCTCGTCGTGGAACTCGAAGGCCGCAATAACACTGGTTGTGTCATTACCGGCGCCGAAGAGACCCCCGATGGTGTAATCCTTCAAACTCATCTTCTCTTCGTACATCCGGTTATCCACACTTAGCTCGAACCCCCGGAAATCGTTGCGAGTCACAAAGTTCACCACGCCTGCCACCGCATCTGTCCCATAGGTAGCCGAGGCGCCATCGTGGAGGATTTGGATCCTCTGGACTGCAATTCTTGGCACAAGGTTGCTGATATCAGCATTACGCCAACCGCTGGTATCCGGGTTGGGTGTATCGACTACGCGATTACCGTTGAGGAGTACCAGCGTATTCTCCGAACCCAGACCACGAAGGTTGATTCGCGTGTTACGCGCGCCGCTTCTGTGATTACCGCTACCTCCATCCTGGTACCTAGTTGCCTCAGCGCCGAAATTCTGGGGTACTTCATAGTAAAAGAAATCCGAGAGATTGGAGGACGGCGTGTTAAATAGCTGGTCACCGGTAATCACGTCCACCGGGCTGGGAGAATCCACCTCATTGAAAAGGTAACTGCCCGTAACAATCACTTCCTCAAGCGCATCGTCATCTTGAGCAAGCAAAGCAACAGGTAATAAAAAAGCTATCCAACCAAACACACATTTTTTAAAATTCATTACTTTTCGCTCTCCTAAATTTCTCTAGAGGATATTTAACCAAATTATGAAAATCTGGATATTCCAACAATCGTTTTTAATAAAGAGGCACCCTGATGGTAAGTCTATTCCATAGGGCCTGTCCATCAAAAGAAATCATTCTCAGACATATGTTGTATATAAACAACAAATAGTAGGAGAACTGGTAAAAAACTAAAGAAAATTTGCGTAGTAGAGGGTACTAAACAACACGGTACTTGCTAAACCGATAGCCAACAACCTAGGCCCTGTGAGCCTTGACCACAGCAGAATGCCAGTAACAGAAAGCACGATCAAAGCGCCTGAAAACGCATCAACAATGAGAATCCAGCCAAAACCACTTGCGCTAGCCAAGTGCAGCCGGTTCCACGTCGACAAGAGACCTCTCTCCGTATGCTCAACATCAATGTAGGCATTGCCGTTTACATAGCTCACATTGATTGCCTCGCTGGCTGAAGCATAGTACGCCTCGAAATGGCGTGGCTGGTCCAACATACGGCTGCCAACTTCCACTACAGCGGGCCGCGCCACAGCCCCGCGCGGCATTGTGGCGGGACCTCTGATATCAAGCCTTGTCTGCACGAAACGCTCGAACTCAGACTGCTCGCCAAAACCTTCCCGAGGAACCTCAACCTGATAAACCGAGATGTCGGTGGGCAGGCGACTACTCAAATTGGCGCGATGATTCAGGGTGATCCCGCTGATTCCAAGGATTACACCCGCTGCTGCGCCCGCCATTCCAAGCCAAGCATGTGTGCGCCGTAGCCAGCGGAGAAATTGCTGCGTGTGCAGAGCCCGGGGTAAAAATGGGTGGGCTCTGGGCTCTTGTCGTCGCCTAAAGGCTAACTGCTTTCCAAGCACACCGAGACTGTTGGAAGCCATATGGTTAAGCCCCTGCCAGTCCGAAATAAAGCACAACCAGGAAACCCGCGCCTCCCAAGCTAACGGCGAGAAGCCGAGAACCATCCATCTTGCTCCACAACAACACTCCCGTCATCGCAAGCACGACAAGTGCGCCAGAGAAAGCATCCCCGAGTAAAGTCCAGCCCAATTGAGCGCCATTACCTCGGTGAAGTCTGTTCAGCACCTCCAAAAACCCTCGCTCAGTACGCGTGATCTCGATGTATTCATTGCCCCGCACGTACCGCACATCCAGAGTCGTACCAGGAGAGGTAAACTGTGTGACGTAGGTGGGTTGACGCGTGCCCTTCCCGGCTGGGATCCCAGCGCCCATGTCAGCCGCCGCCTGATTCCTGGGGGCCCGCCACATGGTGGTTAGCTCAAGTTGAGTCTTAACAAATGCACCCGTTTCATCAACACTGCTTATTGCAGCCTCGCCTACAGGAAGTTGTATGATGTTCTGAACGCTTTCGGCCGTTCTAAACACCTCGCCGTGTACCATCATGATCGTTGTCAGTCCGAACAATATGCCCGCGAATGCACCCCACGCGCCTAACCACCCATGGCCCCGGCGAAGCCAGGTCAGGAACATTGGAGACTGCAACGCGTAAGGCAAAAATGGGTGGGCTTTGGATAGCTTTCCCCGTGCTTTTTGGATCATACCCACCTCGCTATTACTTGGACTCGCTGCGACTCAAGCGACGAAAATATTCAGCCACAACTTCTTCAAAACCTTCCGCTACCTGCCCGGGTGCTTCGATGCGAATACCAGAGCTATTTAGATCCTTAGCGCTCTGGGCGCTAAGCTCGAGCTCTAGCTGTTCAATGAGTCTCATCATACCTTGAAATTCTTGCTTCACAAGCTCTGGGTTACCTCTCAAGCCACGACGCAGCGCATCGCCAAGGAGTCGTACGGCTTCAATCTCCTGTTGGCCCAATCCTCTAGCCCTCAGCCGCGTCGCCAAAGTCATTAATTCCCCGCCTGCCTCCCGAAGTCTGTCCTGCAGCTGAGTGCTGGCACGTTCATCCCATTGGAACCCCTGTACGGGCGTGCCCCAATCTTCAACACCCCGGTAGGGACGTGAGCCACCATAGCCTCTTTGCGGTCCACCATTTTGTGCACCTCGCGAGCCAATCGGGGTCTCTTCTCCAGAGATCATCTCTTCCGTCAGGTTATTGAGTTCCCGTCTCAATGCCTGAAGTTCTTCCAACAGCACGGCACTAGGATTAACCTCGGACTCGCTGCCCTCTACAACCTCGCGCGTAGCCAGAGAAAAAGCTTCTTGCGTGCCTTGCTGCAGTTCTCGCAACGCCGATGTAGTGACAGGCTCGTGCGTCGCTGCTACCTGGGCAGCCCCTCCACGCTGAATAGCCTCTCCTGCATCCCGGAGGATTGCAATGGCCTGAGATTGCTGAAGTTGTGTGAGAGTCTCTGTCAAATCCCTGCTGGCGCCAGGGGTGTCGCTTCTGAACCGACGTGCGACCGACTGAATGTCTTGTTCTAATTCCTCCAAGTCCTGTTGCATCGCGAATTTTTGCATGGCTAATTCGTAACTCTCATCACGATTCAGATTGGTTTGGGCCGCGTCATTTTGTTCCCGTGCCTCTAATACATCACGCATGATTTGTTGGAGCTCAGCTGCTATTTGGCGCTGCTGCTCATAAAGATCCTGCGAACGATTTGCCAGATCCGAAAATGCGGCTGCAACCTCTACCTGTCTTTGATCGGTCATTTGCTCTAAAGCACGATCCAACTGCCGGCGAGCTTGCTCAACTGAACGTTGCGCCTGCTGTGGACTTACATCAGTAGCGCTTTCATCCGTAGCCCTATTCATGGCATCAAGTGCCGCCTCCAGCTGACGGATAACCTCTGCCGTTAACTGGCCCTGGGGAGTACCCTGTTGATCAGGCTGCTGTTGACCGTTCGACAGGCCAGATGGCTGATTGGCCGCTGATTGTTGTAGCTGTTGCAACTGCCGTTTGAGCTCTTCCGTCTCACGACGAAGTGCATCTTGCTCCCAACGCTCCCTTTCAGACAAACCTTGGCGGTTATTTGCTTGTCGAGCAAGATCTTCCTGGCGCCTCGCAAGATCTTGGAGCTTGGCAATAGCTTCATCGACTTCCGGCTGCTGGCCATTGCCGTCTAGAGAAACCGGTGCTTCCGTTTCATATTGATTTTTCTCTAGATCCATCTCTAGCTCGAAGAGCTCCGATAGATCTCGACCAGCAAAGCCGCCACCGCCACCGCCTTGGTTAAAAGCTACCTGGATATCTGTAAAAACCGCCTCTGCACGAAGCAGGTACTGGAGCGCTGACTGCTCTGAAGGCACGGCCTCTTCCAATTGCAGATCAGCAAGCCAGTCAGCTGCCGGGATCATTGCCTCTGCTGCGCGTTCCAAATTTTGCACAAAAGTTTGTATCTGGTTATCCACTCGGGTCAATTGGCGGGCGCGGGTTCGACTTGCAAGCGTCTGAGCCTGCTCAGCCAAAGTTTTTTGCATTCCAGACAACATGGCGGCATTGTCCCGAAGTTGCTGGTCATCCAAGAATGTCGAGTCTTCTGCTTGTTCGCGTATTAAATTCCAAGTAGCCACAAGTATTTCTTTCTGGCGCTGCGAAATTTCATCCTGTTGCTGGCCACCACCACCACCGCCGCCGCCGCCCTGCATGGACTGGGAAAAACTGCGGTCAAATGGTTGAACTTCAACAAAAAATAAATCTGTGCGCGTAGATTGATCCCGGTCCTTTGCCTCTACATAATAAGAAATTAGGTCGCCAGCTTGAAGCTTGGATGTTTCTTGATTTTCCGCAACAACTTCAAAGGAATCATCAGCCTCATCGGTATTATTTCCCTGCAAAAAATCGATCGTAGGACCTGAAAATGAAAAACCCCTTCCCACATTTGCAACAGGCTCCGGCGGAACCAGTGTTCCAATCTCCTCTAGATACAGGATTTCCTCCGCCAACATATAGCTACCATCAACATCAAAAAGGCGCTCCTGTAATTCCCCACCATTGACGGAATAATGAAGCTTCAGGGAATCCAGGCCAAAATCGTCTCTCGCCTCTACCCGGACTGTTACCTCCTCTATGCTACTAGCGCGCCAGTCGCGTGCCGGCTTAACAAGACTCACGACCGGCTTATTGTCCGGAATCAACGTTATTAAGTAATCATCTGTCAGCCTTACGGGATCCCCATCAAAAAAAGTAGATACAAAATATTCTCCGTCCTGAGAAACCTGCAATGTCGCACTCGATACATTGCCATCAATACTCATTGTGAGGGCTTGCCCGTTGACTATGAGTTCAGCTTCACCCAGTGACTGATCGGTTGTGATGTCCAAAAGAACGTCTGTTCCTTCCATAGCACGAATATCACTGCCCGGATCTTCCACCTCCTGCTCAAGCTGAGTCCAGTTCGGATAGTGATAAGTTAATTTGATATTCCTTACTAAGGGCAAATCCACAACATTGACGGCATATTCAGCACTTCGAACACCTGCAGCAACTACGTAGTAGCGCAGGGGTTGGCGGATACCAAAAAAAACAAAGTCGAATTCTTCGCCATCCAAACGTTCCATCGGAGCGCTTTCCCAGGCATTACTCCCATCAAAAAATGCAAACACGTCAGCCCTTACAGGATCAAAGCCTTCTGCCACCGCTGAAATAGCAAGATCACCGCCACGGCGAACTGCTTTATCGCCCGGAGCGACAACGATTCTTTGTGGCGGCAGCGTGTCTGTAAGAGCCCACCCAGCCCACAAATGGCGTACTCCATACCGCCAGTTACCCGGACCAAAAGCAGCAAGTCCTACGAGGATCATCACTGCCATGGCAGCCAAGGCAGTGGGAACAGAAATCTCCCATTTAGGCACTCGTAATGAAATCGGCAAAGCACGGGCCAAGCGCAAAGTATCTTCTGCCAACAATCCTAAAAGTGGCGAACTCGATCCTGTGCGCGTAAGTCCCTGATAAGTCTCAATCCGGCCATCGAAACCAGGTGCTCGTTTCTCGATTTCCCTAACGCCCTGAGTCCGTCGCAGTACCCTGAGGGGATAAATCAATGACACCAACGCAACAAGGCCTAAGATCAACACCAACAGGATACGGGCACCAATAACAAGCTCAGAAGCAAAAGCCTGCCGGATGCCCAAGTACACTGCAGCTAAAGTTAAAAGCAGCGCGGCCAGAGCTAATACCGCTACACCCCGGGCCACAACAAGCTTCATCAGACGCCGACGGAACGCTGCCAGATAGGCTTCAAGTTTTACCTGTTCTGTCACACAGAAACCCCCCTTCGCACGTTGAGATAGTAGTTGCCGACCCAAGATTCTATCAGGACGATTATCAATAGCATGGTAACAATCCAGGGCCAAAGTCCTACAGGCTGAGCATCGATTTTTTCTGTCCCACTAATCACTCTTTGCTCTTCTGCCCCTGAACCTAAATCCCGCCAGCCCCCAAGTGTAGTAGAGTCTATAACGGTAAGGTTTGATTCTGCCGGATCTAGATTGATCGCAATAAGCTGCGTCGCTCCACCACTAACAACCTCATAAAACCCAACCTGGTCAACTAAGACCTCGTCACCGGTTCCTCCAATCCCCAATACTCTATCACCGCGGGGATCAAAAATTTGCCCACCCTGTATGCCCAGAGTACCCGACGTTAGACTGCTACCCAAGCGGGCCTCGTTAATCAAACCGATGTTTCCTGAAAGATAACTCCCGAGTCCGGCAATAAATGGGACGAATACAGGCTGCACGGGCAAATCATTCCATTCCCTATCCAGCGAAGAGGTGAACAGAAGCAAGCGTCCCCTTCCCAAATCGCTCTCCACCAACAAAGGGGAACCATTATCTAAGCGAATCAATACTTGATCGCTGGGTTGTGGAGCAACATTCACGTAGCGAAAAAATTTGGCACTCCTGAGTTCATCGATACTTTGCAGCCCTGGGTGGCTTCGATCCATCGCACCTACGACCGCATAACCTGGTCCTGTGATTTCACCAAGCTGACTAAATGTTTGAAGCATCTGTCCACCCAGAGGCACCCGCTCGAGCCCCGTTGCCCCCTGATCGAGCGCCATTAGAACCGAGCCCCCCGTTTCCATATAGTCTGCCAATAGGTCCGTTTCATCTGGTCCTAGCGATCCTACATCAGTGATAACAACAAAGGCATACAGGTTCAGGTCGCGGTCCCTGATAGACAATGGTCTGGCACGCTCTACCCGAAAGGACCGTTGGTCTAAAGTTTCCAGTGCCGATTCCAAAAAAAGCATGTCGTGCCTCTGAGGGTTGTTACCGACTAACAAAACCGGTAAAGGCACCGGCCGATCAAGCACCAAAAAGCGTTGGTCATCAATCTCCAGCTCGTCCCTCACTTCAAACCCGACGCTCACGCGGTTCGAGCCAACTGCGAGATCGAGATTACGAAAAGTAGCCCGAACAAGTTCATTGGGTTCAATGACGATCTGTTGTCTCGCGATCTGCTGACTATTCAGCCGCAAAATCAAGTGCTTCTCGACTGGTTCCGTATTAAAACCTCTTACGCGTACTGTAAGTTCACCTGCTTCTGGCAAATACAGCATTCCGTCTACGCTCCAGTTCTGATCATCCAGGGTAGCCACATTGTAAATCTGTAACTCCAGCGGTATCCGGGGGGCTAGGTCTGCAAACCGAACAGGTAAAGAAATTTCTTGGGCGTCAGTTATGATGTGCAAGACAGCTGGTAGCTCTACCCCCCGCAGTAAACTATCTACCGAATCCATTAGTTCCCCATAGTCAATGCGGAATAATCCTGGCTCGACTACACCAAGAGCCCGGATAATACTGCCCTTATCCGAACTCGATTCCGCTATCGTCTGAGTTGTACGGCCTGCAGAGGCAAGCTGGACAAAGTCGGTTGCTCCCAAGCCATCAATAATAGCGCGAGCCTCAGCAAGAGCACGATCCCAACGCCTTCCGTGAGACATGGATAAGGATGTGTCTAATACTATGAGATGAAAAGCGGAACTTTCACCTTCTGCAGTAACACCTGTGCGCTGCAATACCAGCCCCGCAAAAGCTAAAGCCAACAGCACCAAGACTCCGATACGTAATGCCAAAAGTAAGAGATATTGGAGTTGTTTGGCGAGTACTCTTTGGGGCTCCCCGGGCTCCAAAAACATGGAAGAACTAAAAAGTTGACGATTAGGATTGTCTGAAGAAACCCGATGTAACCAGATGGGTAGTCCGATCGCTAAAAGGCCAAAGAGGAAAATGGGCGCTAGCAGGGTCACAGCATTTTCCGATTTAATTGCATCTCAGCCCCGCCGCTGCCGAAACAAAAGATAATTCCGGAGAGCGATCTTCAGCGAATCGGTAATTTGAACCAATTCATGACCTGCCCCCGCTCGTGCCGCTACGTCCTTCAGATGATCAATGTGTTCCCCGATCCGGTTCCGATAGCGAGAGCTCATAAAGATGGGCGATACCTCGGTACTCTCTCCAGTCTCCAAGTCTTCCAACACAGTAGATTCCGTTAGCTGGGGTTCCATTTCCTGCGGATCCAATAGCTGAAACAGGATGACATCCTGACCTTGGTAGGCAAGCGGTTGGACCCCTTTTATCATATCGGCGGGATCGCAGTAGAAATCGGAAATTACAGCCACCAGCCCACGTCCGGATTGATATTGTCGAAAACGTTCGAAGGGCGCTTTTAAGTTTGTTCCTCTGCCTAAAGTAGCCCGATCAATCGCATGCAATACGCCCGATAATCCTCCCGAGCGCGAGGACGGTGGGCGATGCTCTCGCACCTCTTCATCAAATACAATCACACCTACCGCGTCGTGCTGTTTAGCTGCAAGATAGACTAGTGTAGCGGCCAAATATTTCGCATATTGAAGCTTATTAATCTCGGTAGATCCAAAGCCCATCGAAGCGCTTGCGTCAAGCAAAACAACTAAATGCGTATTCGTTTCTCCAAGAAAACGCTTAACGTAGGTTCGATTAGTACGCGCGTAGACATTCCAGTCAATAAATCTCGTGTCATCTCCTTCAGCATAGGCACGATACTCAGCGAATTCTTGACTGAAACCAAAAAAGGGAGACCGATGCATGCCCGTGAGAAATCCATCAACCGCGGCACGAGCAACCAACTCTAAATTGGAAAGCCCTGCCAATACCTCAGGTTTCAATAAATCTTGGGGCGTGCTGGTTACCTTTTTTGGCATTAGCTCGCTTTCGCACGCTGCTTAGAAGCATCAATCTGCTCAACTAATTTTGTCAAAACCTCATCCACATCCACACCATCTGACTCTGCGTAGTAGTTCGTCAGAACCCGGTGCCGCATTACCGGCAGTACCAACGACTTTATGTCGTCTTGCGTGACATGATAGCGGCCCATCATCAAGGCACGAGCTTTTGCAGACAATGTCAAAAACATAGTGGCGCGCACGCTCGCTCCATACTGGACGTATCGTTTTACTATTTCAGGTGCTAGTTCATCCTCCGGTCTCGTTGCTCTTACCAAATTAACGGCGAATCGGTTAACGGTCTCCGACATAGGGACCTGCCGTGTCAGCCATTGAAACTTAAGGATCTGCTCTGGTGTCGTGCATGCACTCACTTCAGGTATATCCACTCTGGTGGTGTAGCGGTCAACCACTTCCATTTCATCCTCAGTATCTAAATAATCCAGAATTACATTGAAAAGAAAACGGTCCAGCTGGGCTTCCGGAAGGGGATAGGTACCTTCAAGCTCTATGGGGTTTTGTGTTGCTAATACAAAAAAAGGCGGTTTTATTTGATGGTGTGTCCCACGCACCGTGACCGAAAGCTCTTGCATGGCTTCCAGAAGTGCTGACTGGGTTTTTGGCGGCGTGCGATTGATTTCGTCAGCCAACAGTATGTTAGTGAAAAGAGGCCCAGGAACAAAGGTCCACACTCTACGGCCGGTGGTATTGTCATCCTCAATAATGTCAGTGCCCGTGACGTCTGTTGGCATTAAATCTGGGGTGAATTGAATTCGCTTATAGGTTAATCCCAGAGCCGTCGCAAGTGTGCGCACAAGCAGCGTCTTAGCTGTGCCCGGCATACCGGTAATCAGGCAATGGCCGCCTACAAGCAGCGTTATCAATAAATGATCAATCACACCGGCTTGACCAACGATGACTTTGCCAACCTCCTGGCGAATACCGTTTAAAGTTTTTTGGAAATCCTCAGTTAAGGCACGAGCCTCATCCGTCCCTAAAACCTCAGGTAACTTGGCACTCAATGGACCACCTCCAATAGTAGTTGTTGGGCATCCCTGTAGTGGGGAGCAATTTCTAGAGCATACAATAAATGTTCCCGCGTCTTTGGCTCATCTTCTAATGCATGATAAGCCTGGGCTAAGCGAAAATAACTAGCCGCTCGATCGTATGAATCCATGGCGAGAAGTGTCTTATATTCCTGGAGTGCCTGTTCCGGGCGAGCGTCCTGCAATAACCAGTCACCAAGCTGAGCATGGAGATCCTCTTCCAGTGGGGCAACGTAGATGACATCACTGAGAACACTAATTGCTTCCTTGTAGAGACGAGAGTCGTGTAGCAATTGACCAAGCTTTGTCAGTGCAATTGGATCATGTCCACCAAGTTGCCAGTACGACTGCAAAGCTGTAGTGATTTCTTCCGTCTCACCGAGAACCTCGTAAACTTTTGCCTTCAGAGTATGGGGGTTGCCTTCGCCCACATACTCTGGATACAGAGCAATAGCCCGCTCCGCTGCTTCAAGCGCCCGCGGCCAATCTTCCCGCTCTGCAGCCTGATATGCTTCCTGGGTATGGGCTTGCCAGCTGGTAAAATCATCTATAACCGGCGCAAGCTCGGAATCGAGAAATTCCTTGAACCCCGTATCAAATGCCTCAAGCGTGAGGCTAAAAGCATTAACTATTGCATCCGGCGTGCTCTGGTCTTCCCCAAACAACCGCAGCAAAGTTACGAGTCCATGTTGGCCCCAGCGGGCCTCAATGTACTGACAAATTAGTCCTGCCTGCATATAAGATACTATTACCTGATCCTCATAAGTCGGCCGTATGAAGCCGCTATCAAGTTCTGCGGTGGGCAATAACTTCCCCTCGCGGATGGCATCCATTACAACCAGCGGAATGTGTCGCCCAGGTAATGGGCCTGTACTCCATTCCTCAAACACAGAAATTCCCTCGCTATACCATCGTGGTACTAGATGATTAGTTGCCTCCAATGTGAACACATGGGCCATTTCATGCCATAAAGTGGTTCCCCAATGATAATCTCCATCTCCACGGCCTGAAGGACTGTCCATGGCTACCAAATAACCAAAAGTGACACCAAGAAGTCCGATTCCGGGGAGTCCGGATATACGCACGGCGAAATCATCATGCTCTGGATAGAGTTCAACTACTACAGGCTCAACAAGATTAAATCCGTATCGCTGGGAAAAGACTTCTATGCTGCGCTGAACAAGGTCGTGTACGTAGGACTGCAGTACCTCAGCCTCTTCATTGTTCAGACGCATGATGACTCCAGAGCCTGAGGAAAGGTCGCTTCTAGGTGCGTCTACCTGGATTACCTGGAAATTTTCAAAGCTGTCAATGAGACGAAGAGTATTGACTATCTTGGCACTGAAGGGGTCACCTTCGTAAGCCGTGGCTAAATGAGCCTGGGCTTCCACAATACGATTCACGCGGAGGAGATTTATTCCTAGCTCTGCGTGAGCCGACCAAAGATCCGGCTGTAAGTCTACTGCTTGCTGAAGCAAACTGATGGCCTCTCGATAACGTCGTGTGATCACATAGAAATGAGCTGGCGTTGCGTAAATCTCACCGTAAATAGGATTGAACTCTAGGCCAAGGGATGTCCACGGACTATCGGTGACCCCCTTAAGTAAATCCACAGATGCTTTCAGTGCATAAGCTTCAAGGGGCGGCAAATTTTGCAAGTCTGCAATCGCCAGAGCTTTATCTAACAATTCATCGGCATCATCTATTGAACCATCTTCAAGCTCCATGCGAGCAAGTAACAAATAGGCCTCGAGAGCCTCATCATCTTGGGTTAAAACCTCCTCCACCCAGGCTCTGGCACGAGCCCCAAAACGACCTGCTGAGACTTTTGCTAATCCCAGTTTAGCTCCTGCATGGTTAGCTTCTAACTCTAGGGCTTCCTGAAACAGACTGCTCGCCTCATTGTCTTGGTGGGTAGTGTGAAAAAGATACCCCCACCGAACACGCGCATTGGGATCCTCAGGATATTGTTTTATCGATGTCTGAAAATGACTGTTTGCTAACTTGAGATCGCCAAGTGACCAAGCGGCTTCTGCCTGAAGCCGCACATCGATATCCTCCCTCAACAATAATGAATAACAACGTTGCGCATCCAACCGCTGACCTCGATAAAGAAAATCATCACACTCTCTCAGGCTAGCGTTTCTTTCTGTCGAGTAATTTACGACCAATGCAGAAATATCAAATGGGGTAAGCAATAACGTTCCAACGACTGAATACCAAATACAGGCAGATGCACCGCCCCTTTTGGCCACCCACTTACTGAACAGACTGCTCTTCATCGATCTGACGTTGGACGAGAGCCAACTCCAACAGTAATTCTTGCAGCGCATTTAGATAACTATCAGTCCCCATCTCCTCGCGCTTCATGCGGAGTTCGTCGATTTGCTTCTCTAATTCCTGTGACTCGTCTCTCAGAAGCTGGATTTTCGGAGTATCAGACTTGCGAGGCCTAAGCCGAGCTACTATGAAACGCCCTGGTGCATCACCCTCAATTTGTGCGTGCTCGGTTGCTAAGGTTCCTTCAGACTCAAAACTTCCCGCTACCCTGGCTTCGGTATATCGGAACGCCTCTTCGGCTGTGATAATGCCATTCTTATTAACATCTGCTTCCTCAGAAGTCAGAGATGCTACCCAATACTCACCAAAGCGAGTTGCATTACGTTCGCCGCCACTTCTAGTAGCCGTAATGAGAGTACGATCTTCCCCAGCCCACTGACCAATCAAGGCTCCACTGGCACTGCTAGTATTTACCAACAATTTTTCACCTGCTGGTACAGCATTCACCAATTCCAGCAATTCATCATCGCTGATATCAGGCCCGGTTAGGTTAAATTTATATTGCTCACCATCATAGCTACCGTGACCAACGAGAAAAACCGCTAGACTATCGGAAGCAGAAGTAGATTCCGCAAGGTGTTGCAACTTGGATTTGAGAGCAGTTTTTGTTGCCTCCTCACCATAGATAAGTGAGACGCGTAAATCATCACCAAGAGTCTGTTCTGCTACCTGAGCAAGTGATTGGGTTTGCTCCGAGAATATTTTCTCGTATCGGGATTCTCCGCCAATACCACCAACAATTAGATAGTAAAGCTCTGCATGAGCTGTGGGTACCACGATTGCGGCACTGAGAAAAACAATAGCTAAGCCCCTCATAGGCGTCCCCATGCCAAACGTAGAAGCCACTCACCCCCCTTGAGAAAAATCAGGAGCAAAAACACGATTGGCATGTTCCACAAATCCAAAAACCTTCTTTCCATAATCCCGGCTTCAGAAAATCGAATAGCTTCCGGTAATGCGTCTAATTCAGCAAGTGAGAAATACTGCCCGCCTGTGAGATCAGAAAGGCGTTCCAAGAGTGGGCGATTTTGCTGAATTTGAAAATGCTCAGCGATACCATCTTGTCGTCGCGCGGCAAGCAGTGCACTTCCGAGGTGCGTTTCCCCAGCCCGAGCTTGAACCTCAAACCTGTACATACCCGGTGTATCTGCTTCCAGCGTTGCCTCATAGGTACCCGGCGCACTCGGTACGGATATCATCTCCATGGATCGTGCCGGACCCGAATCCAAGGTGAAAGATAAGGATACGCTTGCATCATCCACCGGGTTAAACCTTGAATCCCGCACCTCTCCGCGAAGCACCACCTCAGCAGCATCACCGTAAAACAATTGTTCCGCTGACAAAGTCACTGGACGTGGCACCCCAGATACCAGCGCATGTAATAACTGACGCCAAAAAGTTTCGTGACTTTGGTCCTCGTGATCCATTTGCATTTGCCAACGCCAAGTACCGCCTGTTGCCATAATAAATGCAGTACCCAGACCGAACCGTTGATGGACCAGTAGGGGGTGAGTAGTACCTTGAATCACCGCCTCCAACAACGTTACCGCACCCGGCTTTAACGCGCCCAAATACTGAAAATCACCTATTTCGGGCATAGCTTCCCAGCGGGCTCGACTGACATTGAGATCAGCATCTAACCTAGTAATGAGTGATTCTTCGCCCGGCCCAGTGGGGAATACCTCCGCGGGCCAGCGTATAAAACTGGGCGCATCTAGTTCTGGCAAAGTAGCAGGCAAAACCTCAGCCACTATAGTATTACCCCACCCACCGTCCGCCAAACCGCGGCGACCACCAATCATAAGTAGGCCACAAC
>CAJWKT010000050.1 GCA_913041665.1 uncultured Gammaproteobacteria bacterium | reverse complement strand
ATCCTTGGTGCGGATTTGGTGAGAGGTCAACGTAAGCTTCTCCAGTTCTCGGTGGGCTTCTAAAAGAATTTCCGCGGCCGGCGCTTCAAAAGCAACTCGACCTTTGGTACCAAGAATGGTATCTCCGAGGTGAATTCCACGGCCGATACCGTATCGCGCACCCGTTGTCTCTAGGTGTTCGATCAAAGTGACCGGGTCCATGCTGTTTTCATCCACGGATACGGGCACCCCACTTTCAAATGAGATGCTTATTTCCTTTGGCTTTTCCGCATCAGAAAAAGCACCAGAGCTCAATAGCCAGGCTTCCTCCGGAATCGTATTTAGAGAGTTCAGGGTCTCGGTCCCACCAATAGTCGTTCCCCACAGGCCGCGGTTAATTGAATATGCAGATCCTGACTGTGGCACAGGAAGTTTTAGTTTTTTAAGGTATTGGAGCTGGTCGGTGCGTGCCCAGCTGTGATCTCGTACTGGAGCAAGAACTTTGAGGTCCGGCGCAAGCGTTTTTAAAATTATCTCAAAGCGAACTTGGTCATTTCCTGCTGCAGTGCAGCCATGCGCTACCGTGTCGGAGCCGAATCGTTTTGCAGTTTCAGCCAGTTTGTCTGCCTGAATGCCCCGCTCGGCACCTACGCATAGAGGGTAGAGGTGCCCCCGTCGCACGTTCCCCATGAGCAAGAATTTGAGAACACGGTCAAAAAACTCCCGCTTGGCGTCCACGAAAGCGTGATCCGCCGCACCTAGTTCAAGGGCACGTCCTGCTAAAACTTCGCTATTACGCTGATTCAAGCCACCCGTATTGACCGTGACCGTGACCACCGGTCGCTTGTGGTTTTCCTTGAGCCAGGGGACACAGAACGAGGTATCCAGTCCGCCGGAGAAAGCCAGTATTATCGGGTTTTTTGTGCTCATCGCATGTCCCCCTCTTTCAATGTGCTACGAAGCCGGGCGCCAAGCCTTCGCTGTTGGGCTAGGCCTGCCGTGGCAACAAAAATGGTGTCATCCCCGGAAAGTGTGCCAACGATCTCCGGCCAACCCATCCGATCCAGCGTTACTGCAACCCTTTGTGCGGCTCCTACCGCGGTGGTGATGACTGTGATGTTTGCACCGGCTGGTCGGACATCCCGCACAAACTCGACGACTAGGCCCAGCTCAGACTCATTATCGATCCGGTGTGGCTCGGACAAGCTATAGCCGTTGGTTAGCTTGATTGCCCCGAGCTCCCTCAGATCCCGACTGACGCTGGACTGTGTCGCATCGAAACCCTCGGTCTGCAGCAGCCGGACCAGCTCCGATTGACGGCTGACTGGGTTCAGTTCCAGTAACTTTGAGATTGCGCGGCGCCGGGCACTTTGATGAGCAATAGCGGTGGGCATAGTCTTGCTACATGAATAAAATTGCGCATATAATAAGAGTTATGTGCAAATAAAGTCAACTGGTACATTGGAAAGTTTTCAAATAGAGGCAAAGGGTTTGGCTACAGGCAGCGTCATCTGGCTGCACGGTTTGGGGGCAGATGGCCATGATTTTGAGCCAATTGTGTCGCAGCTCGGGCTGCCGAGGAGCGTGCGATGGATTTTTCCGCATGCGCCTCATCGTTCTGTGACGATCAATGGCGGTATGTCTATGCGGGCCTGGTATGACATTCTAAGTTTGGACAGGCGTGGCCCGGAAGATGAAGAGGGCATCAGGGCCAGCGCAAAGGTAGTGCGGGAAATGCTTGAAGCGGAAGTCGATCGGGGCGTGCCCGAAGAAAAAATTGTCTTGGCGGGCTTTTCCCAAGGTGGTGCTATCGCGCTCCATGTTGGTCTTCGTTATCCTGGGCGGCTAGCCGGTGTTTTGGCGCTTTCAACCTACCTACCTTTAGCGTCAACACTTGGTGCCGAGAAAAGTGATGCGGGACAGCAGACGGAGATCTTTCTGGGACATGGCCTACTGGACCCGGTGGTTCCCCTCTTCTTCGGTGAGGCGTCTAAGAATGCGTTGGAAGAACAGGGCTATCGTGTTGGATGGAATACCTATACCACCGAGCATACGGTGTGCCCAGAAGAGGTCCGTGATATCGGTACCTGGCTACGGGGCAGACTTTGAGTTCTCCGGTAGAGTGAAGGAATAGGAACACTCTCCCCTTAATTCACCCTTGGCCGTGAAGCTTCGCTCAAGAAAACGTACTTTTCCCCGATTAGAAAAAAGAACCACTGTTGAGGACCGAGTGCCATAGTATGGACCCTTCACAAAAAGGGTGGCATCGTGAGGCATCCGTTCGGTTTCTTCAGCAATTGAGAGGTCATCATACGTATTGGCATCCGAAAGCAATTTGAACAGGCACTTGATCAGATCATTTGCGGATAAACATTTTTCTAGACCCTGCTTAGCCCTAAGTATCTTAGGCAACGTGGTTCCCCGCTTCACGTTACTTATGGCATGGACGCCAGGCTCAAGCCTTGCGGTTTCAGCTCGGTTGCTGAAATAATGAAAGATAGCACCGTCAAAGATCAGTAGATTGAAAGGGCCAAAGACTTTTTTTTCTTTATCAATTTTTTCCCTGAAGTTTTCCGCATCTCCCTCTGTAGCCAGATAATCACTTACCAGGTGTCCCCGCGAAATAGTGGACTGGTTGTCGGCTTCATGCCTAAAATTAGTAACCGTCGCCAGCCGACCCTTCCGGTTGACGCCCAACCAGGTACCGCCGGCTAACAGGTCCCTGCCCCCGAGAATGTTCGGGCAGTCCTTCCACCATTCCGCTGGAGCGCTTGGACGTTCGTGCATTTCATCCCGGTTTGCTGCGAGTATCAGCGGGTAATCCTGAGAAACACCAAGCGCAAAAGCCACGAGGCACACCCTGCTAACCAAACCTTTTGTGGGGCTGTTCGCACATTGTTGCCATTGCCGGCAGGCGTTTTTCTGTCCCTGAGTGTTGCCTGACCATAGTTCAGAGAGCTTGTCCGAGTGGAGAGAATTCATGAGCTTACGCTTATCCCGAGCTCCCCGATACTTCCTTGCTGGACTCCTGTTTCCCAACAAAGTAGGCGCAGGGTGCAGGCTAAGTTAGTAGAATAAAGCCGCTGATCGAGATATTGTCCCGCTGAATTTTTTAGAGACCCGTCGAAAGTGAATGCTTTAGTCATTGAAAATTTACGCAAGGTCTATCGTAATGGGGTTGAAGCCCTGAAAGGTATTGACCTGACTGTAAAGGAAGGTGATTTCTGTGCGCTGCTGGGCCCAAACGGTGCGGGCAAGACTACAGTGATCGGTATCCTTACCTCGTTAGTTACCAAAAGTGCCGGAAGAATTAGAGCCTTTGGATATGACCTAGATAGAGAAATAGAAGCGGTGAAGGCTTGCATTGGCGTGGTCCCGCAAGAGGTCAATCTAAACATGTTTGAGAAGAACCAGAACGTGCTTATCAATCAGGCAGGATATTACGGTGTTCCAAGACGTGTCGCTCGTGTTCGTGCGGAGAAATATCTGCGTGCATTGCATCTATGGGATAGACGAGATGATGTTACCCGCAATCTATCTGGCGGGATGAAGCGCCGGCTGATGATCGCACGCGCCCTAGTTCATGAGCCGAAACTACTGATATTGGACGAGCCGACCGCGGGCGTTGATATTGAGATTCGCCGCTTGATGTGGAACCTGCTGCGCAAGATTAATGCCGAGGGCACCACAATTATTTTGACCACCCATTATCTGGAAGAAGCGGAAAGTCTCTGTCGCAACATTGCAATTATCGACGAGGGAAAAATCATAGAGAATGATCTGATGGTGAACGTAGTTAGAAAGTTGCAAAGAGAGGTGTTCGTTTTGTCTTTGGAGAACACGATAGATCAGGCTCCTGCGTTAGACGGATATAAAGTGCGGCTCCGAAATAACCACGAAATAGAAGTTGAAGTCGAGAAGGGGCAGGGACTGAACAATGTTTTTCGTGCCCTGTCTGATCAATCCTTAAATGTTGCCAGTATGCGCACGAAAACGAATCGGCTAGAGGAGCTTTTTATTCGACTCGTAAAGTCTAAAAGCGGAGGGGAGTCAACCTAATGATAGTAAACCCCTTGTCGGAGGGTTTTTCGCCTGAGAAAGAGCACCGGTTCAATAGTCTGTTGAAGGTTAACCTGATCGGGTTCTATACCATTATCTATAAGGAGATTAGGCGCCTTTTGAGGATCTGGGTTCAGACCATGGTTCCGCCGGTCATTACCATGACACTCTACTTCGTCATTTTTGGCAGCCTCATTGGTCAAAGGATCGGGCAAATGGAGGGAGTTCCCTATACCACCTTCATTGCGCCTGGTTTGATTATGATGTCAGTAATCACGAACTCCTTTGGAAACGTGGTCTCCTCTTTTTTTTCTGGAAAAATGCAGCAACATCTGGAAGAAATGCTTATTTCTCCGTTGTGCTTTACTACGATAGTGACGGGCTATGTATTTGGGGGGGTTGTGCGTGGATTGCTGGTTGCAGTTTTGGTTACGGGGGTCGCAATGTTCTTTACGGAGTTACGTTTGGAGCATCCCCTAGTCACCATCTCTGTGGTGGTGCTTACTGCGATGGTTTTTTCCCTTGCAGGTTTGCTGAATGCGATATTCGCAAAGAACTTTGATGAGATTTCAATGATTCCTACGTTTGTTTTGGCTCCCCTAACCTATTTAGGTGGCGTTTTCTTCTCACTATCTCTGCTATCACCCATGTGGCAGAAGGTGGCTATGATTAATCCCATCCTGTACATGGTTAACGCGTTTCGTTATGGAATGCTGGGCAGCTCCGATATCCCCATTGGCTTGGCTTATACGATTATTTTGTGCGCGCTGATCACTTTTTATGCTGCAGCATTATTCTTATTGCGGCGCGGCACTGGCATCAGGTCGTGAAATGTGTGGCCGGTACGCCTTTTCCCCTCATCTAACGGGAGCTCAGCTCGTGAAAAAGAAAACTAGTCGCGCCGTAACACAAAGTTCTCCCCAGCATAACTGAGAATTACCCCATCGATCGTTATAGTGATCACCTGGGGGCCCTCTTGGAGGATATCCCCTTCACCATATCTGCTGGAATTAATGAACACGAAGCGCTCGACAGGATTGGGGCTAAAAACGTGGAGCTCGAGTTGGAGATTGGGTAGGTTTGAGCCAGCTGCTAGTAATTCGGAGAGGCTTGGTGCGGAGACGACAGAGCCGGCTAAGGTTCCCAGTGGTTTTATTCGTACTACAGGCGCAGGCGGTTTGACTTGGGTATCGCCAACCGGGAAGGTTGTTTGGGCAGAATTGGTCGCTGTTTGCGCCTCTAGAGCCAGACTGCGTACGCTGCTATTTAAAGGCGAAGCTGATGCTGTCGCCCTGATAGATTCTGTTCTTGTGGCCGGAACATTTATAGAATTGAGTGTTTTTATCCAGCCCCATCCTAGGATCAGTGCACACATAGCAAGCACGCCCATGAGGTAAACAATCCATCGCGGAGTTTTAGTTCGTTTTACAGCAGACGGTATTTGATTGATATTCGGAACGGCGTTTTTCTGTCGTTCGCGATCGGACTTCCTTAACGCGTCTAATATAAAGGACATTTTACTGCGCTCCGGTCAGGAGAGGTGTACCAGGTAGGGCAAGATCGGTATTCATTAGGATCTGAGTCTGCACCCCAACGATCCCGTCTATTGTCAGCCGTCGATTCTGCTGATAATTTCTAACCCGCGCTTCTAGCCCCGCATCGTATAAACTTGAGCCTGTATTAAGCGAAGGCTCATTTTGTATCCGGGCCAGACTGCTCCGCAGCCAGGAAATTCCTTCATGTTCCATGCCCGGTATCAGGTCAGTATCTGTCTGGGCTCCTGGTTTCCACAATAAAAGATGTTCCCCATACCAGTAGTTATCCAGTTCCTCTAGGGGCACTGAGAATGCTCGGTTGCCAGCCATTAAGTCCACCTTGTCCTCGGCTAGAGTTCTCATAACAACGTGGTGTTGGCTACCAGACTTATCAGTGAGGGTCAGGATAGCGGGCCGGTTCAACAGTCGTAGCTGATTGAGGGAGCCGCTGTGCACCCAACACCTGAGGGCCAGCTCAATTGCTTGTTCGCACGCGTTTATGGAACCAAGCCGACTACTGTACTCAACTCCCCAAAGATCAAAAAGCGTTTGGAAGGCGCTATCAGTATCCTTTGAGACGCTTGGGTCGACCAAGAACGACCCCACTACATTGGAGGTTTGTATTGTAGGCTCGGCTGCGGCGACGATAGTCGACGTTACTGCTGGTTCAATATCTGATTGGAAGTTGATCTCAGGCCCAAGTACTCGCCACAACCCCAGCCCGAGTAGGGCCACGCCAGCCACAGTGGTAACGCTGGCTAGCCGCCGCTTCCATGGTGAGAGGAAACCATCCCCATACACTTCGGTCGCAGCTCTTCGCACCAGTTTGTGATTCACGTTTCTCGTGTCATGGCTGTACGCTGCCAGCAGCGTGCGGTCAGCCACTACATTGATAAGTCTTGGAATGCCCTTTGACCAACGATAGATTTCGCGCATGGAAGATTTCTTAAAAATACCACTGGCGGCTCCCGCGACCTTCATCCGATGCAGAATGTATTTTTCGGTGTCGTCTAGGTCTAGCGGTTCAAGGTGGTAGCGGCCAGTAACTCTCTGCGCTAGTTGTCGCATATCTTCCCTCGATAGGACATCTCTTAGCTCCGGCTGCCCTATTAGGATTATCTGAAGTAGTTTTTGTTTTGTCGTTTCAAGATTGGTAAGAAGTCTTACTTGCTCTAGGATATCTGTGCCGAGATTCTGAGCTTCATCAACAATCAAGACGGTCCGTCGGCCTCTGGCATGAGCATCCAGAAGGTACGTGTTCAAATTGTCGACCAGTGATTTGGTAGAAGCTTGGGGTGTAACCCCAAGTCCCAATTCTTCTGAGATGGTCGCTAGGAATTCTTGGGTAGTGAGCTCCGGGTTAAGAATTAAGGCGACATCTGCTTCCTTGGGGAGTTGCTCAAGTAGGCTCCTCACGAGGGTTGTTTTGCCGGTACCTACCTCTCCAGTCAACTGAATGAAGCCGCCACTTTGGGATATGCCATAGATAAGGTGTGCAAGCCCGTCCGAGTGGCGCTGGCTCAAATAGAGATAGCGTGGATCCGGAGTAATAGAGAATGGTTTTTCCCTTAGTCCGAAGAATTGTGTATACAAATCAGCTTTCCCTGAAAATTTTTTATCCTATTAGCCTAACCTCAAATTACTGTACTTGAATTGTGACCACTTCGGACATCACCGGTGGATCGTGGGGGGTATGGAGGTAATCACCCAATACAAGCTGTAGTCGGTGTTCTCCCGGTTCCAATTCAACGATCGCCTCTGTTTGTCCTAGTCCATAATGCAAATGATTGTTGTCAGTGGGTATCATCGAGTCCAGCGAAATAAGTTCAGCATCTACGAGCAGATGGTGGTGGCCTGTAGCTGGTAGATCCACGCCGGCTGGTGCAACACCAATGCCCTTTAAGCCAAATGCTACCCGCACTGGAGAATCGACGACGTCTCCCTCGGCTGGGGAAATGATATAAGCCACAGCTCCCTCCGGAGCTGGGCGTAGGGTCTGCATCTGTGGCAGTGCTGATTCGTTTGCCGGCGATGCACTGGGCTGGGTTTCTGCAGAAGGTTCGGTGTCGGCTGCCTGCTGGCCGCACGCGCCTAAAATCAGTGCGAAAGGGAGGCTGAGCAGTCCACAAGTACGCATAGTCTTGCTCCTCTGGGATTTTTGTTTGTCATTCGTCCAAGCTACAAATTTAGCATACCCGACTCATCCGTGTAGCCTGTCCATTTTTTACTTCATTGCCAATCAGAGCCCATTTCTGGTTCGTTAAGCTGATTTCTTTGTGGCAGCCTTCTCATTCGCTTGTTCAGGCGACGTTTTTTTTTGCGATAGCTCGTTCGGATCAAAATCGTCGACGGTCAGTAGGGCCAATACCTTGCGATCAAAGGCGCGAATTTTTTCTGCTTCTTCCCCGGTAATAACACCTTTGTTTTCGGCTTCTTGGATTTGGCTGGGTGTATCTTCGCTCAGGATCTCCCCTGATCGGCGCGCATTGAACACCTTTCTCTCTAGCGGTTTCACTTCGTCAGCGAGTTCTAAGGCTTCCTGAAGTAGACCGATTGGGTTGCCGGGCTCAACTTTTTTGTAGATACAGTCACACAGTCGCTTGCGAGTTTCGGTGGGGTTGATAATCAGCTCCACCACCTCTTGTCCGAGCACATCGCTAGGCGAAGAATAGGTCCGGCCGCGGGGAAAAATAAAAATCCTCAGCGCTCTTGCGACCCATTGGTTGGGCAGGTTGCGCAGTAAGCCGTGCAATTGTTCTTGGGTCCGATACAGAAGGGTCCGACAGCACCATTCCACTAGCGGTAGATCAGCTTCCGGCCGACCTTGATCTTGATAATACTTCAGTACCATTGAGGATAGGTAAAGATAACTTAGGATGTCCCCAAGCCGAGCGGAAAGTAGCTCCTGACGTTTGAGGCCACCCCCCAGCGTCAGCATAGCGGCATCGGTTGCTAGCGCAAACGACGCACTGTAACGGTTGATTTGCTGGTAATAACGGCGAGTGGCGCCCGCAGTAGGGGCTCCAGAAAATCTAGCGTGAGTCAATGCCATCACAAAAGACCGTACCGCATTGGAAATGGTGTAGCCAATATGGCCAAAAAGAAGCCTATCAAAACTTAGCAGCCCGCGGTCCTGGTTGTCATCCTGGGCCGCCTCCATCTCCCCCAGCACAAAAGGATGGCAGCGAATAGCGCCCTGGCCGAAAATCATGAGGTTGCGGGTCAGGATATTAGCACCTTCAACTGTGATTGCGATTGGAACCGCCTCGTAACCCCTTGCGAGATAGTTGCTGGGGCCCAGCATGATACCTTTACCACCATGGATATCCATGGCGTCGTTCGCTACCTGGCGTCCCATCTCCGTGCTGTGATACTTGAGTATGGCGGTAGGAACCGCAGGCTTCTCTCCCGCATTTAACGCGGCGCAGGTTACTCTAGAGGCTGCTTTCATAATGTAGGTATAGCCGACGATTCGCGTCAGTGCCTCACCGACTCCATGAAACTTTCCTATTGGGAGATTGAATTGTCGGCGGATTCTTGCATAGGCGCCGGTTGCATAGGCAGCGGTCATTGCTCCACCGACTGCATTGCTGGGCAGTACAATGCCGCGTCCGACAGATAACAGCTCGACTAGCATCCGCCATCCCTGACCAGCCATGTCGGGTCCACCGATAATGCAATCGAGAGGCACAAAGACGTCCTTGCCAAGCGTCGGCCCATTTTGAAAAGGTATGTTGATCGGAAAATGTCTCCGGCCGATTTCTATCCCAGGCAGGTCTGTTGGGATAAGCGCCGCCGTGATTCCGTATTCATCCTTTTCCCCGATGAGGTGATCGGGGTCGTAGAGCTTAAAAGCAAGGCCAAGAACCGTAGCAATCGGCGCAAGCGTTATGTAGCGCTTTTCCCAGTTCAAACGAATACCAACAATTTCTCTGCCATCGAAATTTCCCTTACAGACGACTCCTCGGTCGGTGATCGCTGTGGCATCTGATCCTGCCCGGGTTGACGTTAATGCAAAACAGGGAATTTCCTTGGCGCTTGCAAGCCCGGGTAGCCACTTATTTTTTTGTTCCTCAGTGCCGTAATGCAGAAGAAGTTCGGCAGGACCCAGAGAATTGGGTACACCAATTGTGGATGCAGCTGTCGTGTTGCGTGAGGAAATTTTGGTCAGAACAAAAGAGATCGCTAGCGGCGAGAAGCCGAGCCCACCGTACTCTTTGGGAATCACCATCGAGAAAAACCCTTTTTCCTTAATGAAATTCCATACCTTTGGGGGAAGGTCAAGGAGTTCGTGCGTAATTTCCCAGTCATCGAGCATATGACAAAGTTCTTCCGTGGGCTCGTCCAGGAAGGCTTGCTCTTCGTCTGACAGTTTTGGTATCGGAAGATCATTTAGCAACTTCCATTGCGGAATTCCCGAGAAGAGTTCACCTTCCCACCAGATGCTTCCCGCCTCCAATGCGTCCTGCTCGGTTTTTGACATGGGCGGTAGCATTTTTCGGAAAATCAACAGGACGTGGCTTGAAATAAATTCGCTTCGAAACGCTTTCACATTTAGAGAAGCTAAGCCTACGAAAAATACCCACAGGAGAAATTTCCAAAGTAACCCGCCGGCTCCGAAAAACGTGTAAACGACCAGTACGAGTCCTAATAGGACAGTAGTAGATTTTAGATTTGTTCTTCGATAGGCAAGCGCCAGAGGGGCACCAAAGAAAAATATCAGCCACAAAAAACTTATCACTTCCGTTCTCCTGTTAAATAGTGGCTCGGCTGGCGAGGTCTCTACAAAAGGTTAGCAACTCCCGATCGCTCTTCGCGCAACTCAGCATTGCTCGCATCCATTTTTTCACGACTGAAATCGTCCACTGTGAGATTTTTAACAATTTCGTACTCGCCACCGTTGCATCTGACCGGATAAGAATACACAACGCCCTCGGCGATTCCATAACTACCATCCGACGCTACGGCCATACTGACCCATTTGTCTTCGGGCGTGCCGAGCGTCCAGTCACGAACATGATCGATGGCGGCAGATGCAGCGGATGCAGCCGAGGACGCTCCCCGGGCTTTTATGATAGCTAGGCCACGTTGTTGAACAGTGGGAATAAACTGATCCAAATACCAATCTAATGGAATTATATTTTGGGCGGGCTCGCCTGCTATAGATGCATGTGAGATATCCGGATACTGTGTTGATGAGTGGTTACCCCATATGATTACCCCATCAATATCCGAAACATGTAAGCCTGCCTTTACCGCGAGTTGAGCCCGAGCACGATTATGATCGAGCCTCGTCATAGCGGTGAAGTTTCTAGGGTTGAGGTTTGGAGCATTTTCCCGTGCGATCAGAGCATTAGTATTGGCTGGGTTGCCAACCACCAAAACTTTCACATTGCGACTAGCCGTATCATTTAGGGCTTTACCTTGTGCAGAAAAGATCTTCGCGTTCTCTAAGAGGAGATCCTTGCGCTCCATGTCTGGGCCGCGCGGCTTTGCTCCTACGAGCAAAGCGTAATCCGTCCCGTCAAAACTCTCCGCTGCCTGATCCGTTACCGTCACACCGTGCAATGCATCGAACGCACAATCGTCCAGTTCCATCGCGACACCTTTTAGAGCATCCATAGCCGGCGGTATCTCCAGCAGCTGGAGCGATACGGGAGTTTGGGGGCCAAGCATCTGTCCCGATGCAACTCTAAAGGCCAGCTGGTATCCGATTTGGCCTGCCGCGCCGGTAATGGAGATCCGGACGGGGCGCCTACTCTTCTCAGTCATGTTTTTACTACCAAGTTTCTCATGATGATTGAATGAGAGAGGATTCTAACATGGAGCAGAAAAGTACTACGGAGGCTGTCCCTCTTCCTAGGCGAGAAGAGCTCGCTACACTAAAGATCTTTCAGGCCTAAAAACAAGGTTTTGGCAATTTGCCAGTAGAGCCTCTGGCTGGAAGAGAATTTGGTCTGTTCGGATGGTTACTTTATTTTTAAGGCACGTGATCTAGTTTCGGGTACCCATACCCATACCCATACCTCCGGTCTCTGGGTTAGCTTCTCGGAAGGCTTGCACTTGTTCATTAAAAATCTCAGCAACTGCTTCCATTTCGATCACGGCAGAGTTGTGTCGTCCAGCCATAATTTGTCCGTATTCTTCAGGCGCGTTGTCCCCGGTTGCCTTGGTTTCTTCGTTTACGCACACGAGGTACCCTTCCATCGCCGTCATGTATTCTCTAATTTGTGCCTGAGCTGCCAACAACTCTTCCATGGTAGCATCCTCACCACTGGGGACTGCTACAAGCGGCGGATACTCACAGGCGAAGGATGTGCCGACAAAACTTACAGCTAAAATCATTACATACCGCAGAGTACACATATGTTTACCTCACAACCGAGAAGAACTTCGATTCGCTGGACTATACCTGACGCGCTTTGTTGTTTCTATGGTGGTTTTCGCCGGCATCACACGCTCGGCTCAGGTTTTTTGATGCAGCGAATTTCATGCTCAGCATGATAAAGCCAAACGCGATACTTAAAGATCTCATTTGGACGGGGAGGTGTCCGGAGTGACCCAGCGCGGCAATTGTTCAACGTTTCACCCGCCTTACGGGATGGGTAACCGGCATATTCAATCGATGTTCGGCAGTTCTCGATTGCGAAAGTTTCTCATGCGACGCCGCGCTGTGGATGTACTGAGGCTATCAAGGGGTGAGGTTCTTAAATGCTCTGATGGCGTCCGGCTTAAGGGTTACTTCACTCCCCAACCTGAAAACTCTAAAGGGCTGGTTATTTTTCTTCATGGCTGGGAGGGGAGCGCTGACTCGGCCTACGTGCTTAGTTGTGCAGCACTTCTGTACCGGTCGGGCTTTGAGATTTTTCGGCTCAACTTCCGGGATCATGGGGATACGCATAATCTCAACCAGGGCCTATTTCATTCCTGCCGAATCAACGAAGCGGTTGAGGCTGTCGGGTGTATTCAAAAGCTACACCGGGCGCAGCAAACTTTCCTGGTGGGCTACTCACTTGGGGGCAATTTCGCGTTACGTATAGGTGTTAGGGCAGAAGTTGCTGGTTTGGACTTGGCCAAGGTGGTCGCGATATGTCCGGTCTTGCGTCCCCATAGCACGCTGGAAGCACTCGAGAACGGGTTCTGGCTCTACCATCATTATTTTTTGAAGAAATGGAAAAATTCCTTACGAGCCAAAGCAAAATATTTCCCCGAAAGATACAATTTCGGTAACTTGGGTAGGTTCCGTACAATTAGCGAAGCTACTGATTTTTTTGTTCGAAACTATAGTGATTTTCCGGATTTAAACGCTTACCTAGAAGGGTACTCGCTTACCGGTGATGCCTTGGCTGATCTTTCAGTATTGTCCCATCTCATTGTGGCAGCTGATGATCCGATCATCCCCTGTGAGGATCTGCCGGCGTTAGCTGCAAGCGAAGCCTTGAGGGTCACAGTTCTTCCCAATGGGGGGCATTGTGCATTTTTCTCAAACTATTGGTTGGAGAGCTGGGTTGATACCAAGGTGCTGGAAGAGATTGAGAGTACAGGCATGGGATCAAGATAGATGCACAGAGGGTTTATCTTGGATGAAATCCTTTGTATCCGTGTTGTCGATAAGGAGCGCACGAACCCTAAATGGTATTGGGGGGGCGAACCTTCTCCGGCGTAGTGTTTAAAGTGATCAACGAAACAAGAAACAGGGGCGTATTGCAGGAACGGCTTGACTGGTTGCAGGACTCAGATCACGCAGCGCTGATAAGGGACGGTTTGCGTGGACTTGAAAAGGAGAACCTTCGCGTGGATGACAAAGGTTTGTTGTCCGTGCGCCAACATCCGATAAGTCTTGGCTCTGCACTCACTCACCCATACATCACAACCGACTACTCAGAAGCGCTCCTGGAATTTGTTACTCCCCCTAGGGGCAGCAATTCCGAGGCACTGGATTTTCTCAAAGACGTACACCGCTTCGTTCAGTCAAATATGGACGATGAGTTGATATGGTCCTCCAGCATGCCGTGCTTAATGAATGATGAGGATGAGATTCCGATTGCTCAGTATGGGTCCACGAACCTCGGCCGCATGAAGTCGGTCTACAGATCTGGTTTGGGTTATCGGTACGGAAGACCCATGCAGCTCATATCAGGTGTTCATTTTAATTACTCTCTGCCGGAGGTGTTCTGGGGCGAGTACCAAGACCAAGCAGAGAGTGATCCTGATCTGAGGCAATTTAGATCCGAACAATACATGGGGCTCATACGAAATTATCGCCGTTACGGCTGGCTCATTCTTTATTTATTTGGAGCCTCTCCGGTTCTGTGCAAATCGCTGACCTCGGGAAAGCATGAGTTTCTGGAGGAATTCGGTTCGACTACTTGGTGTGCACCCTATGGCACCTCGCTCAGAATGAGCGATATCGGGTACCAGAATAAAGGTCAGGCATTACTCTCTATTTCTGCAAATTCCCTGGCCGAATACGTGTCCGGCCTTGAAAAAGCGGTCGGTACAGTGAGCCCGGAGTTTATGAATATCGGCGTTCTTGTAGACGGCGAGTATCGGCAACTGAACGCAAACATTCTGCAGATCGAGGATGAGTATTACAGTGCCATCCGGCCCAAGCCCGTTTCGGGCCACAATTCTCGTCCTGCGGTGGCGCTCAGTCGGGACGGTGTAGAGTATGTTGAGGCTAGAAGTTTGGACCTGAACATGCACGACCCGACCGGCGTCAGCGAACACCAAACCGCGTTTCTCGAGGCCTTTTTAATCTACTGCTTGCTTGCTGAGAGCCCTCCCATCACACCAAAGGAGCAGGAGGAGATGGGCCTGAGGGACCTAGCTGTGGCCCGGGAGGGTCGAAGGCCTGGCCTGAATTTACCGCGCGACGGGAGATCCGTCAGTTTGGTGGACTGGGGAAAAGAGTTGCTGGGCGGCGTGGAGGCGGTCTGTCAGCTGCTGGATTCGAATCAGAGCAATTACATGGATTCTTTTAAACTGCAACATCAGGCGGTTCAGGACGCCGATGCTACTCTGTCCGCGCGAACACTAGAATTGTTTCGGTCTTCTGGACACGAAAATTTTCAAGAGTACGCCCTCGATGTCTCCCGGTCCCATCGGGACTATTTTCGTGCGCTTTTACCGGACACGGAGAAGGATCAGTTCTTCAAGGAAACATCAGTTCGATCACTTGAAAGTGCCAGGGCGGCTGAAGCGACAGTTATCCTGCATCATCCGGTGCTGATCGAGTCTGTGGAGACGGTCGATCGGGTGGCGATGGCATTGGAGAAGGTTGTCTTGCAACTCAGTTGCTCGTAAGCTCTGCTGAGGGACCCAGGAAAGGTAAGGTCGTGGATCAATCATGGGAGGCTGTTGGCGGTCTCCAGGGAGTGTGCGAGATGAACAGTTGGCGATGCAAGAACAAGGGCCAGTGGATACTTCTGCTGGGGAGTCTCTTCCTGTTGTCAGTGTTTGTCAGGGGAGTCGTGTCCAGGGCGGGACCGCCAGCGACGGAGAAGGCTGAGTCGATTAATGCTCTCTTGCAGCAGGCGCGTGAAAAGACGGGGCAACGTAAGTTCGTGGAGGCGGCAGGCTTGCTGACCAAGGCCATTGAGGTCGACAAGCAACAGTCGGCGGCTTACTACGCACGCGGACGAGTCAATTTCCAATTGGGGAAAATTAAGCAGTCGGTTCAGGACTTTGATGCTTACGTGAAACGTCGACCTCAAGTGGAGTCGCGTCAATGGGAGCGAGGGATTGCACTCTACTACGCTGGTGACTTCAAACGGGGAGCAAAGCAATTCGAGTTGTACCAGACGTTTCATGACAACGATGTCGAAAACTCTGTCTGGCGGTTTCTCTGCATGGCCCGTTACGAGGGGCCCAAGAAAGCACGCCAGGTCATGTTGCCGATCAAGAATGATCGCCGGGTGCCCATGATGCAGGTGTTTGAAATGTACCGTGGGTCCATCGAGCCCGCGGATGTTTTGGCGGCAGTCCACGCCGACAAGCCCTCGGGTGACGTGTTAACAGGAAGGCTGTTTTACGCGCACCTTTACCTGGGGCTTTATTACGAAGCGCTGGGGAAAAACAAGGAAGCTGAGAAATATATTCGACTGGCCGCCCAGGACAAGCTGAAGACCAGTCCTCGCATTAATACCTACATGTGGGAGGTGGCTCGAATTCACTTGGCGCAGTTCGAGAAAACTCGCCAGCCGGCCAAGTAGAGCAGCAGGAGATGAGCACGTGAATCAACCGCAGCCCCAACCTGTCGATCCGGCTGCAGTGCGGGATTTGGCACTGCAGGTCGTGCAGGCAGATCGTTTTCCTTGTCTTGCTACGGTCGCCGGGGATCAGCCCCGACTTC
>CAJWKT010000049.1 GCA_913041665.1 uncultured Gammaproteobacteria bacterium | reverse complement strand
TCCATGGCCAGATGAAATTTTCCGTTCCAGATGGAGAATCTCTGCTGCGCATAAGCCTGAGTTATTCACACACGGATCAGGAAATTGAAACGTTGATTCAGACCATGAGCCAGTTGGCAAGATGAGCAGATCACCAGCAAGTCACAAAAAACAGTACCGTAAGAATTCGCTGCTCATGAAAGGCGGAAAACGGCTGCCGCAGTGAGTGTGGCAGTCCAATGCGCGACACCGGGCCGGTTTTATCTGACAAACCAGCGCATGGCATAACGTCCCTCTCGATCTTCGAACTGGAGCGTGCGCGGATTCAGAAGGCGTTGTACGGCAAATCCGTCCGTGCGGGCCATGACCCACGAGACGTCCCAACCACCACTGGAGTATTGCAGGGGAATACAGGGACCAACACGAATCAGTGGGTCAGCACCCGTAATGAACAAGTTTTGCTCGGTGTAGTAGTAGCAGGAACTGCCTCGCGTAAAGACTTCGTGCTCGATTTGGTTCGCCTCCCCTTTCGATGGCAAGTCACTACACAAGTTGCGCAGTGCCAGTTTGACTTGTCGGCCGGCGGTGAAAGCAGCAGCCAGGTCTTTCACCGAACCCGATTGCACGACGCCTTGCTCATCATGCTCGAGCACCTGCTGCCAGTCGTCGCGCACGAAGTAACGAAAAACGTCAAAATCATACATAAAATTGTGGCTGGGAGCATTGGTCTGGTCGTCCAAATTGTCGTGCTGATGCATCTTGGGCATGTTCGGGTGGTCGGACCCCGGACCCGAACCCAACTGGTTGCTGGCTGGCCGACCGTCCAAAAACGGTCGGGCAATCCCCTGCTCGCCATCCTGGTTGTACAGAAAAAAAGACATCGACGGGCGACCACCGAACCCGTGGGGGAGGCTGACCGGCTGACGAAGTTGCATGATGCCGGCACACCAGCGGTTGTCCACCAAATAGGTGATTTGAAAATCGCACACTTCTCGGATCAATTCATCACTGTCGGAATCCGTATCGACGTGTTCATTTTCCTTAAATTCCGTCATGACGCGCAAATCGGCTCCGCGTCGAATCGCAGCGACCAGGTCTTCCGAGCTGCCCCGCCGCAGGCTTCGCTTTTCGTCCAATTCAAGCACCATTCTCCAACGATCGTCCAACGATTCAGCAGACACTTGCCAGCCTCCTAACCAAAAAATTACAACCAATACCCCAAAGCCTAGGCACTTGAGACGGTGAAGTACTCCGAACATATGGAGACAATCTCCGAGTGAGTGGTAGATCAGGTTCTGGCAGATTATAGTGATTGGGAAATCACGGGTCCACCATACCGGCAGGTGATCAAGCGTGCAACTTCCTGCCTGATCCGCTTCGTCGTTCAGTCACGATTGCCATAAGACCTTTTCCTTTTGGACGGACCTTCTCACGTCTGCTGGAGTACCTGATGCAACGAAGACACTTCCTACAAACCGCATTGACCGCCGCGAGTGCGACATGCGCTCCTTGGACGGCACACGCCTCAAAACCTGCCGCGAGCAAACCTGTGTACCGTGTTGGAGTGATTGGAAGTACGGGCCGTGGCAACTATGGCCATGCCATGGACCGTGCCTGGCTTGAGGTTCCACGCACCAAAATCGTGGCGGTTGCAGACGACAACTCACAAGGCCTTCAAGACGCCGCACAACGTTTGTCGGTCCGGAACACTTTCGCTGATTACCGCCAAATGCTGGACGATGTGAAACTGGATATCGTTGCCATTTGTCCACGCTGGGTGGATCAACACCGGAACATGGCAGTTGCCGCCGCGCGGCGCGGTATACATATTCTGCTGGAAAAACCATTTTGCCGGACGCTGGCCGAGGCCGACCAAATCGTGGCAGCTTGTGAGAAGACCGGTGTGAAACTGGCAATCGGACATCCAACCAGTTACAGTCCGAAACTCGATACCGTCCGGCAACTCATCGAGCAGGGTAAGATCGGCCAGGTGCTCGAGTACCGTGGCCGCGGTAAAGAAGATCGGCGGGGCGGTGGCGAGGACCTGTGGATCCTGGGCACGCACATCATGGACATGATTCGGGCAATCGGCGGTCATCCCAAGTCGTGTTTTGCCCGCGTTTATCAGAACGGAAAACCAGTAACACGCGAAGATGTTTTCAAGGGTCCGGAGGGAATCGGTCCTCTGGCTGGCGACGCAGTGCATGCCATCTATGAAATGCCCGATGGCTCGATGGCTTATTTCAGCTCGCTGAAGAACGCCGGACAAAGTAAACGCTACGCGCTGCAAATTCACGGTTCGCAGGGGATCATCGAATTGACAGAAGGTTTGCTGCCAAAAGTCAAATACCTGGGAGATATGGCTTGGTCACCTGCCCGATCCGGCGCCCGATGGCAGGACATCTCTTCAGCCGGCATCGGCTTGCCCGAACCCCTTTCTGGACGCAGATACGAAGCTCGTTATCTGCTGATGATTGAAGACCTGCTGGCTGCGATCGAGCAGGATCGCCAACCACGCAGCAACGTCTACGACGCCTTGGGCGCTACTGAAATGATCGTGGCTGTGTTTGAATCGCACCGGCTGGGGCGCCGGGTCAAACTTCCCCTGGTCAATCGGCAGAATCCGTTGGCAATGCTAGATTCATGATCCACAACGACCTCGCACGTCTCTGTGTTCACACCATGACCAACCGTCCCTGGTCCCTGGCCGAGTGTATTGAACATTACGGCTCGTTGGGGATCCCGGCCATGTCAGTGTGGCGCAATGTGATTGATCCCGAGGAGGGTGGGATTGGTATCGACAAGGCTGCACGGCTCGTGCGAACTTCTCGCCTCCGGGTACCAGCACTGGTGCGGGGTGGATTCTTTCCGGCAACGGTGGCAGAGCAACGAGTGAAAGCCATCGATCTCAATCGGCGTTGTGTGGATGAAGCGGCGGCCTTGGGGGCAGACATGGTCGTGTTGGTCGTGGGCGCCGTGCCCCACATGCCGCTGGATGAAGCGCGGCGACAAGTGGAGAATGGGATCGTTCAACTGCTACCTCACGCCGAATCTTGCCGCATCCGCCTCGCCATCGAACCACTGCACCCGATGTACGCGGCCGACTGGTCGTGCATCAACCGCCTACGGGAAGCACGGCACCTCTGGGAGTCGATTCAGCACGAATTGCTGGGCGTTGTTCTGGACGTCTACCACGTCTGGTTCGACCCGGAGCTTGACCAGGAGATTCACCTGGCTGGCAAAGCAGGTAAACTGTTTGGATTCCACATCTGCGACTGGCGAGTGGAAACACGCAGTCTGCGCAGTGATCGGGGCCTCATGGGAGACGGATGCATCGACCTGCGCGGCATACGCGAGAAAGTGGAATCAGCCGGCTTTACAGGATTTCATGAAGTCGAAGTATTTTCGGAAGAGTACTGGAACTGGGATCAACGACAGTATTTGGAATTGATCACCCGGCGTTATCTCGAGGCGAGTTAGAAGTTGCCTGCCAGATGGACCGAACTTGTTGAACTCGAACCAAGTACTCTCTGTGCAATCTTGAGATGTTGCCGTTATCACGGAAAGAATGAACTCTACCCGTGGCGCAATGCTTCGATAGGGTCCATGTGGGCGGCGCGGATGGCCGGATAAACACCAAACAGAATGCCAACGACAACTGAAATAAGAAATGCCAGGGCAAAATAGGTGGGGTGCAGGATGGGTGTTACTTCCTGTACCAGTTGGGGCAGCGTCGAGACGAGGTCGGACGCGTAGCTTGTCAGAATGTTTCGCAGACCACTGACGGCGTAGGGACAAACGGCTCCACCCAGAATTCCCACCAGCCCTCCGGCAACCGACAGGACCGTGGTCTCAATCAGAAACTGGAGAACAATGTCGCTGCGGGTCGCACCCAGCGCCCGCCGGACCCCAATCTCGCGTGTTCTTTCCATCACGGTTGCCAACATGATATTCATGATCCCAATACCACCCACCAAAAGCGAGATGCCGGCGATCACCCCCATGAAAACCATGAACATAATTCTTGTCGTTTCTGCCTGTTCAAGCAGTTCTTTGGGAACAATCACGACGACATCTTCAAGTTTTGAATGGCGGCGGTCAAGTGTTTGCTGTACAAGGTCTGCCGTCTTCATCACGTTCTCGATACCATCGATCTGCAGCGTGATCTGATTCAATTCAACCGTTTCGCCCTCTCGTGATCCACCCCGTCGAACGACCACCGTGTCCCCTAATCGTCGTCGTAACGTGGTGATGGGAATGTACACGTCCTGTGAAAAATCCTGTGCCGCCAACGAACCGCCGATGGCCGCCGTTGGAGCCCGGTACTTGAGAATTCCTACGATCTTGTAATAGTCCTGCGCCTCGGGCAAATAGATGCGGCGTCCGATCGGGTCCTTGTAGGGAAACAAAGTGTCAACAACGTTCGAGGCCAGAACACAATGGTTTTTCTCCAACTGCAACTCGGCATCTGATATGAAATGCCCTCGATCGATTTCCAACTGGGTGATCGCGGCGTATTCGGGTGTACAGCCAACGACCCTTGCCAAGAGTTCCCGTTGCCCGTAGCGAACCTCTCGGCGCATTTCTCGGATCGGAAGTGCACCTCGAATCGTGGGAATCGTTTCCACCAGAATGTCGTAGTCCGCCCGCAACAGTCCGTACGGCAAAATGAAGGAGGTGGATCCATCCGGCGCTTTGGCAGGTTTGACCGATCGCACGATGATGTTGTCGGCTCCCAGGCCTTCAATCTGTTCCTGCGCTTTCTGGCTGATCCCCGCTCCAATGGCCAAAAGCCAAATCACGCTGGCGACTCCGATGAAGATACCCAGTACGGTCAGCAACGAGCGCAGGGGGTGCAGCAAGACACTCTTGATACCGATCAACCAGGTGTGGAGCCAAAGCATGGGGGATCCCGACATGCGAATCGAAATTTCGCTGTCGCTAGCAAGGAAACAAAAAAATCAACTTCCTGTGAACAACGTCCTTGACGATCGTTTTCATCTCCGTGGAAATTCTCGGAGATAGATCACCAAGATGACGGTTTCGGTTTCTGTACTCGAGAGAAATGAACACAAGGGAGCCTGCTACCTGTCACTGCACCAGGGACTCGTCAATTCTGCCATCCCGTAGTCGGATGATCCGACGGGCCCGCGTTGCCACTTCTTTTTCATGAGTCACGATGATCATTGTTTTACCTGCCCGATGAAAATCATCCAGTAAATCGAGAATGTCTTTTGTCGTTCCGGTATCAAGGTTTCCTGTTGGTTCGTCAGCCAGGATGAAGCAGGGGTCATTTGCCAGACTTCGAGCAATGGCAACCCGCTGCTGCTGGCCCCCGGAAAGCTGCTGCGGCCGATGTTTCAGACGGTCGCTCAAACCAACCAGGTCTGCCAGCTCCCGACAGCGTGAACGTTCCAGGCGTGTGATGCGACCCCGGTAGTAGAGCGGGACTTCAATATTTTCCAAAACGTTTAGTTGCGGGATCAGATTGTATGATTGGAACACAAACCCAATACGTGAGGCTCGGATACGCGAAAGTTGGCCGTCGTTCATGCTTGAAACATCGTCGTCTCCGAGTTGAAGACAACCCGAGGTGGGACGGTCCAGGCACCCGATCAAATTCAGTAGCGTGCTTTTTCCAGAACCGGAGGGTCCCATAATCGCCACGTAATCTCCGTCTGGGATTTCCAATGAAATGCCGCGAAGTGCGCGTACCGTCTCCCCCTTCAGAACATAATCTTTCGTTAGCTCATGGATGCGGGCGGCAAGTTGCATAGCAGAAGGACAGAGCAGTCGTCGTTGCAATCGTTACATTTCCTGACGGGCTGGAATTTGTCTGCAGTTCCGGCCGTCACGTTTGTCTACTTTTCTCTGACGCCCAAAGCAATCTCACCACCAATCCGCTCAAGATCCCCTGGCGTCAGCTGATGATAATTACTGGCGTTTGAAACTGGCCATCGCCGCAGAGAGTTCTGTTTGGTCGATATTTCCATCTCCATTTTTGTCCGCCTGGGAGAACCTCTGTCGAACCTGTTCGGGAAGTATCGCAATTTCCGATTGAGAAATCAGCCCGTCCCGGTCCCGATCCAAGTGACTGACGATGGCCTGGGAAGATTTCACTTTGTCGCCGCCGGCTTCCTTTTTCTCAGCGACACGTGGGCGACGAGGTATTTCTTCTCCGGCCTGGGAATCGGCCACCATGGACGTGTTCCCTTCCGGAAATACAAACGATGTGGCGTGCCGGCGTGCATTGGCCACCACTTGGTCGCCCGGTTGGAGCAACTCCGAGCTGGCTTCGTCAATCGCGACGGTTTTCTCGTTGGTTGACAAAATGACAATTTCTTTGGTCTTCAACTGGCCATCATTCTGCAGGAGGCAGAAGGTGCGCCCGGAATATTCATAGACTGCCTGTATCGGCAATTGTAAGGCATCTTGCTCTTGTTCCACCTGAATACGAACTTCAGCAGTGAGTCCCGAAAGGATGTTCTCCGGAGGATCCACAATTGCTATTTGGGTAGCGTATTCCTTGGAATTCGACCGCCACCAATGGCCCGGTTCGGCATACTGGCTGACTTTGATGACTTCCCCCCACAACTCAACGTCTCCCAGGGCCTCAATACGAATCATCACCTGCTGCCCAGCATGGACAAGGTTGATACTTGCCTCGTTGATTTTTGCTTTGATCTGCATTTTTTTCGGGTCAGGCAGGCGGATGATGACCTGTCTTTCGCGAACCGGTGATCCCGGCTCAACGATGAACTCGTTGCTGCGACCCGACTGCACATTGGCATAAACAACCACGCCTTCATTGGGAGCCTGGACGGTGCACTTTTTCAGCTGCGAGCGAATTTCACCCAGCTTGTTGACTTCTTCGGCGTGACTGTCTTTTTCGTTTTTCCATTTAACCTTGGCCGCTTTGATATCGCTGTTGAGCTGCGTGAGCATTTTTTTCAGGGTGTAGTCGCGTAACACGCGCAATTTGGTCTTGCCTGCATCCAGTTCGTTGTCCGCTTTGGCAACTGAAAACCTCTGGGCTTCGACCTGCAAATCCGTAATCAGGCCTTTCGCCAGGAGTCGTTCTGAGGATTTTAGCTCGAGTTCCGCCTTTTTTAGCGCATCCTCTGCCACGTAGATTTCGTTCATGGCCATCTTTTCTTCTTGAACAAAAGTCCCCAAAAGGTATTCCTTCTGCGCGATTTTAGACGTCTCGTATGTTGCTTCAGCCTGAATCATCAATGCTTCGCTCGTGTTAACGACAATCCGCTGGCGGCTTAGATCTTCCTCCAGCGACGAGGAGTCGAGGGTCACCAGCCAGTCGCCAGCTGCCACCATGGTGCCTTCCGGGATGACATCCAAAATCGTCGTCGACGAACCGCCACCACCGCGGGCCTTGACCTCGCAACGAATTTCGACGTTCTTGGTACTTTCCACTTCGCCCTGTTCAAGGACGACATGCTCATAGGGACCGCGAATGACTTCCGCCAGCAGCGGAGCATCCTGGAAGACCGTTCGGGTGCGATTCAAAAAGAACCGCGCCAACAAAACGGCGGCGGCCAACAGCATGACAACGATAATCACCACCACCAAGGTAGAACCTCGCGTGCGCCGGTACGTGGAAGATAGTCGATGCAAGGGCACAGTCGAGCCTCACGCGAAAAGGATCAATTGAATCGGTAATTTCGGTGGATTGGTAGCGTATAAAGTGCTCGTCGCGACACTGTACTTATTCTATACCCCTTCACGTCTGCTGTCATCTCCGAAGTCGGCTACGGGACGCGTCATTCGTGACGGCGGATACTTCTTCGGTTGACACTTCCGCACTCGCTTCAAATTCCGGGGAGCCAAAGTCTCGTGATGGATCCGTTGCGGCATGGCGCACCTGCAACTTGTCGCTGTCGTCATTATCCGCGTTCGGAGCGGCTTTTGGCAACGAGCAGGGGGCGCAACTTGGTACGTCATCCTGCCCGCCGATGGGGCCCGGGTCGATCCACTGGCCATCATCATTTAACTGCATGACGCCCAGTTCAAGATCCAGGTTTCGCCGTAATACTTCGTAGTTGACCCAGACACTCAAAAAATTGTTCTGCGCATTCTGCAGATCGGCCAACGCCGAAACTACATCGCGGGCGGCCGTTGCCCCGGAAGACTCCCCGCGTTGTTCAGCAAGCGTGAGAATCTCGTCGTTCAGAACAATCTGGTCGATCGCTCCTAAAACCGCCAGTCGCTGCTGTTCAAAGTTGAGCCGGTTGAGATCGATCGTGCGGATGGTACCCCGAAGATTGCGCGTAATTCGGTCCTCGAACCGGTAATAGGAACGTCTGGCCTGTTGGTATTCAATCAGCGATTGCCGATAGCGGTTTCGTTCTAGCAGTCGGGTGAGCGGTGCATCGAACTCCAGTCCGACGCGTAAACGTCCTGTTGGCGATCGAAACTTGACCGGATTGTCCCCCGTCGTAGCAAGATCTCCGCTGAAAGTTAAGTCCAGCCCGCTTTCGAGGTCATTCGCGTTGAACTTAATCAGTCTCCACGCATCAACCAGAGCCCCCCGTGCATTTTTCCAATCGCGACGACATGCCCGAGCAATCTCTGTCGCTTGGAAGGGATCGATTTCCACTGACACCAGACGGATGTTCTCTGTACGTGCCCTGGCTTGCAGGAGCGAAAGATCCATTACGTCCGCGGCCAAGCGGGAAAGTATACCTGGTGTGGCAAAAAGGACCTTGTTGCGAATCTGTTGGCGCATCGGAGCTGAGTCCAGTTGCACACCGGCAGCCAATGTCTGGTCCAACCACTCACGAAGCGTGTCCAATTCCACCCCGTAGCTCTCCAGGGCACGCTCTAAACGATCGACCTCTTGAAACAACTTCGACGGTTGTCCGTCAAGTCTTTGAGTGCCCAGCACCGAGGAGTCGAACTGGGCTGGTAGTTTAATCTGGCAGGTCACCGGATCGAAACACTGAGTCTGCGAACGCTCCTGCTGGTACATTGCGGCAAGGCGGGTGAGTTCTTTGCGACGCTGCGGCAGGATCTCTTTCAGGGTAGTAATGTCTTTTCGAACGCGCGGAATGTTCGTGGCGACCAGCCGCTCCTGTATTTCTCGAATTTGTTCGACGTAGGATAGAAATACCTGCAGGGAACGGGCAACTTCACTGCTACCTGTCTGGAGAGGCTGGTCACTTGAGTCGGCCGACAATTGCTCGATATCAGCGAGCAGGGACTCGGTTGAAGTACCCACCCGTTGTTGCAACGCGATGATCTGGTTCTGGACAGGAACGATTTCTGTGTCAATCAGATTGAACTGATCCAACAGCGGATCGTCGATCACGAGACAGATCGTGGGAGGAAGTCCCAAATCGAGTTTAAACTGGTCCAACTCGCCCTGATACTGGTTCTGCGAGTTGAGCAGCCGACTTTGAGCGTTTACCAAGGCCTGTCGCGCCTGCGCAATTTGGAGACGTTGCCGCAGTATGTCATCAGGCCGATCGGGAATTTTGCGCAGGCTTTCCCGCAGCGATTCTTCCAATTGCAGGAGGCTACTGCGTAGCCCCGCGATATTCGATTCCTGATTACGAATATCTTGTTGACTCTGTAGCAACCCCATGAAACCACCGGCTTGAGCAGCACCGGCACCTCCACCACTGAACCCAAAGCCACCCGCACCACCCACGCCGCCAAAACCACCGGCTCCTACGCCGGTAAACCCTGTCAGGCCACTTGTCCCAAAAAATCCGCCGCGACGAGTTGGACCCCGTTCCGCCTGGCGACCTGTCACGATCTCCAGATAGAATCCTCTGCGAAAACGTTCGATCTGGCGAACGTTATAGAGCAGCGTGCGTTCCGCCAGCGTTAAAGTTTCCATGATCCGGTCACGGCCGGCGCGGCGGAGTAGCGGCTGAACGAGCGTGAAATCGAGTAACGTAGAAGTTGCGTTTGTATCGGGTCCTGAAAACTCCCACACGATGGAGTTTGCCAGGCCCACCACCATCTCGGCACCGGTCGTGAACATCTTCTCTACGCGCAAACCACTGGCAGGGAGTGCTAACTCGCTGGACACAACTCCCCAACCCGTGCGCTGTTGCCCGTCGGAAGTGTATCGTGCGTTTGTCCCGGAAAATACTTGCTTATCAAAAGCGAACCGTTCGGCTGTCACGTCCAGGGCCGAGAGAAACAACGTTTCAAATTCACTCTGATAGGCGGGCGCATTGACCAGGGCTAATCGAACAGCCAGGGCAGCATCCAGGTAGAGAATTCCATCTTCATCGAGGGGCAAAAATTCCATCCAGAGAGGGCTGGCAACGTAAGGTGTGTCTCCGCTGGCGTGCCAACAGGGATAGCCCCTCTTGCAGTCGACGCAGTGCATCAGACGATGCGCCGCCGGGTCGTCTGGCGGAAGAGGCGGATCATCCGGTGAGAATGGGTCGTACATACGGGAGATCCGCTTGACGTGAATGTCATGCCGATTCAATTCGCAATCCGGATCATGTGATGTTTCGCGCAGTAACAGGCTCACCTGATGGTCGGCCTGCTTGCGGTAGAAGCCCCGTGAACAACCGACAAATGACAAAATAAAGAACGACAACAGAATGAGAAACAACTGGCCCCACGAAATCGGCAAAACTAGTCGCAGTCGTCCCATCAGTTGGCCTCCGTACTGATCGCGGAGGACGATTCGAGCGACTGGGCCCCGGCCGTGCTCCAACAGGATGCACGGGTCAAGCGGAGGAAGAGAGGAAGCACAGCACTGGTTTCCGGGAAGTGACCAGGTGTTTGCAAAGCGTCGGGTGGCAAGACCAACTGGGAAAGCAGTTCTTCGATCAGCTGCTGCCCGCCATTTGTCAGCTTCCAGTGTTGTCGCCTGCGATCTTCTGTCGGCCGATAACATTCCAGCAGGTCCCGCTGTCGCAAGGACTCAACTGTTGCGCTTGTTTGTGCTTTGCTCCAGGCCAGAGTCGCAGTCAATTCACCCTGTCCCAGGTGACGATCGGGGTATCGGTAACAATTCCATAGCAGTAGAAATTCCATGTCATTGACCGCAACGCCGGCCAACTGTTGATTCAAGTTTCGGCGCAACTGACGTGCGACACAACAAGTCCATTGGATCGCTTGCAACCAGTCGTCGATTACGTTCCGCGGGGAACTCCTCTCGTTGTTTTCCGACGGCTCTTGCCAGCGATGCATGCGGTTGGTTCCCGGCTGTGAAAATCGTTCGCTGCGAAACTATTTCGGGTCCGAACGGTGCGGACTTGAACGATTGTGCGAGTTGTGAGCTGTGAAGCTGACAAAGGAACCGTAAAATCAGTTGCTCACACCGTTTAAGGCCGCTGGTTCCTGCATACAGAATCTTGACGTTAGAGCTTGCCCAGCTTATCATCAAGGTTTGATGGCACGTCTCGTTCCTTGGACGCCCAATCGTCTGACCCATGTTTTAGTGGCGCCTTTTCCACCACCCGACGTGCTACGGAAACGGACAGAGAGATGATCTTCTACCTGGTGATTGGTCTGGCGACCATTCTGTTCATACTCTTTGTGGTCTTTGCAGGCAAAACATGGCACTGGCTGGATATTGTCGCCGTGGCCCTGTTTTTCCCATCGGTGATCACCATCACGATTCTGACGGCGGCCACGTTGAAAACCAGGACCAATTGGGGTTCTGTCTACCACCGCCTGCACGATCAACTTGCGGATGTCCAGGAAGAAATCGAAAAGTTAGAAACTGGTTACACCGTCAATCGACTGGGTCAAATTGATCGCAGGGAGTACTCCCTGCCCGAGTCGCAGCAGGAGTTGGGACGTGAACTCTACAACCGGGGTCGGATTTGGAGGAATTGCTTTCCTTTAGAATTTGCAGGCGGCTCGGTCACAGTGAATACGGCCAATTGGGGTAACGAACAATGCACCGGTAGTACGATCACCACGTCTGCTAACCCCTTCGCCAATGCAGAAACCGCATTTTTTAATGTCGAATCGGAAGCTGTGAGATTGGCGCAAGCCCAAGAACCGCAAAACCCAGCAGGGGATCCTGCCGGAGAAGCCGAGGGCGCGGCACCGACTGGGCGGCCGCACGGTATCGAAGAGCAATTGATACTGCACGCTTTTCTCGAGGTCCCGCTCGAAGAACTCGACCCGGTGGTACATGCAGCATTGTTTGCCGGATTGGACACCAATCTGGAAGGCCGGAAAAGAATCTGTACGGTACCCACCGTTTATCTGGGAGAGTGGGCCGTGACTGATACGGCCGCCGATTCCATTACAATGTCTCCTACCTTGCCTCTTACTCCGCAGCAACTGGCGGTGATTGATCAGCAACGTGGTTCATGGGCCCTGCTGGAGATGATGCCGGTTGATTCCCACGAGGATTTTTCCCACGAGCATTTGTCTGACGATCAAAAGCGCGCCCTGTTTGCAAAACTTCCGGAAGCGGTGCTGCGGGAGTACTTGAAGGACTTGAAGCCCGGCAATCGCGACGAGGATCCTCCGGAACGGCTCATGGTAAGGGTTCGTTTTCAAAAAAACTACAACCAGATCGACGTGGACGCAACGGACGAAGCACCGCTGCTTCCCTCGAACGATTTTGATCCACTGGGTCGAGCCGTCCCCGCCTGGCTGCGACAAGGTGGTGAAGGAGACGAGAAGGGGAGAGTTTCGTTCGAGACGGGTGACGAGGCATTGCTAGATTCGCAAACAGCTCAACAGTTGATTGCGGAGGACATTTGCGATGAGATCGAACGAATCTACGTACGCCAACTACAGGACTATGAATTCTTCTTTCACGACGTCCAGCGACAACGCACTTCGTTCGAAGACGAAAACACGATCATCCAAAAAGATACACGGCTGTTGGAAAATGCAAAAGTCAAAGCGGATACCGACATCGCTTATCGACAAGAAGAGCTCGAACGGCTCGACGAGGATCTTGGCAAATTCGTTTACGAACAGCAACAGATCACACAGTACCGGCAGGCGGTCGATCAGCGTTACGTATATATTTTGAAAGAATTGAGCGGACTCTACCGAACAAACCGTCGTCTTGCCACCCAACTGGCTGCAATCAGTCAACGAATCGAAGCAGCAGCAGACCAACGAGCTGAACAGGTTCTTGGCAGCGACTCTCCGGCCCCGAACTAATTTTTCCTGGAACTCATTTCTTCAAAATGAGAGCGGGAACACAATTTGTTCTGGCAACATGCATGCCCCGCGGTTTGTCCTTCGCAGCAGCAACGAGCCAGGGGAAAGTCTCTGACGGCCAATCCGATTCCGCTAACGTTTTCACTCCCTGAATGGGCCCCCCTCGCCTGATAATTGCACTCCACTTTTGGAGTCAGTTGGCGTACGATAGCTGGGAAGTTGTCTGGCCTGCTTGTGACGGGCCGATGACCCGCCTCACCACGGAATGTTTAAAGTCCTGCTGCCACTGAGTTCGTACCGCGGACGATCAAGTCCACCGTAGCGGACAAAGAATTGAAACGAGCCGTATGGGATTGTCAGACCGCGAATACTACCGCGAACCGGATCAACCCGGATTCACCCTTCAGCGCCCGCAGTCGGTGGCGGTGACGTTGGTGATCATCAACATCGCCATTTATCTGGTGGATCGTTTATTTTTTGAACATCCGCTGCTACAGCCAGGACGAGGCTCGTCCGTACTTCAGGAAATACTGTCCGTAACTCCACAGGTCGTGACTCAACCCTGGTTATGGTGGAAATTTCTCAGCTCGGGATTTGCTCACGCATACGACCTGTCGCATGTTTTGTGGAACATGTTTGCCCTGTGGATGTTCGGTCGCGATATCGAAAGGAAATTCGGACCCCAGGAGTTTTTAAGATTTTATCATCATAAGTTATATGATCATCCTGCACTTCAAAAATTGTATTTGCTATATTTATTTTTTAATAATGCTAATAAAAAAATAATTATAATATCTATCATTTCGTTTGCTGTATTTTCTATACCAGGATTTTTATTAATGTGGACTTGGGGAAGTGTATTTCACGCAGTGCCGGGCATGGAACCTTGGGGCAGTTTCTTAGGAGGATGGATTAACCATAATCATATTTTAAAAAATTTACCAATTATGTTAAGTTTTTTTGGGTTTTATTTGTTACCAATTCTGATGATAGAATTTTTAAATTCAGGATTTAAAGATTTTTTCCACAGATATTTTAAAAGTTTTTTCTTTGCTTTAATAATATTGATTTTTTTATCACAAATAAATTTATTAAATTATTTAGGAGACTATACTCTAGCTGGGGGCGCGGTTTTAAAAGTTAATTATTTAATACAAAAAAATAATTTTTTTTTACTTTTAGTTTTTAGCTCTATAGGTTTTAGTATTCTGATTAGATTTTTTACAGAAGATACCAAAAATAGTTTGGTTATTTTATTACCTATAATTATTATATACGGTTTACCAAAACTATTATATCAGGAGTATGTTGAGCCTTTAATTTTGATAATATTTTTTTTATGTTTAAAAACAGATTTACATAAAATTTATTTTAAAAATATTTCTCTTTCGCATTTTATTTTTATTTCATATTTTGCAATATATTTAATAGGATCAATTTACTTTAAACATTTTGCCTTTCCCTCTCGTGAGGCATGGATTATTTTTCTTAGTGGTTAATAGTTGTATTTGTAAAATTTAACTTTCAATTTAAAATAATGGTGCTATATTTATAAACAAAAAATAACCTATTATGCCATTTAAAGACGAAATAATATTTGAACCTACTATTACTCCTAATCAAAATTGGGTTAAAGAGTTAGATCATAGACACATGGACTCTTCATTGAGTTCTTTTAGAGCACCAAAAAATGACACAAGGATTATTACCTTATGCAAGCCGTTTGTTGTTTTCTCAAAAAATTCTTACAGTTCTCCAGTTACATTGCCTTTGGGTTTGGCTTATTTAGGTGGAGTATTAGAAAAAGCAGGCTACAAAACTAAAATAATTGATGCTACAGGTGGAGAGCGTCCAATTAAAATTACAAGATCTCAAGATAATCAATACAATCTTCAAGGTTTAAATGCAGAAGAGATATTGGAAAAAATTGACCCCAACACATTCATTTTTGGCATTTCACTAATGTTCTCTCAGGAGTGGCTTCCTCATAGATTATTGATTGAAAAAATAAAAAAAAAATATCCAAAAATTATTATTGTTGCAGGTGGAGAACATTCGTCAGCAATACCAGAGTATATTTTGAGGGACTGTCCGTCAATTAACTATGTTATCAAAGGCGAAGGCGAATTTTCAATGCTTGAGTTTTCTTATAATTTATTTAATGAAAAAAGTGTCGGTGATATACCAGGTATTTGCTTTATAGATGAAAAAAATAAATTTATAGACAATGGACTAAGCAAAAGAATAGAACATATTGATGAACTTCCAAGACCAGCGTGGCATTTATTAAAACCAGAAAATTATTTTAATGATTATTTCACTCTGGGTTTGTATAGCGGGAGAAATATGCCTATTTTGGCTACAAGAGGTTGTCCATTTCAGTGTACATTTTGTTCAAGCCCAAGTATGTGGACAACAAGATATGTAATGCGCGATCCAAAAGAAATAGTTGATGAAATTGAATGGTTGATGAAAGAATACAAGGCTAATGATTTTGAATTTTTTGATTTGACTGCAATAATTAAAAAAAGTTGGATATTGGAATTTTGTAATACAATTAAAAATAGAGAGCTAAATAATATAACTTGGCAACTACCTGTAGGAACTAGAACAGAGTCACTAGATGAAGAAGTTTTAAAAGCTATTTATGATACGGGGTGTCATTTTGTATGTTACGCTCCAGAAAGCGGAAGTCAAAAAAGTCTCGATATTATAAAAAAAAGAGTAAAAATTGATAGACTTATTAAAAGTATTAGAACTTCCGTAAAAATAGGTCATAAAGCTAAATTAAATTTTATTATTGGCTTTCCACACGAAACTGTAATTGATTGTTTAAAAACGATTTTTTTTGCGATGTATTGTGCAATAAGATTGGGAGTTTCGGATATATTATTTTCGGTATTTGCACCTTACCCAGGTTCAGAATTATTTGAAAAACTTAAAAAAGAAAAAAAACTTAAAATCAATGACAAGTATTTTGAGAAATTGCATGCACAATTTGATATTACCAAAACAGACTCATATTGCGAACACGTTTCTGGTAAAATGCTCATTTTTTTTAGGTTTTTGGGTTTTTCATTGTCATATATCACAATTTATATTTCAAGACCTAAAAGAATATACAAACTTTTAAAGAGTGTATTTCAAAAAAAATTTTATGCAGACAATTTATTTGAGCAAAGACTTTATGAATTTTATTTAAGGGCTAAACTTAAAAAACAGCAAAAAAGCTAACTATAAACAATTATTAAACTAGGAAAATTATTTTGAATTTGTAAAAAATTTTGTTATTCTCAAAGTGTAATTTTTTACTATTGAAAATAAAAGCCAATAAATATAATACGGAAGCCATTTAAATACTTTAAAATTACTTTTTCTATTTTTGGTTTCAATCCAAATACTGGGAATTTCAATGATTTTAAAATTTGAGAGATATGATTTTGTTGTTAATTCCAAC
>CAJWKT010000048.1 GCA_913041665.1 uncultured Gammaproteobacteria bacterium | reverse complement strand
TGAGGCTGATTTCCATCAAAAATTAGATGTGCATATCCACGTTCCTGAGGGCTCAACACCCAAAGATGGGCCTTCTGCGGGCATTGGGATGTGCGCAGCGCTGGTTTCTGCCCTGACTAAGGTGCCGGCTAGATCTAACGTTGCCATGACCGGTGAAATTACTCTTCGAGGCGAAGTTTTACCTATTGGTGGCCTGAAGGAAAAGTTGCTGGCAGCCCACAGGGGTGGGGTGGATACAGTTCTGATTCCTGAGGAGAACAAGAAGGATTTGATTGAAATTCCGAAGAACATCAAAGACAAGTTGATTATTCTTCCGGTCAAATGGATTGATGAGGTTTTTGAAGCGGCATTACAACATATGCCAAATCCAGAATGCGGGGAAGAGGGAAAGGATGGCAAACAAGATTCGAAAACGAAAAAAACTGAGGGGGATGAGACGTACCTATCACACTAGTTTTTCCATCTTAAGTTGACATCCGAAAATCCGACTTGGTATAAGTGTTACGTCTTCAGAGATCAAGGGTCCGCGCTTCGTTGGAATATAGGGCAAGGGATTTTTGGCGATATTATTCTGGGGGGGCACAATGATTTGTGTCTGTGGGCTAAACTTTTATTGTTGCGGGGAATTTTTGGAATGAACAAAGCGGAACTCGTTAATGCGGTGGCTTCTGCAGCCGATCTTTCCAAGGCCGATGCAGGTCGTGCGGTTGATGCGGTAATAGGAAGCATCACGTCGGTACTGCAAGGAGGGGAGCAAGTTTCCATCATCGGTTTTGGTACTTTTAGTGTTAAGAATCGTGCAGCACGTGCTGGGCGGAATCCAAGAACTGGCGGTTCAATTTGGATTGAAGCAAGTAACGTACCTGGCTTTAAAGCTGGAAAGGCATTTAAGGAAGCCGTAAACTGAGAGAGTAAATCCTAAAAGGGTACTGTCCCAACGGGTGCTTAGCTCAGCTGGGAGAGCGTCGCCCTTACAAGGCGAAGGTCGGGGGTTCGATCCCCTCAGCACCCATTGAAAGAGCCGGAGTGGTAGTTCAGCTGGTTAGAATACCGGCCTGTCACGCCGGGGGTCGCGGGTTCGAATCCCGTCCACTCCGCCAGATCAGCAAGGGCAGACTTATTTTCCGCGATGAGGGAGAATAGGTTTGTCCTTTTGCTTAATTAGGAATTGTTATGTTGCAAGGATTTCGTGAGGGCGCTGGGCGCTGGATAACAATTGCTGTACTTGGCCTAATTGCTATCTCGTTTATTTTTTGGGGTATTGATTTCACTACGCTTGGCACTACCTTTGCTGCTAAAGTCAACGGGCAGGAAGTATCATTGATTGATTTCGAGCGTGAGGTTCAAAATCAACAAAGTCAGTATCAGGAATTATACCGAGCCGAATTAACGGATGAGCTGCGCGGGGAGCTTAGGCGTAATGTGCTAGAAAGGTTGATTCGTCAGCAGGCACTACTTGACCGCATCCGAACATCAGGCTATCAAATTTCCGATGATCGACTGACAGCTTCCATTAGAACGATACCGGCTTTTCAGGTGGATGGTGAGTTTTCCATTGACCTCTATCGGTCTCAATTATTAAATCAGGGTTTATCACCAAGCGGATTTGAGTCCCTGCAGCGTGAGCAGTTAGAGCTGCTAGAGCTTCAACAGGGGATTTTAAATTCTAGTTTTTATATGCCCAATGAATTTCGTCGGTACCTAGAAGTTTTTAATCAGCGTCGTGAGATTGCATATGCGTTATTTGAAGTAGATACGCTGTTAGAGAAGATCTTTGTTAATGAAGCCGATATTGAAGCTCACTACGCTCTCAATGAAGATCTCTATCTAAGCGAAGAGAGTGTAGATCTGCAATACATTGAAGTTCTGGGTTCTGCTATTGCTGAAGAGGTCGAGTACAGTACAGAAACCCTAGAGGCCTATTACGAGGAAGAAAAATATCGCTTTCAAACCGAAGAACAGCGGAAGGCACGCCATATTCTTTTTGCAAATGGGGATGATGCTGAACTAGAAATTAGGGCGCAGATGGCTTTAATGCGTATAGAAGCAGGTGAAGATTTTCTGAAATTAGCGGATGAACTTTCTGATGATGTGGGCACAAATAACCAAGGCGGTGATCTGGGCTGGTTAGGTAAGGGTGCATTAGAGGGACCTTTTGAGGATGCGCTTTTTATTATGGAGGTGGGCGATACTCAAGGTCCGATAAAGACGGATTTTGGATATCATGTTATTCGCCTCGACGATATTGTTTTTGGTGATGTGCAGCCTTTTGAGGCAGCTAAAGAGGAACTGGCTGTCGACTATCAAAATCGTGAGGCAGAGGAGCTTTTCTATAGTCTGGCGACGGAGCTAGCAGACCTTTCTTTTGCTGCATTCGATGAACTTGAAACCGTGTCTACTCAAATGAATTTGCCATTAAAGGAGGTTTCTAATTTCAAGCGTAGCGAAAATGCATCTGTATTCTCTTTTAGTGAACCTGTTTTGCAGGCGGCTTTCAGTCGTGAGGTATTGGAGCTTGGAGAAAACAGCGCTCTTGTTGAGTTGGCTGACGACCATGTTCTGATATTACGGGTGGATGCTCACTATCCATCAGTCCAGCAACCTTATGAAGAAGTGCGCGCCGAGATCGAAGAAGAGCTTGCCCGCGTTCAGGCGGAAGCTGAGGCTTTTGAGCGTGTGACATCACTTACGACTTTGCTACGCGAAGGGGGTGAGGGGCAGGTTTTCACTGAGGAACAGAATGGTAATTGGCGCGAGACTGTTTGGGTAGAGCGAACGACGACGGAGATTCCAACGGAGATTTTGGCAGCTTCTTTTCGTCTTGAAAAACCTAGAGGCACACGCATTTTTGAGCATGTAGCTATGACAAACGGTGATCAGGCCTTACTGGTGCTATCTACTGTTGAAGCAGGTCAGCCCGAATCCGTACCCAGAGAGCAGCGTGACCAGCGCCTAGCGCAAGTGGCCCAGCAAACGGGTATGTACGAGTTTTCTGGTTATGCAAGTGAGCTTCGGGAGACAGCCACTGTTCGAATTCCTGAGGAAATTTTCGATCCTGCATTTTATTAACCACAGGGTGGTTTTTAGAAAAGGGTAAGGCACATCGCTTATCCGACTATTTCAATCGAAGTTCATTCCAACAATATTGTAGCCGGCATCTACGTACAGTACTTGCCCTGTAACGCCTGCCGCCAAGTCGGAGCAAAGAAAAGCTGCTGCGCTTCCAACATCTTTAATAGTGACATTGCGTTTCAACGGAGACATCTCACTTGTTTTTTTCATCATCTGGCGCAGCCCCTTGACTCCTGAGGCTGCGAGAGTTCTGATCGGACCTGCTGAAATTGCATTAACACGAATTCCTTCGCTACCGAGATCTAAGGCTAAAAACCGAACACTTGCTTCTAAGCTAGCTTTAGCTGGGCCCATAACATTATAACTTGGTAGGGCTCGTACTGCGCCTAAGTAACTCATTGTAAGGATTGCTCCATTGCGGTTGCTCATCATGGGGCGCGCGGTTTTTGCGAGCGCCGAAAGGCTATAGCTTGATATTTCATGGGCGACTCTAAATCCCTCTCGGTTGATAGAATCTAAGTACCTTCCCTCCAGCTGATCCGAGGGCGCAAAAGCCACCGAATGTACTAGGATGTCAAACTCCTCCCAGGTTTTTCTTAAATCTTTGAAAAATTTATTAATTTCATGGTCCTCTGCAACGTCCATAGGCGCGGCAATATCGCTGCCTAGCTCGCCAGCCATTTTTTCAACTCGTCCTTGAAGCTTGCTATTTTGGTAGCTAAACGCTAATTCGGCTCCCTCGTTCCGAAGTGCTTGCGCAATACCCCAAGCAATTGATCTATTACTTGCAAGACCCACTATTACTGCCCGTTTACCCTTGAGAAAAGCCATACCGAGCCCCCCGATTCAGCTGCTTTGTTTAGTCACATCCACGTATATGACTAATTTCTGGCCTGGTTGCAAGTATTGATCCGTAGAAATGTTATTCCACTTAAGTAGTTCTGCAATGGTCACGCGGAACCGATTTCCTATCTTCGAGAGGGAATCCCCCACTCGTACTTCGTAGGTCAGCCGCCGAATGTGTTCATTTGGAGTAGTTTGTTTTTGAGCAAGACTCGACGGGTTGGTCCAGATTATCAATTTTTTTCCTGTTCGTAGTACATCGCCTGGGGCCATGGCATTCCAAGTCGCGAGATCCCTGACTTCTGTTTCGTAACTTTTAGATATAGTCCACAAAGACTCCCCTGACTGGACCACGTGCGTCTTTTGTTGCCCGTTATGAAGCTGGTTTTGTTTGCGTTTAATTCTAGCTTCCACGCTTTGGGTATACGCGCTAGGTGCTTTTACGGCGTGTGGAATCATTAGGTGTTCGTTAATGTGAATCAGGTCATTTTTTAGACTATTAACTTCTTTGACTACATCCGTCGTCGTCTGGTAGCGTAGAGCTATGCCGCTTAGTGTCTCGCCCGTGGTTACTTTGTGTCTAGTCCACTCTACTTGATCCCGTTCTCCTAATCTTTTTAACGAGGACAGAAAAGATCTGGCGTTTTGTTTGGGAATCAACAATCGGTGGGGACCATTGGGATCTGTAGCCCAGCGGTTTATCCCAGGATTGAGCAAATAGAGCTGATCAGTGGTGATGTTTGCTAGGTCTGCTGCCATGGCTATATCAATTTGCCCGCCCGTTTCGATAACTTCGAAATGTGCTTCATTTTGAATGCTTGGGAGAGTTACGCCATATTTTTCAGGATTGGCTACAAGCCTTTGGATCGCAAGTAATCGCGGTACGTACTTGCGAGTTTCCGGGGGGAGATGAGGTCTTATACTCCAGAAATCCGCTGGCCCATTAGTCGTACCTGTGCGGAGGATTGCGCGCGCTACGTTACCTTCACCGGCATTATACCCAGCTATAGCAAGCAACCAATCACCTTGAAACAGTTCGTGTAAATACTGAAGATAGTCCAATGCCCCTCGTGTTGAATCAACCACATCCCTTCTAGCGTCGTACCACCAGTTTTGTTTCAAGCCAAGTTGATTTGCTGTTCCAGGGATGATTTGCCATAACCCAGCTGCGCGTCCGTGAGAATAGGCGAAAGGATCGTAAGCGCTTTCAATAATGGGCAGAAGGGCTAGGTCAGATGGTATTTGCCGCCTTTCGAGTTCTGCAGCTATATAGAATAAATAGCGCTCGGCTCGGACGAATACTCGATTTAGATAATCAGGGTGGGAGATATACCAGTCTATTTCTTGCTGTATCGTCGTGTTTTTGGACTGGAGAAGAGAAAACTTCTGCCGTAGTCTCTCCAGTAGATCAAATTCCGTTTCAGCCCGAGGAGTGACAGGAGCATTCTCTCTTTCTGTCTCGGCCCGGGGAGTGATCAGAGTGTTGTCCTCTTTCTGTATGGCCGCAGGTTCTAAGGCGGCTTGATAAGACGGCAATGTTTTTAGGTTTTTAGTTTGTACTTTTTCGTAGAGAGGTAATTCGGATGTAATGCTTTGTCCCCCGAGCTGACAGCCACCAAGCCACGTAGCTAGAAGGACATGAATACACCAGAATAGACGGTATTTGCGTAAGGATAGTAATCGCCCCATGGCACTATGCTACTCATTGTCAATAAGGGTGCAAGAGTATACTTAGTTAAGTAGCTAATTTAGCTAGCTGTACCCATAGCGGCTGATCCACGCTAGGACAGTGATGGATAATGGATAGCGGTTAGTAGCTTTCACCCAAAGGTCGGTACCGTTACTCTCCATAGTTGACTCCGTCACGCACCTGTTCCACAGTTCGTTGGTGATCAACGAACTCCGGATACTAACCGGTTGGCTTTCAACGAGCTTAGGGCAGCGCTGCTTAGTCGAGGAGCAGAGACTAGTCGGGCGTGTATTGGAAACCGTGTTTGGTGACCAATTGTTACAGGTTGGTGTCTGGGGGTCTCCGGAAATTTTTATCCGGTACGCACGGACCCAGCGTTCGATGCTTTTAGATTTTCGTCCTCAAGAGGGTATTACTATTGTAAGTTCAGCTAGCTCTCTTGCTGTGGCTAACGATTCGGTGGATGCAGTTGTTTTGCCGCATACACTTGAGTGGACTCGCTCTCCGCATACATTACTTCGTGAGGTAGCGAGGGTTCTAAGAGCAGATGGCTACCTAATAATACTGTGTTTCAATCCCACCGGTTTTTGGGGCCTCAGGCATTTATTTACCTCAAGGCGCGGTTATCCTCCTGGGCGCAGACGTTTGATTTCAGAGAATCATCTTCGAGACTGGCTAGAATTGCTTAGCTTAGAGGTTTGTGAGCGCGTTCGATATTGTCATACTCTGCCTCTGGAGAGGATGGCACAGTTAGCAGTCTTTACAAATCAGGCATTGACCATTCGCCGGCTACCTTTTTTTTCTGGGGGCTACTGTCTGGTGGCTCAGAAGCGGGTCTATCCGGTAACTATGATTCGTCCGGCATGGAAAAGTCGGTCGCTCAAGGCTGTGGGTGGATTAGTTCAGCCCAATTTACGGATGGTCATGCCGTGTTAGTAAATATGAAGGAAATACAGATATTTACTGATGGTGCTTGCCGCAGGAATCCGGGCCCTGGTGGTTGGGGCGTAGTGCTCAGATTTAAAGGGTATGTTCGTGAGCTCAGTGGGGGAGAAGTGAATACTACTAATAATCGTATGGAACTCACCGCAGCCATTCGGGCATTAGAGTCCCTCAAAGAACCTTGCAGTGTGGAGCTTTTCACTGATTCTGTATATGTAAAAGATGGGATTACAAAATGGTTGTCAAAGTGGCGCACGCGTGGATGGCGAACTTCAGGAAATAAGTTAGTCAAAAATCAGGATTTGTGGATCTCCTTATCGGAACTGGTTGAAGAACATGAAATTTCTTGGCACTGGGTGAAAGGACATGCCGGCAATCCAGGCAATGAACGTGCTGATGAGCTGGCTAATCAGGGTTTGGACGAGTGTTTAGCCCAGGGTTGATTTCTGCAGTGTGTGAGCAAAACTATTACAATCTTTTTCAATGCTTTTGAGTTCAATATGGCGAGACAGATAGTACTTGATACGGAAACGACGGGCTTGGAGTTAAGTGCTGGCCACCGCATCATAGAGATTGGGGGCATCGAGTTAATAAATCGCCGTCCCAGCGAGAATTCATTTCATTGCTACGTGAATCCGGAGCGTGCCGTTGACAAGGGAGCATTGGAGATACACGGCATCGACAATGATTTTCTATCTGACCAACCTTATTTTTCCGACATAGCGGAGAGTTTTTTAAGTTTTGTAGATGGCTCAGAGCTAGTCATCCATAACGCTGATTTTGATGTAGGATTTATCAATAGTGAACTGGACCGATTAGACCGAGCACCGAGCGATATCTCAGAGACATGCCAGATTTTAGATACCCTATCTATGGCACGAAGAATGCATCCGGGTCAGCGCAACAGCCTTGATGCCCTTGCCAAGCGTTACAATGTTGATACTTCCAAGCGCGAATTACATGGAGCATTGGTAGACGCTAGGATCTTGGCCGATGTCTACTTGGCAATGACAGGTGGTCAGGCGAGTTTGTCGCTGGAAGGGACGGAGCAAGGTGATGCTTCCCGGGAACTCAAGTGGAAGAAGATTAATCGTGATCATCTTGATCTAAGGATTTTGAGGGCGACCCCCGAGGAACGGAGTGCTCATAAAGAGATGATCACACGTATGAGGGAGCAAACTAGTCATGCATCCATCTCTACGTCCGAAGAAGATATTTGATTTGTTGGGGAACTTTACTTAATTAGCAGTTCAACGTTAAGCTTACGCGCTTGCGTTAACTTTTTTCTATTCTAATTTACCTGAGGATTTTGAAGCTATGCAAGAGCTAGTGTTTACCCAAGAAATGTTGGTTTCAGGAATTATTCTGGCCGTGACATTTACGGCAATCTTCACTGAGCAGCTGCATGGTATTGAGCGTTCAAAAGTAGCTATGGTCGGTGCCGTAACCATGATAGTTCTAGGGCAAATATTTGGGTTCTATTCGCCTGGGGAAGCGATTGAGGCGGTTGACTGGAATGTTATTTTCTTGCTCGCTGGAATGATGACGATCGTTTCGGTCATGATCCCCACTGGTGGGTTCGATTGGATGGCTTACAAGATTGCAGCGCTGAGCAAAGGGCGGCAGTTTTTTATGCTGGTCTTGCTGGGGACCGCTATTACGGTTTTATCACTTCTGTTAGACAATGTAACAACCGTCGTAATTTTTGGACCACTCATTATTCTTATTGCCAAAGCCCAGAAAATCTCCCCTATCCCCTATCTTTTAGGCGCGGCGCTGCTTGCCGATACTGGGGGCATTGCCACGTTGGTCGGTGACCCGCCTAATATAATGATTGGCTCGGCTGCTGATATAACCTTTAACAACTTTGCTTTCCACATGTTCCCTATAACGTTAGTGTCATGGGTTGTTTGTCTTTTTATGCTGAAATTATTGTTCAAAAAAGAGCTTGCAATTGCTCCAGCTGAAGCCAATATGGATGAAGTCAAATTTGCAGACCCAAGGCTTTGGAAAGCATCTATTGCGATACTGCTAATCATGGTTGGGTTGTTTATGGCGCATAACGCGCTTCACTGGGAGCCATGGTTTGTTGCCATTCTTGGTATGACAGGGTTGGTAATGGTGTCCCGCAGCGTGCATATGGATCGCGCTCTGGAGCATGTGGAATTCACCCTTTTAATCTTCTTCCTGGGTTTGTTCATGATTATTGGTGGTGTGGAACATAGCCAGTTTCTAGAATTTGTAGGGCAGCTAATAACACCGTTTGTAAAAACTGACTTGATATTAGCAACCATATTGCTGATGTGGGTGGGCGCGTTTCTGTCAGCGGCAATCGATAACATTCCTTTTACCGCAGCCATGATTCCGATTATTCTGGGTATGGAAGCGCAGGGTATTCCCGTAGCGCCACTTTGGTGGGGCTTGGCTATGGGTGTAGGCTTGGGCGGTAACGGGACCCATATTGGTTCGACAGCTAACGTTTTTATTGTAACGATCTCAGAGCGTTTAGCGCGTGATCAAAACGACCCAAGTCTGGCGATTACCCCTGGTCTCTGGTTCAGAAAAGGTTTCCCTGTGATGCTGGCAACGCTTGTGGTTTCCACATTTCTTTTCTGGTTCTTCTTTGATTTTTACGCTCAGCCGGTTAATTAGTGCTGAGATATTTAGTAATCAAAGTATCTGCTTTAAATGTACGGGTGGTGTGTAAGCCTTCTGATTTCAGAGAAAAATAAAGTAAAGGGTGAATCGTGAAAATCCTGGTAACTGGAGCCGCCGGATTTATCGGTTATCACACCGCAAAAGCATTGTTGGCTCGTGGTGATGAGGTTGTCGGTCTCGATAACCTCAATCATTACTACGATGTAAATCTGAAACATTCCCGCCTAGAGATTCTTAGAAAAGAGCCCCGTTTTGAATTTGCACAGCTAGATCTTTCAGACCGGGACGCCATTGCCGGTTTATTTGCTACCCAAAAATTTCATAGAGTTGTGCATCTTGCTGCGCAGGCGGGTGTCCGGTATAGCATAGAGAACCCTTTTGTCTATGTGGACAGTAATGTTTTGGGGACACTAGCCATTCTTGAGGCTTGTCGTCAAAATGAGGTGGAGCATTTAGTTTACGCATCTAGCAGCTCTGTATACGGCGCCAATGAAAAAATGCCGTTCTCGACTCATCACAATGCAGATCATCCGATGTCTTTATATGCCGCCACAAAAAAATCTAATGAACTGATGGCGCACAGCTATGCGAGTCTGTACGGGCTACCGGTAACTGGATTAAGATTTTTTACTGTTTATGGTCCTTTTGGCCGACCGGATATGGCACTTTTTCGTTTTATCGAGAATATACTGAATAGTAAACCCATTGATATTTTTAATTTTGGGCATCATCGTCGTGATTTTACGTACGTGGATGATATTGTGGCGGGCATTACAAGTGTGTTGGATCATATGCCCCTGCCTAATCCAGATTGGAGCGGGAGCGCTCCCGATCCCGGAACGAGCAGTGTGCCTTATCGTTTATATAACATGGGTAACCAGCGCCCTATTGATTTAATCCACTATATTGAGGTACTGGAAAATTGTCTTGGTCGAAAGGCAAAAAGAAATCTTTTGCCTAGGCAACCGGGAGATATGCTAGACACTTGGGCTGATGTGGAAGACCTGGTTGCCGATGTGGGTTATTGTCCGGATACGTCCGTAGAGGACGGAGTGCAGTACTTTGTTGACTGGTATGTGGATTACTACAACATTAAATTGTAGCAGAGACGGCTCAGCCGAAAGTTTTAAGGAGCCAAGTTGACTTCCGAAACCTATGGTCCTCGGACTAGCGCCTGGCAATCTTTGGTAGCGCATAGTGAAACGCTAAAATCTCAGTCGATAGATGCGCTTTTCCAGACTCGACAAGATCGGTTCGGACAGTTTTCCCTACAGCGCGAAGGTCTATTACTCGACTATTCTCGTCAATTTGTAGATGAGCGGGCACTCTCTTTATTGTTAGAGCTGGCTGAGCAAACGGGCGTTGAAAGATGGGTTCAGCGGATGTTTTCTGGTGAGAGTGTTAACAGCACAGAAAATCGACCAGCGCTTCATGTAGCTCTGAGGCGACCTTCGGATCAGCACCTGATATTAAATGGCCAAGATCTTATGCCTCTGGTGCAGGCTGAGCGTGAGAGGATGCAAGCCCTCGTCGAAATGCTTTCGGCGGGTGAACTCAAGGGGTTTTCTGGAAAATCTATTGTTGACGTGGTGAATATTGGCATTGGTGGCTCAGATTTAGGGGTTGCTATGGGGGCCTTTGCCTTAACGGAATATCGTTTGTCTAGTGTGAACGTTCATTTTGTCTCCAATATCGATGGCGTTCAGTTGATGCAAATCCTGGGTCAAGTAGATCCGGAAACAACACTTTTTGTCGTATGTTCCAAGAGTTTCTCCACTCTGGAGACATTATCCAACGCTGTGGCTGCCAGAAAATGGCTTGAGGCCTCAAAGGGGGGGCAGCTGGCAATTGCCAGGCAGTTCGTAGCTGTATCAGCCAACCACGAAGCCTTAGATCGCTTTGGGATTGCACGCGAGAGGCAATTTAGTACATGGGATTGGGTTGGTGGGCGATATTCAATCTGGTCTTCAATGGGACTAAGCCTTGCTTTAGCTACTGGTTGGGAGCATTTCGAGGCAATGCTGAATGGTGCGCATGCAATGGACCAACATTTTTCTACTACATCCTCCGCGGATAATTTACCAGTGGTATTGGCTCTTCTGGGGATCTGGAATCGCAACATGCTGTGCACAAGCGGCCATGCAATATTGCCGTATGATTATCATTTGCGTTGGCTGCCTGCTTACCTCCAGCAGTTAGAAATGGAAAGCAACGGCAAGTCTATGCGTCGAAATGGTGAAGCTGTGGAGTGTAAAACGTGCCCGATTATTTGGGGCGAACTGGGTTCAAATGCTCAACACTCATTTGCTCAATTTATAAACCAAGGAACTGAACTAATTTCAGTCGACTTTATTGTGCCAGCGCGTTCAGGGGTAAATTGCCAGGATCAACATGACCTGGCAACGCTCAGCGGTCTTGCACAGGCCTGGATTCCTGCTGCAGAAGACTCGGAGAATTTTGATCAGAAGGCGCATGAAAGATGTCATAAAAATTGCCCAAACTCTCTGCTTATTTTTCCAGAGCTTAATCCGTTTACTCTTGGGAAATTATTAGCTTTGTATGAACATAAGGTGTTTGTACAGAGCGTTGTTTGGGACATAAATCCTTTTGATCAGTGGGGCGTGCAGCTGGGCAAACGGCTATTTTCTGATTTAGAGCGAAGTTTGTCTGGAGATCAGGCCGACCCTATACCCATTGCTGGAGCTCTCAAGCAACTTCGTGCCTGGAGAGGGTGAGTAATGGATCTTGGGTCAGGTTTATAGTCTCATATGTTTGAACCATTATTAAATTCATAGAGCTTGAGGCATGAGGTACCAACAGTCTTTGCAGTGATGAAATATTTCGATCTGAAAGCCCAATATAAGCGCCTCAGTGATCCGGTCAATGAACGGATTCAGGTGGTTTTAAATCATGGCCAGTTCGTTCTAGGTCCTGAAGTGCTGGAGCTTGAACGGGCGCTTGCTAACCGCGTTTGCGTCAAGCATTGCATAGCTGTTTCCAGTGGTACGGACGCACTGTTAATGGTGCTGATGGCTTTGGGAATCAAAGCTGGAGATGAGGTTATTACTTCTCCATTTACCTTTTTCTCAACTGCTGAAATGATTGCCCTGCTGGGGGCAAGGCCCGTCTTTGTAGATATTGATCGTCAGACCTATAACATCAATTCAGAGCTATTAGAGTCAGCAATAACATCTAGGACGAAATTGATCTTGCCAGTCTCTCTTTTTGGTCAATGTGCTGACTACGATACTATCAATGAGATTGCTCAAAGACACCATCTTCCGGTGCTGGAAGATGGAGCGCAGAGTTTTGGTGCTTTTTACAAGAATCGACCCTCCTGTGGTTTGACTGATATTGCAGCGACTTCGTTTTTTCCTTCCAAACCTTTGGGATGTTATGGTGAAGGCGGTGCACTTTTTACGAACAGTGATGAATTAGAAAAACTGTTACGTGAAATACGGTCTCATGGAGAGATTGCTCGTAACCATCATGTCCGGCTGGGAATAAATGGACGGCTGGATTCTTTGCAGGCGGCAATTTTGTTAGCCAAGTTGGAGATATTTGATGATGAGGTGGTTGCGAGAGGAAAAGTGGCGAAACGATATTCGGAGCTTATTCGTGAGGCTTTCAAAAATGTTGAGCCAGATTTGAGAGTAACCCCGCCTTTTGTGGAGCCCCACAATACTTCTGTTTACGGCCAATATACCATCGAAGTTGCAAGTCGTGAGTCAGTACGACCAGCGATGGAAGCTCACGAAATTCCTACTGCTATCCATTACGCGCAGCCGCTTCATTTGCAGCCTGTTTTTAGCTATTTAGGCAAACATCAGGGGGCTTATCCGGCTGCGGAGAATGCGGCCACCCGGGTTATGAGCTTGCCCATGCACCCTTATGTCTCTGAGAAGCAGCAAACCCAGGTTGTAGACGCTCTCAAGGACGCTGTATTCACCACTTGACAAGGCAGATGTGTTCTGTTGCCAATAATGTTGGTGTTCCGTCTCAGGCATTAAAGAGACTGACGTAGTTATTCTTGCCGATTGATGTTTCGGTGGATATTATGTGGATGGATTTAAGAAAAATTCTAGTTAGGCGATATACATCCTTTGTAATTATTAGAAAATGGCAAGATTATGTGTAGAGATATTCTGATACCGCACCTTTGGGTGAAAGCCGGACGTTTTTTTGGGGCTTTCCTGTTTTTCGTTTTGAGTGTCTCGTATGGGCAACTTAGTACCGATGTTCAGCTTCCCCAAGGTGTGTTACAGGAAGAGCTGTTTCAAGGTGCGGGCCTCGAAGCACTGCGTGAAATGGCAGCGGGAGGGCAAGCTGAACTTCCGGGACCCGAACTGGAATTTCCTGAACTGATTAGGGACCAGCCAGATGGGCCTGACCCGCTTCAGGAGCTATTAGATGAACAGGTCCGGCTGAACTCCATTATCCGCGTTGCGCCACGTCTAAAGGCTCAGGACACAATTATCATTGAGTTCGCTCCCAAGGAGGATAAAGATTGCGTTCCTGTTACCACTACTAATCGCGGCACGGTTTGTATTTCGACCTCGGAAGAGACAGAGGAAGAAATAGAAATTCGCGAACGCTATGCCAACGAAAACCCTTTTCAACTCGATGATGTGGGCTTTTTGTATTTGCCAGGCATTCCCCGTATTGCACTGTCAGGCCTGAATATAGAGGAAGCTACCACAAGACTTCATGCTGTACCCCAATTTGAGCCATACGACCTTGTATTGACACTGTTGCCGCTGGACCCAGTGGGTACTGCTGCTCTGAAGCCCTTCGGTTACGATCTTTTCAGGGGGTCACCCACAACTTTTGCTCCCGCGACCGATGTCCCAGTTCCATCAGAATATGTGATGGGACCAGGGGACACGATTATGGTGCAGTTATTCGGTGGCACAAATGCTAATTTTCCTTTAGAGGTAACACGTGAAGGCATCTTGAATTTTCCAGAGATTGGGCCTATCACAGTTGGAGGTATCAATTTTGATGAGCTGAAAACGTTAGTAACTGAGCGTGTTCAGGAGCAACTTATTGGGGTAAGAGTCAGTATTACTATAGGAGCTCTTCGTTCGATCCGAATTTTTATCCTTGGTGATGCAGAACGCCCTGGTTCCTACACCGTTAGTGGTCTGTCTACCATGACGAATGCCTTATTCGTAAGTGGGGGCGTTAAAGAGATCGGTTCATTACGAAAAATAGAATTAAAGCGTAATGGAGTGACCTTATCGACCCTGGATCTCTATGACCTGCTTCTTAATGGTGATACAAGTAACGATGCTCGTCTTCAGCCGGGTGATGTGATCTTTGTTCCTCCGATCGGTGACACAGTAGCGGTGGATGGAATGGTAAAGCGCCCCGCAATCTACGAGCTCGTTAATGATGAATCTACCGTTATCGATGTCATAGAGCTTAGTGGTGGCTTGGTACCAAAGGCTGACGGGTCGGCTGTGAAACTGGAACGTATTATTCCCGGACGTGGGGTTACGGTGAGGGATATCGATACCCACGGCGAAATAGATGAAGGCGAGAGGCTTCAGAATGGAGATGTAATTAGGGTTCTAGGTAATATTGATCAATTCGAAAATGTGGTACATCTTGATGGAAATGTTCAGCAGCCGGGCCCTTATGAATGGACCTCGGGTATGAGGTTAAGTGATTTATTGAAGGGCCCTGAGTTTGTTAAACCGATGTCAGATTTGGGCTACGTATTTGTGCGACGTGAGCCTAGCCCCAATATTTTAGTTGAGGCTGTGTCTACGAGCTTGTCAGGGGCTTGGCTTAACCGGGGAGGCCCTGAGGACATCTTGCTGCAACCACGAGATGCGGTGTACGTTTTCAATTTGGAGCAGGGTCGAGCGCACGTTATTGACCCTATACTGCAAGAACTCGTAGCCGAGAATCAGGCTATGCCTGTAGTGACCATTAATGGTGAAGTGCTTAATTCTGGCACGTATCCACTGGAAGTAGATATGCGCATTAGTGATCTCATTCGTGCGGGCGGGGGGCTGCTTGAATCGGCTTATTTGCTTTCCTTGGAGGTAATGCGTTACGAAACTCGGGACAATATGATTCGAGAAAGTCGTATATTTTCGGCTAATCTCGCCGACATTCTAGATGGCGATTTGTCTGAAGATCTATCTCTGCAACCTTACGATACCATTAGCATTAGGCAGGTACCGGAGTGGGATAACGACCTAAGAAGCGTTGAGCTGGAAGGAGCAATTCGTTTTCCCGGAACATACGCGATTCGAGTAGGAGAGACTTTATCCACCGTCTTGGAGCGGGCGGGCGGTTTAACTGAACGAGGGTTTGCAAGCGGTGTTATTTTTCTCCGGGAGGAGATTCAGCGGCGTGAGCAAGAACAGCTTTCTCTTATGGCAGATCGCTTACAAAGTAGCTTAGCAGTTGAGTCACTTGGTAGTACTGCGATTATAGGTTCTAACGCTAGCTCGGCGGCAGCTGGACAGGCTCTTGTGAACCAACTTCGTGAAACGAGGGCTATTGGACGATTGGTGATCGACTTGGAAGGCATTCTTGCCGGGGATCCAAGTAGTGATATCGCGCTTGAAGACGGGGATCGTTTGCTCATCCCAAATATTTCGCAATCGGTGATGGTGCTCGGTGAGGTGCAGTACGCTTCTACACATGTTTACGAAGAAAACTTAACGAGAGATGGCTATCTGCGTTTGAGTGGAGGCTTGACAGCTGGAGCGGATGAGACACGTATCTATGTAGTTCAGGCAAACGGCCGGGTACAAACTGCAGCTAGCGCGGAGATGAATTGGTTGAGGCGTGCAACCAGATTTGGAGGTAGTGATGCCGGAGGGGGAGTCATAGGCCCAGGAGATACAATCATAGTGCCTTATGAGACAGACCCTGTGCGAACCCTGACACTGTGGCAGACGAGCGCGCAAATTGTTTACCAGATGGCGGTAACGCTGACAGCAATAAATTCGTTTCTGTAATGCTTAAAGTGGTTTTGGTAACGTGAGAGTTAGATTTTCGTGCGCTCCTTGGTATTATGGTGTACGGACGGTTTTCTGATTTTGTTTGCTTTGTCAATCTCCGTTTCGTGCAAAAAACCACTGGTATTACTTGTACATAAAGGCATTTCATGCGTAGTGTCCATGCAGCACTTTAGTAAAAAATTCATTGAATTCCTGTTTTGGTTGGATATACTGCTAGCGCAGATACAAAAAAATAATATAAGTAGGTGGGGGTTTTCGCGCAAATGAGTTGCGGGTATTCCTTTTCCTCTTTGTATATCAAAGGTTTGTTGACTCCTGTGCTGAGAGGATGGTGTCCTGAAGTTAGGGCTGGAGTTGGAGATAGAGGACTTTAGAATGCTTGAAACTTGGCGCAAATTTGGAGTACTCGTAGCCGCATTATCCTTGGTGTGTGTACCCTTCAGGACTGTGGTTTGGGCCCAAGAAGATGCGGAAGCGGAAGACGAAGAAGCAGCGGTAGCTGCAGCCGCCGGGGAAGGG
>CAJWKT010000047.1 GCA_913041665.1 uncultured Gammaproteobacteria bacterium | reverse complement strand
CAAGGCTGGCGTGGGAGTGATGTCCATGCGCTACTAGGGGCAGCAAAACTGCGCTAGCAATAATAATTATCAGTAATCTGGGCTTGTTCATGATTTAGGTGCCCTCACTGCAGTCAAATATAAGCTCAGGTTATTATAGTCCAGAGCTCCCTCGTTTTCTTGGCCAAAAAGGCTGTTTTGACGCCTAGCTTATGCCTAAATCCCCTAATTGATTTGCTACCCACACGCTCCCCATACCTAAATGTATTGAATGATGGAGGCTGAGCAGCTACAGTTTTTGTATAAGTTGTGCCAATAGGGGGATACGATGAAATCAGCTCTAATTGCCATTGTGGCGGCTCTAGCCACCAGTCTGGTCGTACTTCAGCTCGCAAACCGGGCCCAGGAAACAAATCAGCCCGAAAATGCTGCGCCAATCACCCTCAGTTTTACAGAAGAACTTGAGCAGGACTCCTGGCTTAGGGGTATCAACCGAGATGGATCACCGCGGCCCGGCCCAGCGGATGACGAAAAACCTCTAGTTGACGCTTCAAACTCAATATGTTTTTTGACAAAGGTGGAAATACAAGGCATGGATGGCGCAGAAGACACTGCAAGCTGTGAAATTTCAATTGATGAATTCACCAATTGGTGGCAAGTGCACGCTATCCAGGGAGACGGAACGGATGCCTCCGTTGCATGTAACGCACGATGTCTTGTCTGGGAATAACTTGATTACCGCTGTCAAGACGAAAAATTCGTAGACAAAGGAGCAATGCCATGAAACGCGTTAGCTCTGTCCTGCCTTGGCTGATGTTGGTGGCGACCCCAGTTTGGGCACACCACAGCGTGCCAGCCGAGTACGGGAGTTCTGCGACTCCTACCCACTATATAGAAGGACAAATTAAGAGCGTAACCTGGGGCAACCCCCACATCTTTTTAAATATTACAACTACTGGCGGTGAAATCTCTCCCGGGGAAAATTGGCGTCTGACAACCCACCCCATCAATGTAATGACCAATACCTATGGATTTGAAAAAGGTGATTTCACCGAAGGAGACACCGTTCAACTGTATGGTTGGTTTCATCTCCGTGGGCAACCTTTATTCCAAATTCGAGCCATATCTACCAATCAGGGTCCCATGCGTTCTACCCTGCGGTTCTCGGACCTCAGGGATATCCTTGATGGATCACTGCAGACAAAGAGGATTACTCCTACTGAGCACATCAACGGGACCAGCCCACAACGCGCCGGAGCCGAAACAGTCGCTAAACTAGCAGAGGTAGGCTACCTTGATGAAAGCGGCAACGTGAACCTACCCGATTCTATTCTTTATCCGGAATATGCTGTCATTCTAGAAACCGAGTAACGTCTTTTCAGTCAAACCTCGTTAGCTAACGTAAAGACCCTCGACCTCACAGGCTTTCTCAACAAGAAATCCTTTTTATTATTTTGTTTCGTGCTGAAGTACGGTCCTGGATAAAGCGCTTGACGCTAACTCGGTCGTAATATTTTCTATGGCAGCTGCTAAAAGGACTGAGGGGGGGTTTAGTAGTGACGTATCAAAGACAACATCATTGTCCGCGCAATAACGCGCTAAATTCCTTGCTGAGGCTAAGAGTTGTTCCTCGGCACCAAAAGGCATCTCTTTAGTCCCGGAATAAAGGTCCTCAAGAATGCTCATTTGAAAGCGTTCTGCGTCCAGCTCAACGGCCTTAATCTGCTCTCTTAGTGGTTCTACAGAAACCATTTGCTCACCTTGAGAGCTCTTTATCCAGCGCCGAACTTCACGTAGGGGCATCACTACTCCGTTATCCCAAGACAGTGAAAATGTGCTGGCTCTAGTATAAATATCATCCTCAAACTCACCCCGAAAAACACCTACCCATATGCAATAAAGTAGCATAACAACATTCAAACCATGATTATCCTGCAGCTCCAGACAAGCCTTCTCTACCTCCGAGTATTGATAAATTTTGACAGAAAAATCCCAGAATTTATTAGGCACTATCGGCATATCTCCAAATGTTGGACCCTAACATTCTTAGCAGCAATACAACCGTAATAATAATTGATGGAACCTAAAAAATACTAAATACTCTATTATAAAAGCTGCAACTGAGGAACAATGATCAATGAAGATAAGAGCGCTATTATTGCTGCCGGGGCTGTGCTTAATTGTATTCGGGTGCTCTGGCAAGGATACCGATACTGTTAGATTCGTCTTTGCTCCGGACGCAATTGTTCGCTATATGCACGATACCGGGATCGTTGATAAATACCAAGAACGTTACGGGAAACGTATCGATTTCATCGAAACTTGGGATGAAGCAGCCTTTTTTGCCGGTGGCCATGCCGATATCGCCTCCACCGGCGACTACGAAATCCCTGCGATGATGCAAGAAAGTGACGATGAATTCATTGCCTTTGGTATCTATAATTTAGGTCGCGTGCCAATCTGGGTTAAGACCGCCTCTCCCTACTACAGTATCCGGGATCTCAGGGGCAAAAGATTCGGCGTCACCGGCCCCTTGTCCTCTGCAATGATTTGGGGCGTTATGCTTGCTGAAACCGAAGGGGTGGACCTAGCAATCGGCACAAAGGAATTCGACCTCATCGTGAATTCACATTTTGCACTTGCTGAGATGCTCCGCAATGATGAAATCCAGGGAGGCATCATCATACCCGAAGCTGTGCTGCCAGAACTGGCCAAAGGAGATATCAGGCTGCTCTATGACGTCGGTGGAACCTGGGAGTATTACCAGCGGCACTTTGATCCGGTCATGCAACACAAAGGAGTCCCCGGCAATATTTTCCTAGCAAGACGTGAGTGGTTTGAGGCACATCCAGTAGAGGTTGAATTTTTTCTAGCAATGTGGGAAGAAGCCCTTCAGATGTGGCGGGCAAACCGAGAAGAAATCATAGATCTCTATCCAGAGGAATTTGGGCTGGACCCCGATTCAAAAAACTATGAAGCGGAACTTGATGCTATAACGCAATATTCCTACAAGCATGACTGGTTACCCGATACCGTTTACTTCAGTGAGGAATGGATCCAAGTTGAAAGTGAGGTTTTTAATCTCATGCGCAGAGGTGGATTTATGCCTCAGGATGCCCCGAACCCTACCTTCGTGGTACTCAAACCTCCTGTCGATAATTAAACAAAGATGCGAGTAAAAATAGCGCGGACTATAGCGAACTTCATCTGGCACCCGCGCTGGATTGCCTTTTCCATAATTCTGGCTGCCTGGCAGATAGTAGCCGTCAAGCGAAATTCCCGAGTGATTCCTCAGCCTGCCCGTGTCTGGAATGAGTTCTGGGACCTCCTTTCAAATTTCACCTTCGTCGATGATTTATGGGCCAGCATGATCCGAATTGTATTGGGCTTCGGCGTTGCATTCCTAGTAGGCACAAGTGTGGGAATCCTCATGGGAAGCCGCCGCACCTGGAACGAATTTCTTCATGACCTGGTCGTGTTCGGACTAGCTCTCCCGGGTTTAGTCTATGCCTTGATCGCTGTAATGCTCTTCGGTCAAGCTTTGTGGGCTCCCGTCCTGGCAATCGTACTGACATCCTATCCGTTCATTGCGGTCAATGTCAGAGAAGGAATCATTGCGCTTGATAAAAACCTCTTAGACATGGCTAAAACTTATCGCATAAAAAAACGTAAGCAGCTTCTTAAAATAATCATTCCATCCCTATTGCCCTTTATTTTCTCCGGAATTCGGCTCGGCTTTTCGATGTCGTGGAAAGTGAACACCTTAGTAGAGGTATTCGGTTCAACTAATGGTGTCGGCTGGCAAATACGGGCAAGCTTTGATACATATTCAGTCCACGGCATGCTTGCCTGGACCCTAATATTCGGCGGGACGATGCTCCTAATTGAATATCGGATACTAACACCTGCTGAACGTTATTTTTCCCGATGGCGCCCAAAAATAGACGGGATTATTTAATGATCATACCGAACAGCAAACCAAATAAAAAAAACCTCATTAGGTCGTTCTTGCAGGGGTTCTTTTTCAATAGGCGCTGGATAACCTTCGTAGTTCTCATTCTGTGCTGGCATTTTTTTGTATTGGCGGTCGATATTGACCTGCTTCCTACGCCTGGCCGAGTCCTGGAAAGTCTCAGGGAAATTATGCGAAGTGGGATTTTTTTTGGGCAATTGGGTGACAGTATGGTTCGGATAGGACTTGGTTTCAGCCTGGCATTGACCCTAGGAATTATCACCGGTGTTCTGATGGGCAGTCGAGACTTCTGGAATAAGTTTTTTCAGGACCTTATTGTTTTAGGGTTGTCTCTTCCCGGCCTGGTCTACGCACTATTATCAGTAATGATTTTCGGAATCGGCCTGACAGCGCCGGTTGCCGCTATCACAGCTGCCTCTTTGCCATTCATCGCGGTAAATGTCAGAGAGGGTGTTCGATCAATCGACAAAGACCTGCTCGACATGTGCCGGGTCTATAAAATTGATCGGGTCCGTTTAATTCGCCAGATCGTTCTCCCCACACTGATACCGTTCATAATGGCAGCCAGCAGAATCGGTTTTACCGTTGCATGGAAAGTGGCTGTTTTAACCGAGGTATTTGGTGCAAGCACTGGCATCGGTTATCAAATGCGCTACCAGTTTCAGATCTTTTCTGTGCGCGGTATTGTTGCCTGGGCACTCTTATTCGGACTGGTAATGTTAGTCATTGAATACGGAGCGTTAATCCCGATGGAACGCTACTTTAACCGCTGGCGACCCACAATTGAGAAAGTGGTATGACATCAAAAACAAAGGCCCAGATAGTTGTTCAAATTAAAAATTTGGTCAAAATTTTCTCTGATGAAAAAGAACGGGAGCATTGTGTGCTACCCGGAATTTCTTTAAACGTTTTCGAGGGTACGTTTTTAACTATTGTCGGGCCTTCCGGTAGCGGCAAGACCACACTCCTAAATATCATTGCCGGCCTAGAGGAGAAAACCAGTGGTACTGTCAAGATAGGTGGGGGAGCGGATGGATCCCAACTTGCCTATGTATTTCAGAGTGCACGTCTTTTGCCCTGGCTCACTGTTGAAGAAAACCTCCGTTTTGTTAAGCCCGAGAACACCACGGAAGAAAGCTTCAAAGAAAAAATTCATCACTATCTGAGCCTCGTTGAGTTAAACGATGTAACCCGACATTACCCGCATCAATTGTCAGGCGGCATGCAACAGCGTGTTGGAATTGCAAGGGCATTATGTATAGAACCGGCCGTATTACTAATGGATGAGCCCTTTAGTCATCTGGATGAAATTACAGCTGAACAGATGCGAGTAGAGCTTCTTCGTATCTGGGAGGATACCAAGCAAACCATAATCTTTATCACGCACGACATGCAGGAAGCGGTTACCCTGGGAGATCGGCTCATTATGTTCAATTTCCGTGGTGAGATTGCTGAAGACCTCGCTGTGGACCTTCATCGGCCTAGAAAATTTTCGGATAGGTCATTTATAGAATTCTATGCTCAATCAGTCGAGCGATTTCAAAACATTCGAAAAAAGGAATGATAAAATCATTTTTTGTAACTGAAAAAAGGTGAGTTGTGCGAGTCGACGTTCACACACATTACATTCCAGAAATATCAATCCAGGAAGCCCGGCAAGGGAAGGGTATCGACGGAATTACAGTAGAGTCCCAAAATAATTTGGACTACCTTGTGCATCCCTCGCTAGGTATGCGGTACCCCATAATGGCTGAATTTTATGATTGCGCAGCTAAGCTCAGCCAAATGGATCGCTTAGGAATAGATATTTCTATTCTTTCCGTAGTGCCATTGTGGCTCTTCCACTGGACCCCCTCGGAAATTGCTCAAGACTTTTGTAGGCAGGCTAATGACTGGCTAGCAGATTTTGTCTCTAGATCTGACCGCCTTGCGGGCATGGCAACCGTACCGCTTCAAGCACCCGATGCGGCAGCGAAAGAGCTCACAAGAGCCGTTACCGACCTCGGTCTCCAAGGGGTTCAAGTAGGCACTACTGTTAATGGGGTTCCTCTGGATGATGAAATATTTAAACCGTTCTTTGATGCTGCGGAAGAATTAGGTAGTGCAGTATCGATCCACCCTTGTTACTCAGGGAAGCCTCCTCCGTTTCAAGACTATTACATGAAAAATCTTACGGGTAATCCCCTGGCGACGGCTACAGCTGCCAGCCGTTTAATTCTGTCAGGATTTTTAGATCGCCATCCCCGACTCAAAATAATTTTGGTTCACGCCGGTGGATTCATGCCATACCAAATCGGCAGGCTGGATCATGGCTTTAACGTAAGGCAAGAGACAAGTGCACATATTCAAAAAAGACCGTCGGAATATCTGCGCCGGTTTTATTTTGACACGATTACCCATGCACCTGCTCCCCTAGCCTTTCTTGTGGACCTGGTGGGAGAGGACCGCGTAATTCTAGGAACCGACATTCCATTTGATATGGCAGACACCGATTTTAGCCGTATTATCGAACAGGCCCAGCTCCCACCAAATGCTACTACTGCCATCGAAAGTGGAAACGCCATGGAGTTATTCAATCTGGGCTGATGGGCTTGTCCACCAGGCAGGTCTCCGGAACTGTTATACCGGTGCGCATTGGTCTTGTTTAGGCCGGCGGTAGTGGCAGACGGCAATCGACCTCGACGAACTCCAGCCCGTCGGGCGCGAATACCTTCAACCACCGGACGTTCCACGGCTCAGTGAGATGCCCGGGGTCCGTGATTTCCATATTCATCTCGATCATGGGTCCGGCCTGGGGGTTGTCCATACGCCGATATCTTTCCACCGTGGTGGTTTGATCACTCAGCTGGGTGCCGTCACCGGTGGCGAGGTAGGTCAGGAGCTGGCTCGACTCGATGACGAGTGTGTCGTCCTCGTAACGGGCCACATGATGTCCGAATCGGGTGTGTTCAGTGATCTCTGGTTCACGCCCGTCCAGGAGAATCTCGCGTCGCCCAGCGTACTCCTCATACTCAAACACGACGTGGTCGTCATACTGCATGATCCGTATGGGATGGAGTGTAAATCCCGCCTGGCGCACGAGGCCCGGGTCAGAACACGTCGCGAATACTGGGTCGTCCAAGGCATCAAATTCGACCTGCAGCGCCGCACCGACCTCGTTGAAGGGCGCCGGCAGGCGCTCGCGAGGGCCGCCCAACCAGGTACCGGTAAAATTGGGATGGCCATCGCTCAATGTCAGCGGCAGGGTCGCCATCGCGGCCGGTTTCCCTTCCCTTGGGGTGCCCATGATCTGACGGATGACCGACCCATCCGAGGGGTCGAGCTCGAGGAGTTTGCCAGTCTGGATATCGTCCGCCACCATGACGATCATGGGCGCGCCCGTGCGGCTTTTTCGGCCAATGAGTCTCAGATACTGACCGTCCTGGATAATGCCTCCTGACCAGCCCGCACGGCGAAACAGGGGGGCCGCTGGACCCGTAGCCATCCACTCCGTTTCGACGCCGTCATCATCAGTGACGGACAGCATGATATTAACGTGGGGATTGTTGAAGTTATATTCGGTTACGTACCCCTCGATCTCAATAGTCTCATTCGTGAACACAGCCGCCCATGCATGGTGTGCTGATAGCGGTGAGACAACGGTGACTGCCACAGCGAATGCTGCTGTGTATCTTAAAATGTTCATTCTCGCAGCATACTCCCGTTTGAAAAAAGTTATGCAAGGCAGGGTATCTACTAAGGGAAAAATTACTGGGGTATTGTTACAGTGACACCTAGGATCCGAAAACTCACGGAGAAAAAAAATAATGGACCGCAGAAATTTTTTAACCGGAGCAGGAATTGCCTGCATCATGACAATGAGCCGGACCAACCGTGCCTTTGCTCAACCTAACCGGAAAGAAATATTCATCGGTGGCCGTAAGGTCACAGTCGTTGATATTCATGCGCATTGCCTATTTCAGGAAGTAGCACCAATTATCCAAAACACCTCCATGGCAGATGCCGACCTGGGAAATAACCTGGTACTGGGACCTCATCGAATCGAGGCACTAAATAAGCGGGGAATCGATATAGCTGCACTTAGCGTAAATCGTTTCTGGTGGTACGCTGCAAATCCCCAACAAGCACGGGACATTGTCCGGATCAATGATGAAGGTTTAGCGGAGTGGTGTGCCCTTTATCCGGACCGCTTCGTGGCGCTGTCTTCTCCAGCCTTGCAATTCCCAAGCCTGGCGGCAGAACAATTAGATTACGCAGTAAATGAACTAGGCCACCGGGGCGCTTGCATTGGTGGGCATGCCCGCGGGGAAGTTCCATCCTCTACAAAATACGATCCATTCTGGGCCAAGGCCGAACAACTGGGCGTCCCTGTCTTTATGCATCCAGATAGTTCTAAAAATATCATCCAGCCAAATGTCCTAGATGGAGCAGGTGGCCTAAGGAACGTTATTGGGAACCCCCTGGAAACTACATTATTCCTTTCGCGAATGATTTTTGATGGCACGCTCGATCGGTTTCCAAGCTTAAAAATTTGCGCAGCCCACGGGGGCGGCTATCTTCCCTCTTACTTGGGCCGGTCCGAGGTTGCATGCGCCCGAAATAATGCCGGCTGTATTAATAAAAAAATGCCTAGTGAATATCTCAAAAGCCAATTGTTGATGGACTCCATGGTTTTTAATGAAGAAGGGTTACGCCACTTAGTAGAGGTGGCAGGTGCAAACCAAGTCGTCTACGGTTCTGATATGCCCTTCGCGTGGCCAGACACAATAGACCTAATCGCCAATTCACCCTCACTTAGTGACGCACAGAAAAAAGCCATCCTAGGCGGAAACTTAATTGAACTACTTAAAATCTAGGTCTTGATTTCGAATTGGGCCTTTGGAGCAGCCACAAGAACATATACGATAGCGGCTTATCGTTGAGCTTGCGATAAGCAGGCCCTATTAATACTATTATTCTCGGGAAATTTATTTCTTTGTGACTATGTTGTTTTTCTAGAGCAGCTAGGTCCGGATTGATTAATTCTGAAAGGAGGCAACAGAATGGGACGCGTTCATTTTTCAGTAATTATACTGACAATAACGAGCAGTTTTTCAGGAACCGGGCTAGCACAATTTGGGACAGGTGTGCCGGTTGATATAGAGCCGGTGGCAGACGGACCAGCGCCAGTGCGAGACCTCTCAGGTGTTTGGACTAGATTGAGATTGGAAGGAAAATTTGGCAGTGGCTCTACGTGGACCCCTGAACCGCCGAAACTTACTGAATGGGGACAAGAACGTTTCTCGATGGCAAGAAATTCCAATCAAGGGGCATTTTCATTAGCGGAAACTAATGACCCGGTGCTAACTAAATGCTACCCACCGGGGGTTCCAAGGGTTTACTTTCACCCCTACCCCTTTGAGGTAGTATATACCGATAAACAAATGATCATGCTTTATGAATACGATCATACCATCCGGCGGATTTTTATTGACGGCCGTCTAAGTCCCGAAGATCCTGTGCCACTTTGGCTTGGTAATTCAATAGGTCACTGGACAGATGACGCAACATTTGTAGTTACCACAGTTGGAATAGATGAACGTACTTGGATGGATCGATCGGGCGTCCAGCATAGTGATCAGCTTCGCGTGACAGAAGTATTTCGCCGAATTGATCTGAAAAATCTAGAAATTGATATTACCCTGGAGGACCCGGTTGCCCTTGCTGAACCATGGATAGCAGAGACCCTGTACTATCGATTAACACCTCCTCACTGGGAGCTCAGTGAAATAAGCTGCTCAGGAGACTACCTCGATTTTGCTAATTTTGAGGAAAACTTAAGCCAAAATAACAACGAATAGTGTTCTATCTTCGGCTAATTAAACGCTTGAGGCCCCAAAACTAATGCATCGCATGCATTTTCTTTTTCTGTCGTTTTTTCTTCCGTGTATTACGAATGGTCATCATGCTTTTAGCGCATTCTTCGATAACAACGCCATTGGAACCGTTCAGGGCAAGCTTATTGAAGTTTCCTGGATAAACCCCCATGTGCGCTTTCAAATTAGAACAGACCAAAATGAAATTTGGGAAGCCGAAACGGCCCCGGTAAATAGTCTCCAAAGACTTGGTCTTAATAGCATCGTAAATGTTGGAGATCGAATTACCTTAATAGGCGCCCTCTCACAACTCGGCCGAAAATCAATGCTTGCCATAGTTATGAAATTACCAAATGGGGAAGAAGTTGTTTTGGAGCCCCGCATGAATCGTCAGTTAAAACTTTCTAGCTCCACCTATAGTCCCGTTGGCAATACTCTTATCCCTACTACCTCTCTGTCCACGAATCCTGATGAGGACAGCGGAATCTTCCGGACCTGGGCTAGAGTACAAGCAGACCGAAATCAAGACCTTCCCCTAAGCGAGGTAGCTTTGGCTGCTAGGGAAGCCTGGGACCCGGTAACGGATGATCCGGCCCTGAGATGCGAACCTCCTGGGATGCCGGTTACCATGGACACCCCTTTCCCGATCGAATTTATCGAAAATGGAATGCAGATCATCCTGCGCGTCGAGCAGTGGGACGCAAGACGTATCATTCGCATAGACAAAACAGCTGCCGCTAATGATCGGCCGAGCTCATTACAGGGTTACTCTCTGGGCACTTGGGAAGGTAATACACTTGTCGTTGAAACGAGTAATATCAGTTGGCCATATTTTGACGAGTTTGGCACACCCCAAACTGAGGTTGCCCGTATCACTGAGCGATTTACACTGAGCGAGGATCAGCAGACATTAGTTTGGCGGGCAACCATGACTGATCCGGTTACGTTCATTGGGCCCGCTGATCTTGGGAACGTTCATTACAAAGCTGACCCAAACGCGAAAATTTTACCCTACAACTGCGATTATTAGGGAGAAGACATGATGCGCAAATGGATTGTTTTATCGTTAATAGCCTGCAGTTGTGTACTATCAGCGCAAGAAGCACCATTTTTTGAGGTCGACCCAAGTTTCCCTAAACCTTTACCGACCGGATGGATTAATGGCCAAGTGGGTGGGATCTGCATTGATAGTCATGACCATATCACCATCGTTGACCGTCGAAATATAACCGAAGAAGAAACTGAGACTGCCGTTCCGACACCACCGATCATGATGTTCAATCTAGAAGGTGATTTGATCAATTCTTTTGGAAACCCAGACCTTGTCCCAAGGGGAATACATTCTTGTTTTTTTGATACCGAGGATAACGTTTGGGTCGGCGGTAATCAGGATTCTATCGCTCAAAAATATAGCCACGCCGGTAAATTACTGATGCAAATCGGTACAAAGGATGTTTTTGATACTGTTGACGGAACCCTCCAGGGAGAAGCCTTAAATTCAGGCAAGGAGCATCTTCATCGGCCATCAGCGGTTGTGGTTGACCCAGATAACGGTGACATTTTTATATCAGACGGTTACGGCAACAGGCGGATAGTTGTGTTTGACAAAAACGGTAACTTTCTGAGGCAATGGGGAAGACAAGCCACTGAAGCAGAAATTGTTGCCGGTACTCCTGGTACCTTTGCAAACACCGTCCACTGCATCGCTATGAACAACAGTGGAGAAATTTATGTGTGCGATCGGTTCGGAGACCGAATTCAGGTATTTAATAAAATGGGAGGCTATCTCAGAAGTATACATATCGGCGAAAAAACACATAGCCGTGGTACCGCATGGTCTGTTGCGTTTTCCCCCGACCTGGAGCAGGAATATTTGTATGTGGTCAATGGCGGATGGGAAAAAATAGAAATACTGGACCATGCAAGTGGTATATCTTTGGCAGCCTTTGGTCGGCCAGGCCACCAAATCGGCCATTTCACGCATGCTCACACCGTTGCTGTTGATTCAACAGGCAGTATCTATGTCGCAGAAACAAGCACTGGAAGAAGAGTTCAACGATTTAATCGCTTGAATTGATTGGCGCGCAGAGATCCAACCCGAATGCTGAATCTGTTTTATGTAGCTATCAAGTTCAGGCCTAACGCCAGTTAGCCTCCCACTCCCCTGCCAACTCAGACAACAACTCTGGATGTTCGCTTGAAATATCCTCGGTCTCTCCAGGATCAAGGACAATATTGTAAAGACGCCACGGCGAGACTTGTCCTTGCGCCGTCATTCCCATTCCCCTGGCTACCTGATTAATAATTTTATAGTCATCCCTAATCAAGGCGCCCTGTCCCCCGCTAAACCAGCCAAGACTGTCGGTAGGAAGGTGAACTTGATCTGACTGTCCGGTCAAGTGCGACCAAAAAGATGTGCCAACGATATCGTTGATTTCCCTGCCCTTATAATTGCCAGCCCCAGGATGTTCCGTACCTGCTATCTCCAAAAAGGTGGGCAAAATATCAACCATGTCCATTAACGCATGGCTCACGCCCGGAGCAACCGCTTTAGAATAATAAACAAAAGCCGCTGCACGAAGGCCGCCTTCACTAATCGTTCCTTTGGAATATTTGAACGGAGCCGTTGCTGCTTCTCCGAAACCCACCCCATGATCAATAAATGACTTCGGACGACCAAAATTCTCAATGCTGTTATCTAAAAATGTATTATCAATCTGATCATCACGAACTGGTTCGCCCTCTATTAGGCCAGCTGAACTCGCAGAGCCCCCGTGGTCCGAGGAAAACATAATGACCGTATTCTCAAGTTGGCCGCTCTCTTCTAGATAAGTAATAATCTGGCCAATGCTCATGTCCATGTACTCCACCATGCCAGCATAGATCTCCTGGGCACGAGCATGACGTTGCCGTTGAGTCGCACTTAGGTCTTGCCAGGGCACCGCGGAAGAAACATAACTTGCCAGTGAAGCGCCTGGGGGCAGAACCCCTAATTCTTCGGCACGCTCTATGCGCGACTCACGAAGCACGTCATATCCACCCTCATAATTTCCCGCATGCCGGTCAAGCCAGTCATCAGGTAGACCCAATGGCCAGTGGGGTGTGGTGTAGGGAACAAACGCAAACCAGGGCTGCTCTCCATCATTCGATTGAATAAATTCAATTATTTTATCGGTGTAGTAACGTGTAGCATAAAAATCTGCAGGCAAATCTTCATTAGCAAGATTTATACCGTCATCCTGATACAGGAACGGATACTCATAAATGCGTTCGGCAAAATGGCTGTTCGAAGCACCTATATTTACAAAGGAACGCTCAAAGCCCCGGGTGGCGGGCGAATAGCCTTCCAAAGCTCCCAAATCCCATTTTCCAGCTATGTAATTTACGTAACCGGCGTCTTGTAGTAACTCAGGCAGAATCGCCCAATTCAAACTCAGAAGATTACCTCTTTCTCCTCCGTTATAAACCACGCCGTCAAATATTGCAGGATGTATTTCCAGTGCAGAAGATACTCCACTACTAGCCATCATCCGGACCCGACTTGCCTGGCATGAGGAGTGGGTATGAAAATTCGTCATCCTCATACCGGAAAAGGCTAATTTATCCAGACTTGGTGTAGGAATTTCGCTGCCAAATGCGCCAATATCAGTAAAACCTAGGTCATCAGCAACGATATATAAAATGTTCGGCCTGTTGTCCCCGGAAGGTCCGCTCATCTCTTCATCAGTTCCGACTAAATCCCTGTCCGAACAAGCGACTAAACTGACAAATACCAGTATCAACCAATTCGAATATCTCCTCACTGTCGGTCCCCTTCTTTTTTTTTAAAAAAGCCTAGACTCTAAGACGGGTTGGCATTTGCCCTACGGATTATAGAACTCTTCCGGACTCACCTCGGACCCGCGGGCTGTACCCAAAGGCATACACTCAAACGGGACCAATTCATTGAAGGGAGCCCTTCGTTCATGATTGACCAGTGTTACCGGCTCAGTAAATGTTTCAGAGTCTTCCATAACGACTGTCTGCTCCAATATCCTTCCGTCATTGATGACCCGGTACCGCTCAATGACCTGTAGGCTATCGCTGTGCGGAGGACCTCCTCCCGCAACGCTATGGCCAGCGCTGATATGAGTGGTCTCCACGACCAGCGTATCGCCCTCGTACCAGCCAATGGAATGCCCCAGTTTACTGTGAGGAGTCTCTGCACCGGGATGTTCCCGGCCATCCATGTAGACGGTCCGCACCGCATCAAAATATTCCGAATACAGCATGACCACATCGTCACCCGACTGATCAATAGCAATGGCGTGGATATTCGTCATTACCCCAACCACGGTTGGGCTTTCACAGCGTAACTTCGGATCATCAATTGGCTTCTGTTGATCCCACGTCGCCAATGCTTCCGGCAACGTATATTCCCGGTAATCGGGCCTCAATCCTGTGCCTGCGATATCATCGGGGTGATTAGTCCAGCCCCGATTAAGTTCCCAAACCCCGTCCAGGGCAGGCTTTTCGAAATCTGGGCTACAAGCCACGATCAATAAAATCACAGCAGGAGCCCAGCCACGCGCAGAGTTAGATCGACAAAGCTTCCTTACATTCATCACAATCCCTTAACTTGATGGAGGCGTAGCCTCTCGGTATTTGTTGGTTGCTGAATCACGAAAAAGGTGACGAGTCCAGCCATCCGGCATCACAACATCGTCAGCGCGTATACTGAGGCGGTCATTCATGCGAGGCGGTGCCCCATGGATCACAATATGGTCCCCTGGTTGTAAATCGCCTGACGACCAACCCAGCCAACGCAACAAGGCTTGCCATGCGGGCATCTCGGCACGCCATCGCTCCGTCTCTCCCGTCTCATTTTCCACATCAAGTACTATGAGACCATGAGGATTTCTCGCATGAAACTCCACCACCGTGCCTTCCACGCTAATCCTCTGGTCCAGATAAAAAAATGACGCTGTAGAGTGATGTGCACCAGCGAAAGATGCAAACAACAGTAATGCGATCGCGCCCGAAATTTTTAGATATCTCATTTATTGGCTCCAGCCTGTCTGTGCGCAGACTAACATAGCTTCCACTTAGCGTTTTTCTTAATCTCCGGCGATCTTTTTGGTACGAAAATTATTCAAGCGACGGGTGATAGCAGCTAGGTCTCTTTCTAGTTGTTCAATTTTATAACCTGGAATTTCATGGGACCGGCGAACCTGTTCAAGGACATCGCGTACAGCATTCACCTGACTCAATTTAAGATCAATAGCCTGTACACCAACATCTAATCTTCCTGCCTCAGCACTATCAACTTCGGTACCGAAAATGTAAATCAACCTTCTCGCTGTTTCTATAACATCCAAGGCATCATTAGCAACGAAAGCTGCAGCCACCCGCATGCTGTAAAACTCAGGGTCCTGGTAGATGGCAATGGCATTGTCGATGAGACGCTTCGCTTCGCGTGCAAAACGTGGCTGATACCCTGGTGTCGTAACCTTAATTCTCCAATCCGCCCGCATCTTTACCGCCTCTAAGTACCAGAGGTCAGTTGTCCGGGCTAGGCTTAGCTCCCTGTCCAAGTTTGCGAGTTGCTGAAAATTACCCTCCATCGCTGCCTGCCACCCGGACAGCACCGCTGCCTCTTGGCCGGTTAAATTCCGGGCAATGTCAGCAACGTATTCAGGTATTTCTGAGCCAGTCCGATACAAACGGCTCAACCAGGGTTGCAGAATTGCAAACCGTATCTGGGTATTCGATGGATTGGCCAGAAGTGCCTCCAAAAGAATCCGCTGCGATTCCAACTCTTCACCCTGTCGCGCTAAACCCATTCCAATCAGCAGCAGTGCGTCAGGGCTGCTCAGATCCTGTAAAGTGTTGGACAGTTCAACCGCCCGTTTTTTGTAGCCGCTGCGTTCCAGGCGTTCCGCGACATAGGCAAATTCAAGATCCATCGGAAAGTCCCTGTGTACCCAACTATCAGCTTGCAGCAGCGGATCGTAAGGAAGAAGCAGATCCACTAGTTCGTTAAAGCGCAGGGTTTCATTTCTTTCTATTGCAAAAGCAGACTCTGTAGCCATGCGATTGAAATCATCCGTCAGTGCAGACTCACCCCTTGCAAATTGCTCGATGTTCCGCTGGTCCATCACTAAAGCCATTAACACGTCTTCCACCGAACCGACCCCATTCTCCAGATAGTGAACCGGATCATCGGTGAGAGGACGGCCAGTTATTGCCATCCCATATTCCACATCGAGTGGTTCATTGGAACCCAAGAAAAAAAGCGCCTCAGGGTCCCACTCGTAAACCCTTACATAGTCATAAACATCCAACATCGTTGCGCAGAGACTTCTTAATAGGGACTCGGTCACGAATTGGGAATTCATCCACTGCAAAAAGACTCCACCGGGCTGTAGGTGATCGGCGGCGAGCTCCATAAACTCACGCGTATATAGATGTGATGCGCCCGCCGTCCAGGGGTGAGATGGCTGAGACACAATGGCATCGTACCGTTTTGACGTGAGATAAAGAGCGCTGCGTGCGTCATTGATCACCACATTGATCCGAGGGTCAGTTAGCGGATCGACCTGTCGCTCAGGCCCGATCAGGCGATTGGCTTCAATTACCTTAGGCTCCAGCTCAATCACATCGACTGATTCAACTGATTTTGGAACCCCCTCAACAGCGACACCCGCACCAAAACCAATGATCAACATGTCACGGGTATCGGGCCGTGCAATCACCGGCAACATGGAAAGCATGCGCTGGTTATGTTGGTATGGGGGGGCTCCGGTTAAATTGGCTGAGGCTTCGGGCAACCCGTTGGTCCTCAAGTTAAAGAACCCGTCCTCTTCCATCAACAGTACGGTGGCGGAGCGACCGACCTCGTAGTAGCGTATCTCTCCATTATCACGGCCATCGATGAGGGGCGATCGGAGTAAGATTTCTTCGGGCACCGTGGGGCGATATATGAATGCAACAATCGCGACAAGCAAGGCCGTGGCAGCCGCAGTCCGGTAGCGCTTCCTCAAAATCACTAGGCTGGCGACAAGTGCAAGAGCAGTATTAGTCATCACGGTTAGCTGAATCGCACCTTCATACCTGAGCAAGGGGATCAGGATGTAACCGGCGACAACTGCGCCAACAATGGCGCCCATGGTATTCCAGGCATAGACCCTTGCTGAGGAAGGTGCCGCATCGGCCTGGCTTTCGGCCAAGATGCGTACTGCAAAGGGGAACGTGGCACCCACAAACAAGGTTGCGGGCAGAAGGATTGCTATAGCGAGCAGCGCATTGTCCGCAAGACCCGCATCCTCCGGGATCAACAGGTGCATGACCTGATAAATAATAATGGAGGTCAAAGCGATGCCGCATTGAGCGACCACAAATCCGTTGAATGCACGAACCCTGTCCGTTGCTAACCTGGCTGCGATCGCACTACCGATTGCAATTCCACCCAGAAAACTAGCCAGCATAGTGGAAAAGGCAGCGATGCTACCTCCCAGGATATGGCCCAGAAGCCGCGTCCAAAGTACCTCATAAGCAAACGTATTTGCTCCAGATAGCAGCATAAGGGGCAGGATCCAACCCGGCCTAATCCAGCGGAAAGACTTAGGCTGTACGGTTGTCCTGT
>CAJWKT010000046.1 GCA_913041665.1 uncultured Gammaproteobacteria bacterium | reverse complement strand
TAATCGACGATGGGTTCAGGAGGAATCACCGTATCTGCCCAGCCATGGTAGATCAGTAATTTTCCACCGCGCTGGATCAGGAATCTCGCAAGGTCTGGGTCATCTGCATCGGTGATATCCCTCATCGCATCGCCTTTTCCGGCCGTAAAGTCATCAAAATCAAATTGCCACCAGGCATACTCCGGGGGCTCACGGGTGGGGTCGGGCTTGAGCGTTAGATTTGTGGGTTCCATCGTGGGTACCCCGGGATCGGTCTCGTAAAATAAATAATTCACATAATGTGAAGTCAATCCCATAACTCCCGGGGAATGGTTATTGCCTTCATGCGGGATCACGATCCCCGGCCAGCGGACCTCGGAGCCAAGAGCTTTGCCTTTATAGATGGAGACACCGTTCGAATCGGAGGGTCCGTCATAGAGAGCTTCCATTGTCTTGATCTGGTCTGTGGTAAAGCAACCATCAGCGTTTTCATTTTGAGGACACATGAACTCGGAGAGGTCTCGGCTCGGCACAAAGTTGCAGGACATGGGGTCATTGACAACGCTGTCTGTTATACCGTCATTTGCATCGCAGTGCGCGAGTACGGCCTCGGTTAGGATATTAGCTTTCGTGAGGCTGTTCAGCTTTCCGTCGCCTGTAGTATCAAAGGAGAGGGCGCCAGTAAAATTGTCTTGGAACATGTGTTGCATTGCCCAGTTGTGTTCGAGGTTTAGCCGCTGAAGGAAAGCAGCAGGCGCGCCGGCCACGATTCCATCGAAGTCGGCTGGAAATCGCTGGGCTGCCATCAAACCTTGCCGCCCGCCCGTGGAACAGCCCTCGTGATAGGAGTAGTTTGGCGCTGTTCCGTAGTAGGCTTTAATTACCGTCTTGGCGGCCTGTACTGTGGCATGCAGGTGGCGGTAGCTGTAATCTATCTCGGCTTGACGGTTATTAAAAGCAAACGAACCACCAGGTTCGGATCCGCTGTCGTGTCCCATGTTGCTGTTCGCAACGGCATAGCCTTCGGCAACGCGGTGTGGTGCGTAATCCAGGTCCCCGTCGAAACCGCCGTCCCCCCAGTTCAAGAATCGTCCATTCCAAAGATCGGGGGATGGTAGCTGCACGTAGTAGTGAATGTTGGGTGCAATAAGACCTTTTACATAGCAGTGTGCGGCCTCAGCTTCTTCGGCGGGTTGCCACTCGGCCGTGTATAGGGACAAGTTAGGCGTTTCTGCGAGCGCAGCACATTGTTCGGCCAGATCAGTATTACCATGGCTGATAGGCGCCCAGACAAAAAGGACTGATCCGAGTGTGGATAGCAAAAAAAAACGAGACATTGTACTTAACTTCCATTGCATTGGATTTACCTTGAAGAAAATAGTAAGAGTAGTTTTTTGAGAGACTTGCATTTTATTTTCCTGACCCCCCATCTTTCACTGAGTGTATTTATCCTTTCCAATTTAGATTGTTATTACGATTGAGAAATTTGGATTTTTATAGCTTTGCACGAGTGGTCATTCATTGCAGACTGATCATCCGGACATATTGAGACAGCTACTAACACATCCATTTCTGCCAGAAACTCTATATAGTCGCCCTTTTTGCTACGAGGTGGGTCGATCTGGATGGTTCCGTCACCTTTTGGGTCGATAGTAGCATTGGCAAAGGCATTAAAAACACTGGGACTGTAGACATCTTCTAGCGCTAGGCCAAACTCTCTTAAGGCATCAGTAAAGTTGTCGCTGCAGCTTCGATGGCCGGGTGCTTTCCAAATTTCCATCATTGTTTTAGTACAGTGGGGGCCCAGAAAATGATCACCAATTTTGTTGTCGGTCACAGTTAGCATCACATTCTCATATGGAACCTTGGAATAGAGTTTGCTGAGTCGGTAATGGGAACCCATATGGGAGGGGTGGAAATAATTCAGACCCCCAGAAAACTCCGCCATGAACTGCTCTTTATAATTATGGGCGTTCAAAAATATGAGCCCGGCGACCTGTTTCCCTTCGTGTTCTACTACACGAAATTTTTGACCCTTGTTGACTTTAAAAGCCTTACCAGTGCACTTTGGGACAATAAATTCATCAATAATTTTTTTTGAAGACATTCTTTATAACTCCTTATGCTGAAGGCTTGGTATCCTCCGCCGGCTCCAAAATCTGGAACCTCAAGGCTTTAGCTTTGAAGTCGTTGCACGGACTGGATTCATCCGGACATACTGAGAACGCAGCAATAAGATCCATGTTTGCCAAAAAGTCTATATAGTCTCCTGTTTCGGCAAGGGGTTGGGCAAAATTCATGCCGCCATCTTCACTGAGCCACGAATGCATCCAAACATTGAAAATCGTCTCGTCGTAGGTGTCTTCTTGCTTTAGGCCAATTTCGCGAAAAGCATCAGCAAAGTTATCGCTGCAAGTCCGAGTTCCCGGGGGAGCTCCAAGGTGCTCCACTAGCCGTTTTGAGCAGTGGCACATCATCCAATGGCCAGCTCTTTCCCCCCCTCTGGTTCCGTCACCAATTTTGTCATCCGTTACGGTAGCCATAACATTCTCGTACGGAGGCTTGGAATAGAGTTTTGTGAGTCTGTGATAACCACCTATTCCCTGCATACTGTTGAGAATTGCGGAAAACTCGGCAGCGAAATGCTCTTTATAGTTCTGTGCATTTAAAAAAGTAAGATCTACTACCTGTTTCCCTTCGTGCTCTATCACACGAAACGTCTGACCTTTATTGATTTTCATCGTCTTGCCTGTGCACTTGGGAACCACGACATCTTCGATGATTTTCCAGCCCATGATTCTTGGCTCCTGTTTTCTCTCTCTATTTATAACCAGCAAGGCTAACCCAATCCGTTGCGGTTATATTTAAAAAGCCTAAGTTGTTATCTAACTGCGCTCGCCTAATTCTTATTTATTTTTCGGCGCCTCATTTATGCATAGCTTGATCAAGGCACTGTCCCAGACTACGCGGTGTTTGCCTTTTTGTCGATATTAATTATGCTAACATTGAATGGTAACAGAGTAGGAATACCTTGCTACAAGAATGAAAAAAATTGGCTCAGGTTAACGAAAGAGCCCACAAGAATTTTTTTCCTGCCGATAGTTTTTGATGATATTTTTTTGCAATTTTCCGGCGTTTGTTAGGTAAAATTACGAAAGATAATTCAGATTAAATTAGTAAGGGAGCTCGATGCGAGAATTTGGTTTTATGTTGGTTTTTTTTGCGGTTACCCTTTGCAATTTTCCGGCGTTTGCTCAGATCGACTTTGCTGGCCAGTGGTCGCCCCGCTACCATGAGGATTATCCGGAACGAATTCCTGGGCCTAGTCTCGTTGAATATCACGGTATTCCCATTAATGAAGCTGGTCGTCTCAGGGGGTTGAGTTGGAGCCCTTCGCTACTTACGCTACCCGAACATCAGTGTAAACCCCACCCTTCGGACTATGCCCACCGGGGGCCGGGGAGGATGAGGATTTGGAACGAGTTTAAATCGGATTCTCAGCAACTGATTGCAATTCATACCAGACTACGATGGCAGGCCCCGGAACGCACGATATGGATGGACGGACGGTCCCACCCCCCCGCTTACTCTGCGCATACTTGGCAGGGATTTTCGACGGGGAAATGGGACGGTGAGACTTTAGTTGTAACCACCACGCATCTCAAGCAAGGATGGCTTAGGCGTAACGGTTTGCCCCGCAGTGATTTAGCGCATGTGACTGAACACTTTATTCGTCATGAAAATTACCTGACGCAAATTGTTGTGATCTCGGACCCGGTTTATCTTTCCGAGCCCTTTATTCGGAGCAACAATTGGGTTTTGGATCCACGTTCGTCGATTGACCCATATTTGTGTGACATTGTGGTGGAAATTGAACGCCCAGCGGGTAGCGTGCCTCATTACTTACCTGGTATGAATCCTTTCGTGGGAGAGTATGCTGAACTTTATGGGCTCCCCCTGGAGGGCACACTGGGGGGTGCTAAAACCATGTACCCCAGTTTCATTGAATAACGAATGAAGCTCGCAATGACTAGAATGCTTCTCAGTCGTTCGGTTTGGTTCCTGTTTACTTGTCTGACACTCATTTTTTTAGGGAGTGTGTTGATTTCTCCGCGGATTGGTTATGGGCAGCCGAGCTTAAACTTTGACGATATTGAAATTGACGTACTCCACGTGCAGGGCAACGTCTATATGCTTGTGGGCGCCGGCGGTAACATCACCCTTCAAGTGGGAAGGGAAGGTGTTCTAATAGTCGACAGCATGTATCCGGAGTTAGCGGATAAAGTGTTAGGCGTTATCCGCGAGCTTTCTGATCAGCCCATCCGTTATTTAATCAATACTCATGTGCATCCGGATCACATTGGCGGTAATGCCATTCTTGCCCAGGCCGGCACCAATTTTGCAGCTGGAAATGTTGCTGGGGTTATAGACGATGCAGCTAACACAGCCACAATCATTGCTCATGAAAATGTATTGTTCCGGATGAGTTCGCGGGAAACCCCGCCACCGTTTGAGGCGTGGCCCACAGATACTTTCTTTAATTCCAGCAAAGAGGTCTATTTCAATGGTGAAGCTGTCCGCGTATTACACCAACCTACGGCCCATACGGATGGTGACAGCATTGTATTTTTTAGGCGTTCGGATGTAATCAGTACAGGGGATCTTTTTGTAACTACAAGCTACCCGTACATTGATTTGGCTAGAGGCGGTAGCATCCAGGGCATTGTCGGTGCGTTGAACCAAATCCTTGAGTTAACTGTTCCTGCGGATAGACAAGAAGGTGGAACCATGGTTATTCCTGGCCACGGGCGACTTTGTGATGAGGCTGATGTGGTTGAGTATCGGGATATGCTTACTATCATACGAGATCGTATTCAGTACATGGTGGATCAAGGTATGTCATTGCGAGAGGTGCAGAATGCTCGGCCAACATTAGACTATGATGGGCGGTATGGAGCAGAATCGGGTTTTTGGACAACCGAACAGTTTGTTGAAGCAGTGTATGTAGGAATTAATCAGGGTGGCTAATAAAAAAAGGTGACGTAATGAGAATCAGATCGAAAGTGATTTTTCTTTTGGGGATGTTGATTGCCGGGCTGCCGGTAGGTGCTCATCATTCTTTCCCCGCTACCTATCACGTGGATGAGCAGATTACGGTAGAAGGCCGATTGATAGCCTTTCTGTACCGGAATCCCCATGCATTTGTGCATCTGAACGTAACAGATGACAGTGGTGAAACTAGCAGGTGGGCTATCGAGTGGGCTGGTGCTGCTGCACTCGTGGGGCAGTCCGTTGCCCGAGATACACTTAAACCTGGGGATCACGTCATTATCTCAGGTAACCCCGGGCGTAACCCCGCAGACAACAGGCTACGGATGCTCAAGATTGAGCGCCCCGCAGATGGTTGGGAATGGGGTGGTGAGTTCGAGTAGAGAATTTTTGAGGGTAAAAACAAATGCGTCGTGCGGACCTGTTTTGAAGGGGATTTTCATCCTTTTGGGTTTCAGTGTAGGCGTACCTGTCTGGGCGCAAGATGACCCTAATTCTCCTCGGGAAGTTGCACCGATTGACCTGACTGGGTACTGGGTATCCGTGGTTACTGAGGATTGGCGTTGGCGTATGGTGATTCCACCTAAGGGAGACTACATTAGTGTTCCGCTAAATGAGAAGGGGCGACGCGTCGCGGACACCTGGAATCCTGAAACTGACTCAAATACCTGTAAGCCCTACGGGGCAGCTGGCATTATGCGCATGCCGACCCGATTGCATATTTCTTGGCAGGATGAGCAGACGCTGCGTATCGATACCGATCATGGAATTCAGACCCGCCTTCTGCATTTTGATCCTCCTCTTGCGGCGAGGCCTATGCCCACACTACAGGGTGATTCGATAGCACGGTGGGGTGAGGGCTCAATTGGAATTGACAGAAGATTAGCTGGTGAGGGGCCGGCAGGCCAAGCAAAAACACTTAAAGCGGTAACAAGTCATTTGATCCCAGGGTATCTTCGCAGAAATGGGGTTCCCTACAGTGAACATACAGTTATAACGGAGTACTTCGATCGGCATAACGCCTATGGTGAGGACTGGATCACAGTGACTACCATAGTTCGAGATCCGGAATATCTGACCCAGGAGTTCATAACGAGTTCAAGTTTTAAACAGCTCCCAGATAATTCGGCGTGGCATCCTGTACCCTGTGAGTCGATCTAGATAGCTATTTTTTGGTGCTCGCGGAGCGGGTCGGGAAGCCATGAAACCGTCTCTCCAAATATTTAAAAATAATTTTACGCCTTTTTGGCAAGGCTAGAAAAACGTGAAGACCGTACAGCAACTCTCTGCCCAAGACGCAGCCTGTAAAATCAAATCCGGCGATGTGTTGGTTGTTGGGGGTTTTGGTATGACTGGCGTACCAGTGCATTTGTTGGACGCCATAACTGAAACTGACATTAAAAATCTTACAGTGATTAGCAATAACATCGGTGAACCTGGCCTAGGGGCTGACCGTTTGTTACGTAACGGCCAACTCAGCAAAGTAATTGGCTCTTACTTCACAAGTAACCCGGGGGTAGTTGAAGCGGTACAGGCGGGTTCTCTTGAAGTAGAAGTGCTGCCTCAGGGCACCATGGCTGAAGCCATCCGAGCTGGTGGTGCGGGTCTTGGTGGTTTCTACACACCCACAGCTGCCGGAACGCTTCTAGCTAAAGGTCGGCAGACAAAAGTGCTGGATGGGAAAGAGCATGTTTTTCAGGCTCCACTGAAGGCAGATGTTGCGCTACTTCGAGCTTGGAAGGCGGACACCGCGGGCAATCTTATTTACCTCAGAACTGAGAACAACTTTAATCAAGCCGCTGCTACCGCTGGCAAGATTGTGATCGCGGAAGTGGAGGAGATTGTACCAGTGGGAGAACTCAATCCGAATGAGATCCACACACCCGGATGTTTTGTGGACTATCTTGTTCAGGCCCATACAACCTTGAAGGAATTAGGGATATCTGCTTCTGTTGAGGGGAGCTTAAAAAAAGTTGATGAGGCGCGTATGAATATGGCGCGAGCAGCACTGGAGGAACTTCAGTCTGGTGACGTCGTTAATTTAGGCATCGGAATTCCTACGCTAGTGGCAAATCTTGTCACCCCGGAGCATGGCATCATCATGCACACGGAGAATGGAATGCTGGGGGTAGGGCCGCAACCGGAGTCAGGGAGTGCCATGGAGTATCCGGTCAATGCGGGGAAGATTCCTGTTACCGCTTTGCCTGGTAGCAGCTACTTCGACAGCACAAGTTCTTTTGCCATGATACGAGGAGGGCATGTAGACGTGGCAGTGATGGGTGGCCTGCAAGTGGACGAACACGGAAGTCTCGCCAATTGGGCAGTGCCTGGTAGGCCGCTCTTGGGCGTTGGAGGCGCAATGGACCTTGCTTCAGGCGCCAAAAAACTAATAGTGACGATGACACATACTAATCGGTCTGGTGCATCAAAGATTGTTAAAGAGTGCACTCTTCCCCTGACCGTCGCCAATGCGGTATCAGTTCTTATTACTGATTTAGCAAAATTTCGTTTTATTGACGGACAATTGACGTTAGTTCAAGTGATGCCGGGGGCTACGCAGAAAGAAATAGAAAAAAAAACGGAAGCCTCCTATGCAGTGTGTTTATAAAAATTCGAAAAAGACACTTGTTCGGCTATGTTTTTTTAAACATTAAATCGAAACCGAATAACATCGCCCTCCTGAATTATATAATTTTTGCCTTCTATATGGAGCTTTCCCACTTCTCGGGCACCTTGTTCGCCGCCTAGTCTCACGAAATCCTTGTGATTAGTGACTTCTGCAACAATATTCTCGCTGTCAAAACAGCGCGTGAGATAGGCAATGGCGTCAGTTTGTCGAATGTGAGTTAGAAACTGATTACCCAAACCTTGGCCTTTGGAAGCACCCCTCACAAGACCCGCGATATCGACGAACTCAACTACTGCGGCCACCGTCCGCTTGGGTTTTACAACGGCTGAAATAGTTTCTAGTCTATGATCTGGAACGGCGACTATGTCCACATTAGGATTGATAGTGCAAAACGGGTAATTCTCTGCAGGGACTTGAGAATGGGTCAGCGCGTTAAAAAGCGTTGATTTGCCTACATTAGGCAGGCCGACTATTCCACAGGAAATTCCCACTAAACCTTACTCTTGGGTGCTTGATTTGCCCGATTCTTGGTCCAAATTTATTTCAGCACCTTGTTTGTGAAGAAGGCTCTTTGCCCTGTCTTCTCCATGTTGTAGAAAGATGGGTATTATCTCCATAGCAGATCCAACTGCATCTAAAATTTTTATTTCATCCTCTCCGGAAGCGCGTTTTAGCACGTAATCGGTCACGATCTCACGCTGCCCTGGTCCTGGGTGCCCGATACCTAATCGCAAACGCCAAAACACGTTTCCAACGCATCGAATCACATCCCGCAGACCGTTATGTCCTCCATGACCGCCGGAAAATTTAAGTTTTGTCCTACCAGGCCTAAGGTCTAGATCATCGTGCGCTATGAACGTGTTTTCGAGAGAAATGTTGTAATAAGTCGTTATGGCTTCAACGGAGCGCCCACTTTCATTCATATAGGTTTGGGGTTTTAGTAACCAAATGCGCCGATTGTCGATAACGATTTGTGCGACATCTCCGTGAAATCTTTTTTCAGTGCGGAATGTCCCAGTATGTTTTTTGGACAATAGGTCTATGAACCAAAATCCTGCGTTGTGACGGGTAGTGAGATACTGTGTCCCGGGGTTACCCAGTCCGACAATTAAATCGATTTCATTTTGCATCGCACCCCATCCTAGCATTTAGATGGTTATGTGGTGGTCATTGCCAAGTGGCTTTTATAGTTTCTTTTTAGTAAAAAGGCCGCCCTGGGGCGGCCTTGAAAATCCAGAGAGTAAAGTATATGCACTCAACTAGAGGGCTCCTCCTTGGGTTTTTCTTCGCCTTCTGCAGTTTTTTCTTCCTCAGAGCCTTCAATTTCTTCGCCTTCGGCCAACATTTCGCCCTCTTCAACCTCGATTTCTTCCTCTTCTTCTTGGCGTGCTGGGTTTATACCTACCACCGGACCATCTTGGTCATGGGATAACGGCACTAACTCAACACCCTCTGGGAGGGTTATGTCGGATAAAAGTAGAACTTGATTTAGATCCAACTCCGATACATCTAGTTCTAAAAACTCGGGTAAATCTTTGGGCAGACAGGTCACCTCTACTTCCGTTACAAGTCGAGCAAGCACTCCATCCCTCTCTGTGACACCTTTGGCTGCTTCTTCACCAAGGAAATGTATGGGAACGTTCAGATTTATTTTCTCGTCTTCCAGTATTCGTTGGAAATCAAGATGCAGTACTTGTGGCTTAAAGGGGTGATGTTGCACCTCTTTAACTACTGCAGCTTGGGGATTGCCATCAAGAACAATATTTAGAATGCTTGTGAAGAAAGCCTCTTGTTCCATCTGTTTCGCTAGGGCATGGTTGTCTAGCGTGATCGGCGTGGGTTGTACACCACCGCCATAAAGTACTGCCGGTGTTTTTCCTGAGCGTCGTAGGCGGCGGCTTGAGCCCTTGCCCTTTAGATCTCTTGATCTGACCTCCAGCTTGAAATCAGCATTCATAGCATTTTCCTCTCGAAGGGCGCGGGATGATAGCAGGGCAACCCGGATTCTGTCCAAATGCAATTTGGCAACACGTTTTCTAGTCCAGATACAACGAGCTAACGGATTCCGCATCGCTAATGCGTCGAATTGTTTCGGCAAGGAGCTCCGCTACGCTCAGTTGGCGGATTTGGGCGCAGGCCTTGGCCGTTTCGCTGAGAGGAATGGTATCAGTGACTACTAACTCATCCAGTTCTGATTTTTCAATCCGCTCAACAGCAGGGCCAGATAGTACAGGATGCGTAATATAGGCAACTACCCGCACAGCACCCCGTTCTTTTAGTATTCGGCCCGCTTCACAAAGGGTTCCTGCGGTATCTACCAGATCATCAATAAGTACACAGGTTTTGCCGGAAACCTCACCGATCACGTTCATAACCTGAGCCGTATTGGCTTGGGGTCGCCGTTTGTCGATGATTGCTAGGTCTGCATCATCAAGGCGCTTTGCGAGGGCCCGGGCCCGGACCACGCCTCCTACGTCTGGGGATACTACCACCATATCCTTATACTCTTGTTTCCACGCATCACCCAGCAGTACAGGTGAGGCGTAAACGTTATCTACTGGGATATCAAAAAACCCCTGGATCTGGTCAGCATGCAAATCCACAGTCAGAACTCGTCCGATGCCAGACGAGCCGATTAGGTTGGCGACAAGTTTAGCTGTTATGGGTACGCGAGTGGCGCGCGGGCGGCGGTCTTGGCGGGCGTACCCAAAATATGGCATCAGGGCAGTGATTCGTGCGGCCGATGCCCGCTGGCAGGCGTCTGCCATCACGAGTAGCTCCACCAAATTGTCGTTCGTTGGGGGGCATGTGGATTGCACTAGATAAACGTCTCGACCACGAATGTTCTCCATGATTTCCACGCTTACTTCGCCGTCACTGAAGCGTCCCACGCTGATTTTGCCCAGGGGCAAATGTAGGTAATGGGCAATGTCTCTGGCTAGAGATGGGTGGGCATTGCCTGAGAATACAGTTGTTGTTCCCGGGTCCAAAGCAGTCTCCTATTACAAAATTACAAAGTACAAAATGGCTGGGGTGGCAGGACTCGAACCTGCGAATCACGGGATCAAAACCCGTTGCCTTACCACTTGGCTACACCCCATTCAACTTTGCCCGTATTGTCCTGCGGGTAAGCTGTTCAGTTCAAAATGTCTGGTGCCCAGTCATCAATAATAATCCTGAGTTGCAGTGTTTCATGATTTAGGTCGACGCGACTCGGAAGCATCAAACCAGCTGTCAATTGATAATTTTTGAAGTGTAACTCCCAAAATCGTTGGTTGAGAGATTCGATAGCATCCGCCGGCCCAAAAGTCTCAATACCTGCGTAGCTGGGGTCTGGTATGCCTATCAGCCAGCTACGTAGACTGCTAATTGGCAGCCACCATCCCATTAATTCGGAAAGATCCTTTTCAGAATCCTCTAGTTGCCAAGTTTTACCGTTGCTCGTTATGGTGAGCGAGTTCATTGGGCCCTTAATTTGCATCAGACCTACACCAATTGGACCCCGAACTGAGAATTCCAGGCTATCACCATGTTGTCGCCATTGGAATCGGCCTTGATAAGCACGTTTGCCTGTGTCTACTGCAATTCGGCCGCTCATATGCCAGCTTTCAAGTTTTTCAAGTTGAGTTCGGCGTTGTTCGTAACTCAATCCATCTTCAGCCGCAGGAATATGGATGCAGCCGGTTAAGGCTACAGCAAGGGCAGGCCATACTGTTCGGATTTTCATAGTTGAATACGCTGCTCGACCTCCATGAGGAGCGAACTATCAGGATTATCTTGAAGTGCTTCTTCAAGTAACTTTAGCGCTTGGTTTTTTCTGTCTTCTACCCAGTACGCATCCACCAGATGGGCTGCAATTTCAGGGTCAGGGAATAGGCGGTACGCACGCTCTAGATAACCCAGTGCCGCCTTATATTGACCCAAACGAAAAAGTACCCAGCCCATACTATCGATAATGGCCGGGTTATCCGGTTCCATTGCTAGCGCTTTTTGTATGTAGACCCGTGCTTCCTGATGTTGGCGTCCCTGATCTGTCATCAAGTAACCCAGCGCGTTCAATAATCCTGCGTCATTGGGGTTTTCTTCAGCTAGATCCCTCAGTGTGCCTACGGCCCTTCGGATACGGCCCTGCTTCTGATAGATGAGTGCTTGGGCATAACGAAGCGATGTGTCCTCAGAATAAAGTCTGAGGCCTTTCCTGAGTAGTGCTTGAGCTTCATCTAGATTCAGCTGGTTCTCGGCTTCTCGAGCCATGGCAATGTAGAGTTGGACACGAGCATCATGCAGAACTTCATCCTCCGCATCTTCTTCCAGGGTCTTGTTAATCAGGTTCATCGCGTCGTCAATCCGACCCATCCTGGTCAACACTTCACTCCCGGCGACAACCATTTCAGTGTTGTAGTTCGGATTAGCAACACCAAAATCCTTCAGATGTTGGAGGGCACTTTCAGAATCACTTAATCGCGTAAAGAGCAAGTTGGCGGCTCTAAGTTGGGCTTCAACAGCGTTTGTACCCCCCGTTACCCGTGAGTAGGAGCGCATGGCTTGGAGGAAATTTTCATTGTTTTCGGCAATACGCCCTAGGTAATAAAATGCTTCATCTCGATAGCGGGGTTCTGCCCTCAGTTCATTGAAAAAATTTCTGGAAGTTTCAAGGTCGTTTTCCGCTAATGAAAGAAACCCTAAGGCTCTGACAGTTGCTGTGTGCCCAGGATTTTCTTCCAGAATAATGTGAAGCATTTCTCGAGCTTCGCTTCCGTGTCCCGCTGAGATTAGGAGTTCAGCGTATTGCAAACGCACTGCCACTGTTGGTTGCTCTTGTGCAAAATGCCCTGCAAGTTCTAGCGCATCTTCGGTACGCCCAGCAATGAGCAGAGTTCGGGCATACAAAAGTTGCGCAGCGACCCAATCGGGCGCCAAGGTTGCCGCCAGTTCAGCGTTGACCAGTGTTTTCTCAAAATCACCGGTACGCAGGGCCATTTGGGCTAATCCATAGCGCCCGGCAGCAATATCTGCATGTGCCTCGACAATAGGGCTTAGCACGGCCATAGCGCCTTCAGTGTCCTCCTCGTTAACCAATCCTTCTACTATTAGCTCAAATCCTGCGGTCTTATTTTCGTCCAGACTCATCAGGTCAGCGAACAATTCAAGGGCCCTTTCCAAATTTCCTGAACGAAATTCAAATATTCCAAGAAATTGATATGCCCGGACATCTGTCGGGCTTAGACTGAGCCAACGATTAGCAGCTTGGAGGCCGATGTCGTTAAAGTTAAATTGGTGGGCTGCGAGTGAGGTGCGTTCTGCCAATGCGGGGTCTTCAGAAATGCTAGAGCCTGCCAGAAAATGCTCTACAGCTTCCTCAAATTGCTGCCGACTCCATGCAATCTCCGCTAGAAGTACATGGGAATCAACATCCACGCGCTTCCGGGCAGATTGATTTTGAGCCGGTACTGATGCGCAAGCTACCAGACCGGTGATGACTATAAAGAGAGTGAGTCTGATCGAGCTACTCCATTTTCGGAATGTGAATGATACCTGATCACAGAGCCTCCGACTTGCCAGACAGTCCTGTCTGCCTTGTGATCCCTGTGGGATACCCTGACAATTTGGGTGGGGTGTTTGCCTATGATAATTGAAGTTGCACATGAAGGAGGGTTAAGGAATGAAGAATCTTTTAGAGACATTCAGCGGTTTATTAGATCCGGTCATGCTGGGGCCAATGCTGTTTAGCTGGGGCGGCAAGCTGGCGGCTGCTATCTTAATAGTTGTGGCCGGAAGATGGGTTGCTAGGACAGTGATGTCTTGGATCAAAAAAGCTATTAGTAAGGCTAAGGTGGACTCAACTCTGGTACAGTTTTTGTCCAGTATCGCCTATGTAGCGTTAATGGTTGTTGTGGTAATTAGTGCTTTGGGGGTGCTTGGGGTTCCCACTACTCCTTTTCTTGCGGTTATTGGGGCTGCTGGTTTGGCTGTTGGGTTGGCACTGCGAGACTCGCTGGCAAATTTTGCAGCGGGCGTAATGCTGGTGTTATTCCGGCCATTTAAAGTGGGTGATTTTGTTGACACTGCCGGCATCAGCGGTAGTGTGGAGAGCATCAGTATTTTCAATACGGTTCTCAAAACACCGGATAATCTCGTTATCACAGTTCCTAACGGACTGATTTACGCTGATACCATCACCAACTATTCTGCCGAGGAAAAGCGTCGTATCAATCTCGTGATAGGGATCAGCTATAACGATGACATAGGAAAAGCCAAGGCTCTGATTCAGGGTGTGCTAATGCAAGAAAATCGACTTTTGGAGGAGCCCCCCGCTGCTGTGTTCTTACTTGAGCTAGGTGAGAGTAGTGTCAATTTTGGGGTGCAGCCTTGGGTGCGTACTGCTGACTATTGGTCGGTTCGTGGCGATTTGCTGGAATCCATTAAGAGCGCAATTGAACAGAATGGTTTGTCTATGCCGTATCCTCAGCGCGATCTGCATGTAGTTGATCACATCCAAACAGGCACGTGAAAACTTCTATCCAAGAAAAATTGATCCTGATGGCAGAGCGGTTCGAAGAAATCGGTCAATTGTTGACTGATCCTGAAGTGATTACCGACCAGCATCGTTTTCGTGATCTTTCGAAGGAATATGCCCGGCTGAATCCGATCGTAAGGGATATCGAAACCTTCCGAATTCTAGAGGAGGATATTAAGGCTGCAGAGGAGATGTGCGCTGGTGATGATGTGGAGCTAAAGGCCTTAGGTGAAGAGGAATTAAAGCGCCTGCTTGACCGGCAGGTAGTGCAGGAAAATCGCCTATCCTTGCATTTAATTGCGAGGGATTCGGACGACGATGCTAACCTTTACCTCGAAATACGCGCGGGTACGGGTGGAGATGAAGCAGCGTTGTTTGCAGGAGACCTTTCTCGCATGTACCACAGGTATGCAGAGCAAAATGGCTGGAATGTGGAGGTATTAAGTGCCAGAGAAGGCGACCATGGTGGTTTTAAGGAAATTATTAGCCGAGTGGCAGGCAAAGGAGCCTACGCGCATTTGAAATTTGAATCTGGAGTTCACCGTGTCCAACGCGTTCCAGATACGGAATCTCAAGGACGCATCCATACTTCCGCATGCACAGTAGCTGTCTTGCCAGAGTTACCCGAAGAAGAAGAGGTTGAGGTCAATACCAGCGATTTACGGGTAGACACCTATCGAGCATCAGGAGCAGGTGGTCAGCATGTGAATAAGACGGACTCTGCTGTACGACTAACGCACTTGCCGACTGGAATCGTTGTTGAGTGCCAGGATGAGCGATCTCAGCATAAAAATCGGGCCCGAGCCATGTCACTGATGACGTCTAAATTAAAGGATATTCAAGTTACGAAGCGGCGTGCGGAAACCGCTGAACGTCGCCGCAACTTAGTGGGGTCTGGCGATCGGTCGGAGCGAATCCGTACTTATAATTTTCCTCAGGGTCGTGTGACTGACCATCGAATAGATCTCACCTTATACAATTTAGGAGATATTCTGGAAGGTAGTTTGGATAAGGTCATTGACTCGCTAACTAATGAACATCAGGCGGATCAGCTAGCTGCGTTGGCTGACCAGTAAACATCTGGGGCTATTCGTGAGCACAAAAATTTCTAATCACAGCGCGAGTCTTGGGTATCTTGCAGCACAGGGTTGCCAAGCGCTCCGAGGAGTCAGTGCTTCACCCCGTCTGGATGCAGAGGTGTTGCTCGCGCATACCGCTGGCATTTCCCGAAGTGTGGTGTTCGCTTTTTCCGAGCGTACTGTTCGCCCAGAGATGGAATGTCGGTATTTTGATTTAATCGCTAAGCGCGTTAATGGGATGCTAGTTGCCCAACTTGTTGGCAAAAAAGAATTTTATTCCCTAGAGTTTGTGGTGACTGCAGATACCCTCGTTCCCCGCCCAGAGACGGAGCTTCTTGTTGAGAAGGCTCTTGCCTGGATTCCTGAGAAAGCCAAAATGTCCATCTTAGATATTGGTACGGGTACGGGTGCTATTGCGCTGGCTATCAAGAAGCACCGGCCTCACGCTTGCATAACCGGGGTTGATGTGAGTGAAGCAGCACTTTTTGTAGCAAAGGGTAATGGTGTAGCCCTGGATCTTGATGTGCGTTGGCTCAGATCGAGCGCCTACAGTGCTCTTTCCGGAGAGCGATTTGACCTGATTGTGACGAATCCGCCCTACGTAGAAAAAGGGGATCCTTGTCTGCTGGATGACATCTGTTTTGAGCCGCGGTTGGCCTTAGATGGCGGTACTGATGGCTTGGATATCATCCGCGTCATTGTAGCGGGCGCAAAAAAACACCTTTCTCCTAACGGACGCCTGTTAATGGAGCATGGTCTTGATCAGTCTGGTGTGGTTACTAAACTTCTGCAGGCTAACTCCTTAGAAGTGCTAGGATCATATTGTGATCTAGCCTGCCATCCTCGCGCTTTGGGCGCACAGGTGGCTACACCATGAAGAGAGTGGGTTTTTGATAGTTTACAGACTCAGCACATGCTTGAAAGGATGTGAAATGCTTTTGATTTACATTTCAGCTGTGGCGGTGGTCTAGTGGGTAGTACTCGGTACAGTCGGCATTTAGCTCTTCCAGAGGTGGGCGAAGACGGCCAGGCGCAATTGGCTTTAGCAAGAGCTTTCATAGTTGGGCTAGGGGGCCTTGGTTGTCCCGCGGTGCAATACTTAGCTGCTAGCGGCGTCGGATGTTTGGTGCTGAATGATTTTGATCGGATAGATGAGAGTAACTTAGCTCGCCAGATTCTCTATAGGGCAGAAGATGTGGGGAAGCTAAAGGTGGAGGTGGCGCGAGATCGATTACTTGCCCTGAATCCCAGTGTTGTAATTGAATGTGTACCTCAACGTCTTAGCCCAGAAGCTCTTGAAGCTCACATTGCGCAGGCGTCTGTGGTTCTTGACGGTACTGATAGCTTTGCTACCCGTTTGGCGGTGAATGAGGCGTGCGTCAAAATGGGAGTACCATTAGTGTCTGGTGCAGCCGTGCGTTTGGAAGGTCAGCTGGCGGTTTTTACAAACAAAGGTAAAGGACCCTGTTATCGGTGTATTTACGGGGACGAGGATGAATGGCTTGGAAACTGCGAGGGAAGTGGTGTGCTGTCGCCTGTAACAGGTGTGGTTGGTGCGTTAATGGCAGTGGAAACTTTGAAATTACTGATGGGTATAGAATCAGGGCTGAAAAATCAGTTGCTGCTGTGGGATGCCGCAATCGGCCGGTGGCGGGAAGTAGGCCTTAGGTCTAAATCGGATTGCCCGCTTTGTCAGGCATGAGAAATTTAAATAGCCTTCTAAGTTGAGGTCGTTCTGTAATTCAAATTAGCCGAAAGCCAGCGTTCTGTTTGTTTAGCGGTCCAACCTTTGCGGGTCGCATAGTCCTCAGCTTGATCTCTGTCAATTTTACCTACAGAAAAATAGCGCGATTTAGGATGGGAGAAATACCACCCACTTACTGATGCCATTGGTAGCATGGCGTATGCGTCTGTGATCCTAATGCCTGTAGTCTGCTCTACCTTTAATAGTTGCCAGAGCGTTTCTTTCTCCGTGTGATCGGGACAGGCTGGATAACCGGGTGCAGGGCGGATACCGCGGTAAGATTCCTCAATCAGGTTTTTGTTTTTCAAATCCTCATCGGGCGAATAGCCCCAGAATTCTGTACGGACTCGCTGGTGTAAACGTTCTGCAAATGCTTCTGCAAGTCGATCGGCCAACGCTTTGAGTATGATCGCATTGTAATCGTCCTGTTGTGATTCGAGGCGTGCAACATGTTCTTCCAGCCCCAGCCCAGCCGTGACGGCAAAACCGCCAATATAATCTAGTAGGTTTATGTTTTGCGGCGCAATAAGGTCTGATAGACAATCGTTGCTTAGACCTGCCCGTTTACTTTTCTGCTGACGTAAATGATGCAACTTAGCTAAGGTAT